>CP119314.1:5115000-5454146 GCA_029202385.1 Candidatus Sphingomonas phytovorans
CTGCGCGATCTGGAACAGATGCTCCTCGTCGCGGAACTGGATATGCGCCAGTTCCAGCCGGCCCTTGCGCTCGACGAAGGTCTGTTCGGGGCCGTTGACCATGATGTCCGAGATGTTCGGATCGGCCAGCAGCTCCTCGAGCGGCCCGAGACCGAGCAATTCGTCGACCAGCACCTTTTCCAGCGCGAACTGTTCGCGGCGGTTGAGCGTCAGCTTCAGCTCGGCGAGAACCTCGCCGATGATCGGGCGGAATTCCTCGGCCAGCTCGTCCTTGTTGAGCGTCGCGGCCGCTTCGGGATCGACTCGTTCGAGCAGGCGCGGCAGCACCTGTTCCTTGATCTTGTGGATCGATGCCTCGAAACCCTCGACCTTGCTGCTGCCGGCCTCGCCCGAGGCGTTCTGCCGGTCGGCGAGCCGCGCGAGCGCTTCCGCATTGTTCGGGTTGCCCGCCGGAGGCGATTCGGGTTCGCCGGGGATCGGGAAGTTGGTCAGGGGCGGAAACTGCTCGCCGCCGGTTTCGATCTCGCGCGGTGCCGCGCCGCCACCCTGCATCGGGCGGGCAACGCCGAACGCGGGACGGGCCCCGGGCCCGTTGGCCACTCCCGGACGACGCCCAAATGCACTCATGCCGATAGATCCCTCATGCTCGGGGACAGGCGTACCGCCCAAGGCTTGATAATTGACTAACCAAAGGATGCCCGGGCCGGATCGCTCCCGGCGTCAGTCCTTGCCGTCGAGGAAAGGGCCCTTCGCCGTCATGCGCGCGGTACGCGGCGCCGTCCGCGCGAGCAGGCGGAAGTCGCGCGCCATATGCGACTGGTCGGCAAAGCCGTGCCGCGCCGCCTGGTCCGCCAAGCTGTCCGTCGGCCCGGCGAGATCGGCCATCGTTCGGCGGAAACGGATCAGCCGGAGATAGCTGCGCGGCGGCAGGCCGACCTCGCGCTCGAACCAGCGCTGCACGGTGCGATGCGTGCGGCCGCTGGCCCAGGCGATATCCGCGACGCTGGTCGCCGGGAGTGTGTGCGCCGCGATCGGGTGCGGTGCCGTCCCGGCAAAAGCCTGGATCAGCCGGGAGACGACCTTGTCGGGGTCGGCGAGCAGCGATGCAGCCACAGTGTCGTGGTCGATGGCGATCCATCTCCCGGCAAAATCGGGGCAGGGCATGTCGCTCAGCATCGCCCATGCCCAGGGCCAGAGCCTGATCCCGATGAATCGGGCGTCGCCGCTCATGCGGAACCGTACCGGCACCAGGTTCAATCCGGTCGCGAACAGTGGTGGCTGTTCCTCGCCCCAGACCGATCGGCCTTCGGTCCGCCGGATGAGCTCGATGCAGCCATCGGGCGTGGCGTTCTGCTCGATCCAGTCGTCGCGATGGCCGTTTGCTGCGATCGTCCAGATCGCGGCGACAAGCCCGTCAAGCTCCGGCGGCAAGGGCTGCTCGGCATAGTCCACGACCCTGTTATTCCATGTCGCGTTGGTTCAAGCCAGCACCCGGCTTCCCGGATATCGTCAGCCATCGAGTGAATGAGGGAGGAAGAGATGCGCCGCATGATGATGCTGATGACGGCGGTTGCCCTGTGCGGAGGCACCGCGATTGCCCTCTGCGGAGGCGTTGCGGTCGCGCAGCAATCCGCGCTGGCGGAAGGGCCTCCCGAATGGATGGCGGGTTGCTGGATCCAGCAGGATGGGCCGAAATGGACCGAGGAATGCTGGACGGCGCCGCGTGCCGGCACGATGCTTGGTTCCGGCCGCAGCGGCGGCGGGGCGACCATCACATCCTGGGAAGCCAATCAGATGCTGCCGGATTCGTCGGGCAAGCTGGTCTATTGGGCATCACCGCATGGAGGGGTGCGTGTCGCCTTCCCGATGGCATCGCGCGGCGCGACGGAGATCGTGTTCGCCAACCCGGCGCATGATTATCCGCAGCGCATCCGATACTGGCGCGACGGCGCTGCGCTTAACGCGGAAATTTCACTGTTGGACGGCAGCAGGGCGGTGCGCTGGCATTACAGCGCGATGCGATGAGCCGGGGCGGCAGAGTCAGGCAGCGCGCTCGGCGAGAACGGTCAGGCCGGCGGCGCTGACCTCGGCGAAGCCGCCCTCGATGGCGATCGTCTCGGGCTCGCCCTTTTCGGTACGATAGATCGACAGCGCGCCGTCGCGGATCGTCGACATGATCGGCGCATGTCCTTCGAGCACGCCGAAATCGCCCTCGGAGCCGGGGACGACGACCATGTACACGTCCTCGGAACGGACGAGCTTTTCGGGAGTGACGAGTTCGAAGTGCAGCATTCTATCTCTCCCCCCTCCCCTTCAGGGGAGGGGCAGGGGGTGGGGGAGTGGTAGCGACCCTGTGCGGGTCAGGCCCCACCCCAACCCCTCCCCTGAAGGGGAGGGGCTTTTGGTCCTTACGCGTCCTGCGCCATCTTCTCGGCCTTGGCGATCGCTTCCTCGATGCCGCCGACCATGTAGAAAGCGCTCTCGGGCAGGTGATCATACTCACCGTCGACCACTGCCTTGAAGCTCTTCACGGTATCCTCGAGCTGCACGAACTTGCCCGAAATGCCGGTGAAGACCTCGGCGACGTGGAACGGCTGCGACAGGAACTTCTGGATTTTCCGGGCGCGCGACACGGTCAGGCGATCGTCTTCCGACAGCTCGTCCATGCCCAGGATGGCGATGATGTCCTGAAGCGACTTGTACTTCTGCAGGGTCGACTGAACGGCGCGGGCGGTCTCGTAATGCTCCTGGCCGACGACGCGCGGCTCGAGCACGCGCGAGGTGGAGTCGAGCGGATCGACCGCCGGGTAGATGCCCAGCTCCGAGATCGCGCGGTTGAGCACGGTCGTCGCGTCGAGATGGGCGAAGGAGGTCGCCGGTGCCGGATCGGTAAGATCGTCGGCAGGCACGTAGATGGCCTGCACCGAGGTGATCGAACCCTTGTTGGTCGAGGTGATTCGCTCCTGCAGCGCGCCCATGTCGGTCGACAGGGTCGGCTGATAGCCCACGGCCGAAGGAATACGGCCGAGCAGCGCCGACACTTCCGAACCCGCCTGGGTGAAGCGGAAGATATTGTCGACGAAGAACAGCACGTCCTGGCCTTCGACGTCGCGGAAATATTCGGCGATCGTCAGGCCCGACAGCGCGACGCGGGCGCGGGCGCCCGGCGGCTCGTTCATCTGGCCATATACCAGCGCGACCTTCGAACCCTCGGACTGCGGATTGCCGTCGGCATCCTTGGCGATGACGCCAGCGTCGAGGAACTCGTGGTAGAGATCGTTGCCCTCACGGGTACGCTCGCCAACGCCCGCGAACACCGAGGTGCCGCCATGGCCCTTGGCGATGTTGTTGATCAGTTCCTGGATGAGCACGGTCTTGCCCACGCCGGCGCCGCCGAACAGGCCGATCTTGCCGCCCTTCGCGTACGGGGCGAGCAGGTCGATGACCTTGATGCCGGTCACCAGAATGGCGCTCTCGGTCGACTGGTCGACGAACAGCGGCGCCGATGCGTGGATCGGGGCGGTTTCGGTGTGGCCGACCGGGCCACGCTCGTCGATCGGTTCGCCGATCACGTTCAGGATTCGGCCGAGCGTCTTCGGGCCGACCGGCACGCGGATCTGCGAGCCGGTGTCGGTCACGGTCTGGCCGCGGGTCAGGCCCTCGGTCGCGTCCATCGCGATGGTGCGGACGGTGTTCTCGCCGAGATGCTGCGCAACCTCGAGGACGAGGCGGTTGCCGTTGTTATCGGTTTCGAGCGCCGAAAGGATCGCCGGCAGGCTGCCTTGCGGGAAGGCGACGTCGACGACGGCGCCGATCACCTGGCTGATGCGGCCGACATTGTTGGTCGTCGCGACAGTCGCGGTGGCCGTCGTCTCCGGAGCGGCTGCCTTGGGCGCGCGCTTCACGGCAGGCTTCTTGGTGGTCGGGGCTGCGGTTGCCATCGTTCTTTCCTTGCTTCGAACTGCTTAGAGCGCTTCGGCGCCAGAGATGATTTCGACCAGTTCCGTGGTGATCGCGGCCTGGCGGGTGCGGTTGTACTGGATCGTCAGCTTGTTGATCATGTCGCCCGCATTGCGCGTGGCGTTGTCCATCGCGGTCATGCGGCTGCCCTGTTCCGATGCTGCGTTTTCGAGCAGCGCACGGAATATCTGGATCGCCACGTTGCGCGGCAGCAGGTCGGCCAGGATCGATTCCTCGTCCGGCTCATACTCGACGGCGGCACCGCCATCGGCCACCGGGGCGGCATTGACGTCAATCGCGACCGGAATGATCTGGCGGCCAACCGGTTCCTGGACCAGCGCCGACTGGAAGCGGGCGTAGAACAGATGGGCGATGTCGAACTCGCCGGCCTCGAAGCGGGCGATCACGTCATCGGCGATCTCGCGCGCATCGGTGAAGGCGACCTTCTTGATATGGCCCATCTCATGGTCGGCGACGATCAGCTTCGGATAGAAGCGGCGCAGCACGCGGCCCTTCTTGCCGGCGATGTAGATCTTCACCGTCTTGCCGGCGGTGATCAGCTCCTCGGCCTTGCGGCGAGCCGCACGGACGATGTTGGAGTTGAACGCACCCGCGAGGCCGCGCTCGGAAGTCGCGACGATCAGCAGGTGGACCTGGTCCTTGCCCGTGCCGGCGAGCAGCTTCGGCGATGATTCGCTGAGGCTCACCTTGGCGGCGAGGCTCGCCATCACCTTTTCCAGCCGCTCGGCATAGGGGCGGCCGGCGACGGCCGCTTCCTGCGCACGGCGCAGCTTCGCGGCGGCGACCATCTTCATCGCCTTGGTGATCTTCTGCGTCGACTTCACCGAGCCGATGCGGATCTTGAGGGCCTTCAGAGATGCCATGTCAGTCCGTTACCGCTTCCCTTCTTCCGTCATGCCGGACTTGTTCCGGCATCCACTCATCCACCAGCGCTCAGGTCTGTTGCCCGGTGGACCCTGGAACAAGTCCGGGGTGACGGATATGTGTGTCCGTTATTACGCAAACGTCTTGGCAAAAGCGTCGAGCGCAGCCTTGAGCTTGCCCTTGGCCTCGTCACCCAGATCCTTGGTATCGCGGATCAGGCCGAGCACATCGGCATGGTTCGCGCGCAGATCGGCGAGCATCGCGGCTTCGTAGCGGACGACATCCTGAACGGCGACGGCGTCCAGATAGCCATTGGTGCCGGCGAAGATCGACGCGGTCTGCTCCTCGAAGGGCAGCGGGCTGAACTGGGCCTGCTTGAGCAGCTCGGTCAGGCGTGCGCCGCGGTTGAGCAGCTTCTGGGTCGAGGCGTCGAGGTCCGAACCGAACTGGGCGAAGGCGGCCATCTCGCGATACTGGGCGAGCTCCAGCTTGATCGAGCCCGACACCTTCTTCATCGCCTTGGTCTGTGCGGCGGAACCGACGCGGCTGACCGAGAGGCCGACGTTGATCGCCGGGCGGATGCCGGCGAAGAACAGGTCGGTTTCAAGGAAGATCTGGCCGTCGGTGATCGAAATCACGTTGGTCGGGATGTACGCCGACACGTCGCCGGCCTGGGTCTCGATGATCGGCAGCGCGGTGAGCGAGCCCGAGCCATTGTCCTTGTTCATCTTCGCCGCGCGCTCGAGCAGGCGCGAGTGGAGATAGAACACGTCGCCCGGATAGGCTTCGCGGCCCGGCGGGCGGCGCAGCAGCAGCGACATCTGGCGATAGGCGACTGCCTGCTTCGACAGATCGTCGAACACGATCAGCGCGTGCATGCCGTTGTCACGGAAATACTCGCCCATCGCGGTGCCGGTGTACGGCGCGAGGAACTGAAGCGGGGCGGGGTCGGACGCGGTGGCGGCGACGACGATGGAATATTCCATCGCACCCTGCTCGGTCAGCGTGCGGACGAGCTGCGCGACGGTCGAGCGCTTCTGGCCGACCGCGACATAGATGCAATAGAGCTTCTTCGACTCGTCGTCGCCGGCGTTGACCGTCTTCTGGTTGATGAAGGTGTCGATCGCGACGGCCGACTTGCCGGTCTGGCGATCGCCGATGATCAGCTCGCGCTGGCCACGGCCGACGGGGACGAGGGCGTCGATCGCCTTCAGGCCGGTCTGCACTGGCTCGTGGACCGAGGTACGCGGGATGATGCCCGGTGCCTTCACTTCGACGCGGCTGCGCTTGTCGGAAACGATCGGGCCCTTGCCGTCGATCGGATTGCCGAGGCCGTCGACCACGCGGCCGAGCAGGCCCTTGCCGACGGGGACGTCGACGATCGTGCCGGTCCGCTTGACGACGTCGCCTTCCTTGATCTCGGCGTCAGAGCCGAAAATCACGACGCCGACATTATCGGCCTCGAGGTTGAGCGCCATGCCCTGCACGCCGTTCGAGAATTCGACCATCTCGCCGGCCTGGACGTTGTCCAGCCCGTGGATGCGCGCGATGCCGTCGCCGACCGACAGCACCTGGCCGGTTTCGGAGACCTGGGCCTCGGTACCGAACGAAGCGATCTGGTCCTTGATGACCTTCGAGATTTCAGCGGCGCGGATATCCATTGTCAGCCTTTCATCGCGTGCGCGAGGGTATTGAGACGGGTCTTGATCGACGAATCGATCATCTGCGAGCCGATCTTGACGACCAGCCCGCCAAGCAGCGTGGGATCGACCGACAGGTCGACGGAAACGTCACGGCCGATCCGGGTGCGAAGCTGCTGCTTCAGCGCGTCGACCTGGGGTGCGGAAAGCGGATGCGCCGAGGTGACCTCAGCGGTCGTCTCGCCGCGATGGCTGGCGGCGAGCGCGCGGAACGCGCGGATGATCGCGGGCAACTGCGGCAGGCGGCGATTCTCCGCCAGCACGCCGAGGAAGTTCTTCGTCGTGCCGTCGACGCCAAGCACGGTCGCCGTTGCGGCAACCGCTTTGGCCGCATCCTGGCGGCTCACCAGCGGGCTCGCGACCAGCCGGGCGAACTCGTCCGACTGCTCCAGCGCGGCGCGCACCTGTGCCAGGCTCGCCTCGACGGCGTCGATCGTCTTTGAATCGCGGGCAAGCTCGAAGAGCGCGGTGGCGTAGCGACCGCTTAAGCTTGCTTGAATACCGCCGGATGTCTCCACGCGATCGAAATCCTCGTTTGAAACTGTTTGCGACCCATACGAAAAGGGAGGCCGGAATCGGCCCCCCTGATGGGTCGCCGCGCGGTTAGCATCGGGTTGCACGGGATGCAACCCGAGTCCGTCGAGCGGGCCTGAATGGCGACTTCCGGATTACAGGCAGGATGACCATGGGGAACTTCCGCCGATCGGTCGTCCAAGCGAGATATCTTCAGCCATTTTGAGTGTAGCTGCGCTGACGCGGCCTGCGGGGCCATCAAGGTCCTTTTCCATTGCTTCTTCGACCTTGTCCGCTTCTGCCCTTGTGCACAGCGTCACGATTTTCCCGTTCGGACCGGCGGCACGATAGTGCGTGATCACCTCATAGTCGGCGTCGCCTTCCTTCCAGAAGCGATAGCCCGGGGATACGAAGCCGCAGAACGTCTTGTTGCCGGCCGTACTCTTTGCATGTTTTGGCGCGATCGCCTTTTCGAACGCTGACCAGCATGCCTGCTTACCGTTCGAGCCCGCGCGTCGTTCGCATAAACAGGATGCAACCGCCTGTTTACGAAGTGCCCTGCGCTCGAACCAGCCTGCGGTCCCGTACCAGATAATGGCCGTCACGAGGACAATAGCCATCAGAGCGCCCCAGATCAGGACTTTCCGCATTTTGACGTTTTCCCCCGTCCGCAGGCCATCGCTGCAGCGTATGGATTGTGCAGATGGGTAGAGGCGTGCGCAAGCCGGGCTCGCAGCCACGTTCCGCCGATGTTTCTTTTCCGATTTCATATAACCGTAACAATCGGTTAACCACGCGTTTGCGTCTTGGTCCTCATAGCCCGGCCATGCCTCGCCCAGATATCGCCGCCGCCCTTTCGGCCTTTAAACACCGCATCGCGCGGCGAGGACCGGGTGGTGGCAGCATCCGCTCCCAGCTTCGCCGTATCGTCTGGAGCCTGCTCGGCATCCAGGCGCTGCTCGCCGTCGCGCTGATCGGCACGACGCTCAGCACCAGTCACGGCGTTCGCTCGCTGGTGCTCGACCGGCTCTATCCGATCGGCGAGCTTCAACGGGTTAACGACAGCTATATCACTGCCCTGCTCACCGCGCAGAAAGTGCAGAGCGGCAATCTCTCGCCGGAAAGCGCGATCAGCGTGATCGAGGCTGCGCGCGCCACCATTCGAACGAGTTGGCAGTCCTTCGCCAGCCACGCGCCCGATCAACGGCGCAGTATCGCCATCGCGCAGGTTTCCGATGCACGCCGCGGCGCCGATGCGGCGATCGAGCGGTTGCTGGATCTGCTGCGCGGCCGTCACCTCGATCAGCTCGATTTCTTCGTCAGCGGCGCGCTCTATGCGGCGATCGATCCGCTGACCGTCGCCAGCAACGGCCTGGTCGACGATCTGCGCACTGATGCCGCGCGCGAGCGGGCGACGCTCGAACGGGGGTTCGCGACGGCGTATCTCATGGTCGCCTTCGTGACGTTGCTCGCCGCGCTGATCGGCTGGTGGGGCATGCGCATGCTGACTCTTAGGATCGAGCAGCCGCTCGCGCGGATCGCGGTGGCGACCAGCGATATCACGCTGGAGCGCGACGATACGCCGATCCCCGGCCTCGACCGCGCTGACGAGATTGGCGAGATTGCCCGCGCGCTGGCCTTTGCGCGCACGCGATCCGGCGATGCGCGGCGCCTGAGCGAGGAATCGCACCGCGCCAATGAAGCGCTCCACCGCCGCCAGGTTGCCGAACATGAGGCGCGTGCGAAACGCGCGGCCGATCTCGATGCGCTGTTCGCGGTGTTCGAGCGCGAGGCGAGCCTGGTCGTCCATGAACTCATCTCGGCTGGCCCCGCCTTGCGTGAGACGGCGAACGCGATGTCCGACGAGGCGGGAACGACCGAGCATCACGCGCTCGCGACCGCCGCGTTGGCAGAACAGAGCGCGTCGAGCGCACGCACCATTGCTCAGTCGGGCGCGGCACTGGCGGAGGCGATCGAGCGAATCAGCGACGAGGCGCATGAATCGAAGACCGGCGCTGCCCATGTCCGGGCGCGCACCCTCGAAGGCCGGGCGCATGCCGAATCGCTTGGCGTGCTGGTCGGCGAGATCGCCGGGGTGCTCGACCTGATCTCCGCCGTTGCCGGACAGACCAACCTGCTCGCGCTGAATGCGACGATCGAGGCGGCGCGCGCTGGCGACGCCGGGCGTGGCTTTGCCGTGGTCGCCGACGAGGTGAAGGGCCTCGCGCGCCAGACCCAGGCCGCTGCGGGCCGGATTGAATCCCGTCTCGCCGCGGTTTCGCACGCGAGCGATACCGTGCTTGAGACGATCCAGTCAGTCGATTCGCTCGCGGCGGATCTCGATCGCTCCGCCGCCAATGTCGCCGGCGCGGTGGAGCAGCAGCGCGACATGACTCGTCGTATCGCAGCCGCCATCGCCGAGGTAGAGGGCGGCACGGCCGACGCGGCGACCAACATGCAGCTTTTGTACGAGCGCGCCGAACGCTCGCGCCGCGGCGCCGAGAATGTGGCGCGCACGGCGGAGGCAGTCGCCGGCGGCGTCGAAACGCTGCGCACCCGGATCAATCGCCTGATGGACGACGTTCGGGTGGCGTAATTGGCCGGGGCGTTATCCGCAGGTCGGCTTGCCGGGAACGGCAGTGAATTGCTGGCCACTGACCATTGCACGCGCGAGCTTTTCTGCGTCCTTCACCGCAGCCTCGGACCTTTTGCTCCAGGCATTGTTCATTGCGTGTTCGAAGGTTCTGGCTTCGGAAACGGTGCAGAGGGTCATCTGCGTGCTTGTCCCGACAGTGTAATATCGCAAGATGACCGAATGCTGGCCCTGGTTATCCGACCATTCCCGCGATTCGGTGGAAATGGGCGCGCACAGGGAGGCTCCTGTTTCTTCGGCGTGCCTTGCTGCCATCGCGTTTTCGAAGCTGGTCCAACATGTCCCTTTTCCCGCCGCTCCGCGTCGGCGCTCGCACAGGCACGCCGTTTCCGCATCGCGCTGCAACTTCGCTGTCTCCGACGCGATTCCCGAGGCAGTTCGCCGAGCGGTGGCTTCCCGGCTTTCGCAGCCGCCTGACGCCGCCAACCCGAGTGCGGTGAGAGTCAGGGCAGCGATCTTCAATCTCCGCGAATGCATGATAATGGGCCCCCCGGGGAGGTTGATGATGAACGTGAGACGTCCGCTGATCAAGTGCATGGCGTGGATTGGGTCCGTGGATCGCCTTACCTTCCATGGTAAGATGGCATTCCTGCCGACGCCTGGCGAGGATGATGGGATGGAACTGGCCCAGCAAAATATCAGTGTCGCCAATCAGGCATCGTTCACACCTTTTCGAGCGAGCGGCCGTTGATCTCTGTTGGCAAGATCGCCCTCTGGGTCGGCGGTGTGGCACTCCTTGTCTATCTGGTGCTGCTCGCGCTGCTCTTCTGGTTCCAGCGCGACTTCTTCTATCCAGCGCCGAAGACGGTCGTTGCTGGGCCCGGGGCTGGATATGAGGATGTTCGGATCAGGACGGCCGACGGCCTGACGCTGCGCGCCTTTTATCGCCCCGCCCGGGCCGGCTTGCCGACCTTGCTCTTCTTTCATGGCAATGGCAGCGATCTCGAAGCGAGCGTCCATGCGACGCGCGCGCTCTCCGCCCGCGGCTATGGCGTGATGCTGCCCGAATATCGCGGCTATGGCGGCAATCCCGGGGCACCGGACGAGCAGGGCCTGTATCGCGACGGAGAGGCCGCGATGGCATGGCTCGCCGCGAAAGAGGTACCGCAGGGCCGGGTCGTCGCCGTCGGCAATTCGCTTGGCTCTGGCGTCGCGACCGAAATGGCGTCGCGCCACCGGCTGGCCGGACTGGTGCTGATTTCCGGGTTCGCGAGCCTGGACCGGGTTGCGCAGGAACATTTCCCCGTCTTTCCCGCCCGATTGCTGGTGCGCGATCGGTACGACAATCTCGCGAAGCTTCCCGCCGTCACCTGCCCGATCCTGCTGCTGCACGGCACGGCGGATGACGTGGTTTCAGTCGCCAACAGCCAGGCGCTGGCCAGGGCGCAGCCCGCGGCCAGGCTCCAGCTTGTCCCCGGGGCGGGACATGAGCTTGCTTTCCTTGCCACGTCGCAATCGAAGATACTGGAGTGGCTCAGCTCGGGTGCCTGAAGAAGGCGCCTTCGTTTTGACCGCAAGCCTCGGGATGTAGCGGCCGGCCGCGGCGCCTATATCGCCATCATGACACAGCAACTCGCCATCGACGCCGATACCGCCTGGTCCGCTTTCGAGCGCCGCGACCGGGCTTATGACGGGCGTTTCGTCGGTGCGGTCACCTCGACCGGCATCTATTGCAAGCCGAGCTGCCCGGCGCGGCACCCGAAGCGGGAGAATGTCTTGTTCTACCGCGACGGCGCCGAGGCGCGGGCGGCAGGATTCCGTGCCTGCCTGCGCTGCAAGCCCGACGAGGTCGGCCGTGACCGCATCGCGGTGGCCGAGGCTGTCGCGCTGATCGAGGCGGACGAGGATGGCATGGGGCTCGAGGAACTCGCTGCCCGGGTCGGCTATGCCCCGCATCATTTCCACCGCCTGTTCAAGCGCGCGACCGGCGTGACGCCCGCCGCTTATGCCCGCGGCCTGAAGGCCCAGCGCGCGGCCAGGGCATTGATCGAGGAAGATACCGTCACCCAGGCGATCTACGAAGCGGGCTATTCGGCCCCCAGCCGCTTCTATGAAGGCGGAGCGAGACGGCTTGGCATGACGCCGAGCGCGTGGCGCAAGGGCGGGGCGGGCATGACGATCCGCTGGACCGTCGCCGACACCAGCCTCGGCCCGATGCTGGTCGCGGCGACCGACAAGGGGTTGTGCCGCGTGTCGTTCGACGAAGGCGAGGAGGCGCTGAAGCTGCGTTTTCCCAAGGCCGAGATCGTACCCGGCGGCGCTGCACTCGCCGACCTTGCTGCCCGGGTGGTGGCAAGCGTCGAATCCCCGGAGCGTCATCACGATCTGCCGCTCGACGTGCAGGGTACGGCTTTCCAGGAAGCAGTGTGGCAGGCACTTCGCGCCATCCCGGCGGGCGAGACGCGCAGCTACAGCGAGCTTGCCGCGATCGCCGGTAGCCCCGGCGCGGTGCGGGCGGCGGGCACCGCGTGCGGCCAGAACCAGGTGGCGGTGGTCATTCCCTGTCACCGCGCCCAGCGCAGCGACGGCACGCTCGGCGGCTATGCCTATGGGCTCGATCGCAAGGTCGTTCTGCTCAAGCGCGAGGGCGTGGCGTGAGCGGCTTCGCCATTACCGGCCTTGATCCGGCGCCGTTCGTGCCGCTTTACGGCTTCGACGATGCCGCGCTGGCCGGCCTCGGCGTGGTCCGCATGGCCGTCACCAGGAAGCCGGGCTTTCCCTGCCGCATCTCGCTCGAGGATGCAGCGCCGGGGGAGCATGTGCTGCTGCTCAACTACGAGCACCTCCCGGTCGACTCCCCCTATCGCCAGCGTCACGCCATCTTCGTGCGCGAGGGGATGACCGTAGCGGCGCGGTTCGAGAATGAGGTGCCCGAACAGCTCGCGACCCGGACATTGTCGGTCCGCGCCTATGATGCGGGGGGCATGATGACCGCTGCGGACCTCACCGAGGGTCGCGACCTGGGCGTTCTGATCGACCGTTTCTTTGCCGATCCGGCGGTGGCGTACCTGCACGCGCACAATGCGAAGCCCGGATGTTTCGCGGCAAGGATCGACCGCGCCTGATTTTGCGTCGTCCGATGATGCCCGCTAGGCTCCCCGGGTAATCGAGGGGGTTTCCATGAATCCGATCAAGCCCGTCACGCCGCCGAACAGTCTGGTGTGGCGCGTCGTCCATTTTCCCCTGGTGCTGCTGACGATCGGCATCGCCTTCATGATGGGCGCGGGGATGACGGCGACGCTGGTCAGCCGCGCCATTCCGCATGCCCATAATGACATGTTGGCGGTGTTGGTCGCGATCCTGGTCGCGGGCATCTTCGTCGCTTATTATTGCGCCTTCGTCCGCCTGGTCGAACGCCGGCCGTTCGTGGCTGAGTTCGCGCTTTCCGGTTGGGCGAAGGAGCTCGGCGCGGGCCTGCTCGGCGGGCTGCTGCTTTTCTCGGTCGTCATCGGCATCATCGCTGCGTTCGGCGGCTATCGGGTGATCGGTCAACATCCTGCGGCCGTGCTGCTGCCGGTGCTCGCCATCTCGATCACCTCGGGCGTGACCGAGGAGATCATGCTGCGCGGCATCTTCTTCCGGCTGGTCGAATCCTGGCTTGGGAGCTGGATCGCCCTGATCCTGTCCGCGGCGTTGTTTGGCGCGCTGCACCTCAAAAACCCCAATGCATCGCTGCTGGCCGGTTCGGCCATCGCGCTCGAGGCAGGGGTGATGCTTGCGGCGCTCTACATGGTGACGCGCCGGTTATGGGCTGCGATCGGGCTGCATGCGGCATGGAACCTGTCGCAGGGCGGGATCTACGGGATCGCGGTATCGGGCTTCCGGCAGGACGGCCTGCTCATCCCGCAGACCAGCGGTTCCGACCTGCTGACCGGCGGTTCCTTCGGCGCGGAGGCGTCGCTTCCGGCGGTCATCGTCTGCACTGCCTTCGGCGTCGCGCTGCTGGTCGTGGCCCATCGCCGCGACCGGTTCGTCAGGCCCTTCTGGTCGCGCGGGGCGTAACGCTCAGCCAGCCGATTTGCAGGAATAGACGATCTTCTCGTTGGGATAGGGCGGCAACAGGGTGCGGATCGCACTCTGCTGGGTCGCCAGATTGGCGCGTCCCGCCTCGTCCGGCGTGCAGGTCTTGATCGTCACCTGAGTCCTGATGTTGCGCAGCGCCTCCATCTGCGCTGCCGTCAGGAAGTAGCGCTGGTTCGAATAGGTCCGCGTCGCCGGATCGAACTGAAGCACCGACACCGTCTGGTCCTCGGTCGGCACCAGTATCCGGTCCCATTTGCTGCCATTCTCGGCATATTGGGTACGCCCGTTCATGCAGCCTGCTGTGCCCCAGTCGATCGTCAGGTCCTCGATGGAGGAAGAGACGACCCGGCTGCGATCCGGCACCACGGTGCACACCATCTTGCCCAGCGCCGCGGTCGAGGACACCGCCGGCGCCTGGGTCGGCGCGGTCTCGGGCGGAAGCGTCACCTCGCCGCTCGGCCGCAGGAAGAAGGTGACGGCCGCCGCGACCATCAGCACGCCCCCGGCCGAGGCTGCCCAGATCGCCTCGCGCCGCCGCCGGCGCACTTCGAGCAGTCCCCCGCCGCCGATCGCCAGCGCCCCGGCCACCAGCAGCACTGCGGCGAGCGCCATGATGTTCTCCCGGTTCCGCTCGGCCGCGATGCGTGCATTGTCCAGCGCCTGCGCGCGGGCGGCGGCGGCCGTTGCCGCGGCGTCGCGCTTTGCCGCCTCCGCCGCGGCGCTCGCCCGCGCATCGGCCTCGCTGTCCTGCTTCACCCGGTCGAGGATGCTGGTGCAGGGCGTGCCGACGGCCGGATATTCCTGCTTCGCGTTGCGCAGGAAGGTCGCGAGCTCGGAATCGGCGATGGCGAAGCCGAAGCTGGCATCGCCTTCCTCGCCCTTGGCGAAGGAGGAGTTCACCCCGATCACCCGCCCGCACGGATCGAGCAGCGGCCCGCCCGAATTGCCCCGCGCGATGTTGGCGGTGTGGAGCAGCACGTCGACGCCCGACATCGTCCGCCGCCCGGAGAATACGCCTTCGGACCTGATCGGCGACAGCGGATGGATATAGTCGACCGCCGAGCGCGCGGTCGCGAGATCGACATTGCCGGGATAGCCGAGCGCCGTGACCGGCGCGCCCTCGTCGACCGGCCCGGTATAGAGCGCGACCGTCGGCAGCCGCGTGCCGGTGAACTCGATCAGCGCCAGGTCGCGCGCCGCATCGATCGCGATGACCTTGCCCTCATAGCTCTTGGCGCCTTCGGACGGCACCACGCCGATGACGACATTGTCGGGATAGCGCTTGGCGAGGTCGACGACATGCGCGTTGGTCACGATCCGGTTGGGCGCCACGGCGAAGCCGCTGCCATGGCCGAATCCGACCACCTGGTCGTCGACCACCGCGACCGTGACGATGCGCACCACCCCGCGCCCGGTGGCGGATATGTCGTCGGCGCGGACCGGTGCGGCAAGCACGGTCAGGGCCAGAAGCACGCTCGCGAACAGGTAGCGGAAAGAGCGAAGAAGCGGGGCGATAGGCATGCCCGGATTCTGACAGGAAGACCGCGCGGAAGACAGAGAGAATATGCGCCGGAGCGACGCTATCCGCAAAAACCGACCCTCGGCCGACCCACCGGGCAGCGCCGGTCACCGGCTAGAGGAAGCTGTACGGATCGACGTCGACCACGACCCGCACCTTTGACGGCCAGTCGAGCTTGCCCAGCCAGTCGCGGATCACGTCCTGCACGTCGAGCGCGCGCCGCGCATGGATCAGCAGGCGGAAGCGGTGGCGCCCGCGCAGCATCGCCAGCGGGGCAGGGGCCGGGCCATAGACTTCCATCGCCTCGAGCCTCGGCGCGGTGCGGCCGATCAGCGTCGCGATCTCCTGCGCCGCCGCCTGGTCCTCGCTCGACACCACGATGCCGGCGAAGCGGCCGAAGGGCGGGGCGCCCGCGTCGCGGCGCGATTCGGTCTCGGCGTCGTAGAAGGCCTCGGCATCGCCCGTCACCAGCGCGCGCATCACCTGCGCATCGGGGCTGTGAGTCTGGATATAGACGTGCCCCGGCTTCTCGCCGCGCCCGGCCCGGCCGGATACCTGCATGATCTGCTGGAAGGTCCGCTCCGACGCGCGCAGGTCGCCGCCGGCCAGCCCCAGATCGGCATCGATCACGCCGACCAGCGTCAGGTTCGGGAAATGATAACCCTTGGTGACGAGCTGCGTGCCGACCACGATGTCGATATCGCCAGCCTCCATGCGGTGGACGAATTCGGCTGCTTTCGCCGGCGACCAGATCGTGTCGGAGGTGACAATGGCGGTCTTCGCCGCCGGGAACAGCGCCCGCACCTCGTCGGCGATCCGCTCCACGCCTGGGCCGACCGCGACCAGCGTATCCTCGTTGCCGCATTCCGGGCAGGCGCGCGGCACCGGCTCGACATGGCCGCAATGGTGGCAGGCGAGCCGGCTGACCAGCCGGTGCTCGACCATCCAGGCGGTACAATTAGGGCATTGGAAACGGTGCCCGCAGGTCCGGCACAGGGTCAGCGGGGCATAGCCGCGCCGGTTGAGGAACAGCAGCGACTGTTCGCCCCGCTCGAGCCGTTCCTCGATTCCCTTGACGATCGCTGAGGCGATCCAGCGCCCGCGCTCGGGCGGATTGGCGATCAAATCGATCGCCTCGATCGCCGGCATCTCGGCGGCGCCCCAGCGGCCCGGCAGCTTCAGCTCGGCATAGCGGCCAAGCGCGACCTGCTGCCGCGTCTCGATCGCCGGCGTGGCGGAAGCGAGGATGACCGGGCATTTCTCGAACAGCCCGCGCATCACCGCCACGTCGCGGGCGTGATAATGCACGCCCTCTTCCTGTTTGAAGCTCGTCTCGTGCG
This sequence comes from Candidatus Sphingomonas phytovorans, assembly GCA_029202385.1. Taxonomy (NCBI): domain Bacteria; kingdom Pseudomonadati; phylum Pseudomonadota; class Alphaproteobacteria; order Sphingomonadales; family Sphingomonadaceae; genus Sphingomonas; species Candidatus Sphingomonas phytovorans. Next base: position 5,131,594 of record CP119314.1, read on the forward strand.
CCTCGTCGACCACGATCAGGCCGAGATTGGCATAGGGCAGGAACAGCGAGGACCTCGCGCCCACCGTCACCAGCGCCTGGCCGCTGGCGATCGCTCGCCACGCGCGGCGGCGCTGCGACTGGCGAAGGCCGGAATGCCAGGCGACCGGCGTCACGCCGAAGCGCGCGGCGAACCGCTGCAGGAACGGCTCGGTCAGCGCGATCTCGGGCAGCAGCACCAACGTTTGCCGCCCAGCCCGGATCGCGGCGGCGACCGCCTCGAAATAGACCTCGGTCTTGCCCGATCCGGTGACGCCGTCGAGCAGTGTCGGCTGGAACGCCTTCGCCTCGACATTGGCGACCAGCGCCTGCGCCGCGGCGCGCTGGTCCGGTGACAGGGCGGGCACGCCATGCTCCGGATCGGGCACCGGGAACGGGCTGTCGATATCGACCTCGACCGCCTCGAGCGCCCCGGTCTTCACCAGCCCCCGGATCACCGCATCGGACACGTCGGCGGCCAGCGCCAGCTCGCGGATCAGGCCCTGGCGCTCGCCGATCCGCTCAAGCGCCTGCTGGCGTTGCGGGGTCAGCCGGTCGGGTATTTCTCCGGTCGCGCGATATTCCAGAACCGTCCGTCCGCCTTCGAGGGCCGAGGTGGAGGCAAGCGCCATGCGCGCCACCGACGCGGGCGGGGCGAGATAATAATTGGCGGTCCATTCGATCAGCCGGCGCAGCGGCGCCCCCAGCGGTGGCGCCGGCAGCACGCCGACCAGATTGCGCAGCCGGTTGTCGCCGACCTCGGCGTCGGACGGCATATGCTCGGGCTCCCACACCACGCCGATCAGCTGGCGCGGACCGAGCGGCGCGACGACGATCGACCCCGGCTCGACCGTCATCCCGTGCGGGATTCGGTAATCGAGCGGGCCGAGCGCTGAATTCATGACAAGGACGCGGGTGCGGGACACGGGGTCCATATGGCGGCTCGGCGGCTTCGCGCAAAGCTTCCGCATGCGGTGGCTTTGGCGGTATGGACAGGCGATGTCCGGTCTCGTCCCCGAATTCGCCGATCATCTCCGCCGCGACCGGCGGCGATCGGTCCATACGATCCGCGCCTATGAGGCGACGGCCAACCGGCTGCTGCATTTCCTGGCGGGTCATTGGGGCGGCCCGGTCGATCGTGCCGCGCTGGGCAAGGTCAGCTCGGCTGACCTGCGCGCCTATCTGGCGCAGCGGCGCGGCGAGGGGCTGGGCAATGCCTCGGCCGCGCGGGAATTGTCCGCGGTTCGCGGCTTCCTCGCCTTTGCCGGCGGTGAGACGCCGCGCCTCAAGGGCCCGCGCGTCAAGAAGGGCGTGCCGCGCCCCGTCTCCCCGGACGAGGCGGTCGCGCTGGCTGAGGATGTCGAGGAGAATGCGGCCGAGCCATGGATCGGCGCGCGAGACTGGGCGGTGCTGATGCTGCTCTACGGTGCGGGCCTGCGCATCGGCGAGGCGACCGGGCTGACCGGTGCCGCGCTGCCGCTCGGCCCGACGCTCAGCGTCACCGGCAAGCGCGCCAAGACGCGGATCGTGCCGCTGCTGCCGCAGGTGCGCGAGGCGATCGAGACCTATGTCGGGATCTGCCCCTGGCCGATCGCGCGCGACGCGGCGCTGTTCCGGGGCGCCAAGGGCGGTCCGCTGGCGCCGGGGATCATCCGCCGGTCGGTCCAGGCGGCGCGGACCCGACTGGGTCTGTCCGAGCGGACCACGCCGCACGCGCTGCGCCATAGTTTCGCGACTCATCTGCTTGGGCGCGGGGCGGATCTGCGCGCGCTGCAGGAATTGCTCGGCCATGCCAGCCTGAGCTCGACCCAGATCTATACCGCGGTCGATGCCGCGCATCTGCTCGATGTGTACCGGAACGCCCATCCGCGGGCATAGCGGTCGCTTCCCGCGGCGTCACAGCACGTTGAGCCCCAGTTCGTTGACGAGCAGGGCGGCCTGGTCGCGGGAGATCGTCGCGCCGCGGAACAGATGAGCGTCGACAAGCCGCAAGCCGCCCAGGTCGGCCCCGCGCAAATCGGCACCCTCGAAGCGCGATCCCGTCATGGTCGCCTCGCGGAGGCTGCAATTCTCGAAGATCGCGGCGCGGAAGTCGCATTTGCGCAGGTCGGCCTGCGCGAAATCGATCTTCTTCAGGGTCTGCTTGTGGAAGGAATATCCCGGCAGCTTCGCATGGATCAGCAGGGTTTCGTCGAAACGGACACCAAGGGCCCTGGCATCGGTCAGGTCGGCACCCGTCAGCTTGCACCGTTCGAATGTCGCCGTGGTGAGGGTCGATCGACGCAGGACGCAATTGTTGAAGTCGCTGGCGACGAAGGTCGCGTCGCCGAGATCGGCACCGATGAACGTGGCGAAGGCGCCGCGGCAGGACCGCCAGGCGGTGCGCTCCAGTTTCGAGCCCGCGAAATCGGCCCGGCGCAGAGTGCATCGCTCGAACGTCCAGCCTGACAGGTTCAGCCCGGCAAGGTCGGCTTCCTCCAGGTCGCAGTCGATCAGGCTGGCGGGCGACGATGACGGAATCAGGTCCTCGACATCGGCGCGTCTCATCACCCGTTCGCGAACGGTGCGGTCGAAAAACAGGTCATCCATCGGAGGACTGGTAGCCCGGTCAGGCAGCGTAATCCACGTCCGCGGCTGGTGGCGGCACTATTGGCCGCGCTTCCAGGTCAGCAACCGCCAAAGATAGACCAGGACGATTCCGGCCATGATCGTCACTGTCGCGGGGCCGACGAAGCGGTCGAGCTCATGGAAATTGGCGCCGAGATAATAGCCGCCCCAGGTCAGGAAGGCATTCCAGATCGCGCTTCCCGCGGCCGTCCACAGCAGGAAGCGCCAGCGCGGCATGCACGTCATGCCGGCGGGCAGCGAGACCATGGTGCGGAAGGTCGGCATGAAGCGGAACACGAAGACGATCCAGTCGCCATGCCGCTTGAAGAAGGCGTGGAGCCGCTCGACATCGTGCCAGTCGACCGTCAGCCAGCGGCCATAGCGCTCGACCCAGGGCCTCAGCCCGAGATAGCCGAAGCGCCGGCCGATCGCGTACCAGAAATAGTTGCCCAGAACGGTGCCGGCGGTGCCCGCCACCAGCAGCGGCAGGATATCCATCTGCCCGCGCGCGACCGCCATGCCGCCCAGCCCCATGATCACCTCGGACGGGATCGGCGGGAAGACATTCTCAAGCACCATCAGCAGGAAGATGCCGAAATAACCGCCCCAGGCGGTCAGGTTGATGATGAACTCGGTCAAGGATCCCCTTCTCGTCTACCGGAGGGGAGCCCTACGCACGCCCGACCTTCGCCTCGATCGCCTCCCAGATCAGCCCCGCCACGTCGGTCCCGTCGAACCGCTCGATCGCGACGATCCCGGTGGGCGAGGTGACGTTGATCTCGGTCAGCCACTTGCCGCCGATCACGTCGATGCCGACGAACAGCAGCCCGCGCTTCTTCAGTTCCGGCCCGAGTACCGCGCAGATCTCCTGCTCCTCGGGCGTCAGCACGGTCTTCTCGGCCGATCCGCCGACCGCGAGGTTTGACCTGATCTCGCCCGCCCCCGGCACGCGGTTGATCGCCCCCGCGACTTCACCGTCGACCAGCACGATTCGCTTGTCGCCCTTGGCCACGTCGGGAAGGAATGCCTGGATCATGTGCGGCTCGCGATACGCGGTGTTGAACACCTCGATCAGCGCGGAAAGGTTCGCGCCGTCGCTGCCGACCTTGAAGATCGCCTTGCCGCCATTGCCGTGCAGCGGCTTGACCACGATCTCGCCATGCGTCGCAAGAAAGGCGCGGGCTTCGTCGAGCGACCGCGTGACCAGCGTCGGCGGCATGAAGCGCGCATAATCCAGCACGAAGACCTTTTCCGGCGCGTTACGGACATTGGCCGGGTCGTTCACCACCAATGTCTCGTGCGCGATCCGCTCGAGCAGATGGGTCGCGGTGATATAGCCCAGGTCGAAGGGCGGGTCCTGCCGCATCAGCACGACATCGGCCTGCTTGCCGAGATCGAGGCTGACCGACTCGCCGAACGTGAAATGGTCGCCCGCGACGCGCCGCACCGTCACCGGATGCGCCCTGGTCCAGACCCGTCCGTCCGAATAGTTCAGGTCCTCGGCGGTGTAATGGAACAGGCTGTGACCGCGCGCCTGCGCCGACAGCATCAGCGCAAAGGTCGAATCGCCCGCGATGTTGATTGAATCGAGCGGGTCCATCTGGACGGCGACGGTGAGCATCGATGGACCTCTTCTTCGTTCCCTGGAGGCGGCGATGTAGGGTGGCGTCGCGCGGAAGTCACCCGATCCACGCATTCTCGATGTGACGCGGCCGTGTGCCGGGGGCGAGCAGGATCACATCCACGCGGATATCGTCGCCCGGTCCGGCATAGCGCGCCATCAGATATTCCGCCGCCGCCGCGACGCGCGACAGGCGGCGCTCGTCGATCGCGAAATCCAGGTCGGCGGAGGTCTTGCGCATCTTCACCTCGACGAACGCGATGAGGTTGCCGCGCCGGGCAACCAGATCGACCTCGCCCGCGGGCGTGCGCACGCGCCGGTCGAGGATTCGCCAGCCCTTGAGCCGGAGCCACCAGCCGGCCAGCCTTTCGCCCCGACGGCCCGAGGCTTCGGCGACACGGCGGTCTCTAAAGCCCCTCGCCTTAAGGGGAGGGGTTGGGGTGGGGGATTCCGGTTTCGTCACAGGGTGGCGCCTGATCGTAGTACCGAACGGGGCATCGAGCCCCGTCCGCCGCTGCCCCGCCCCCTACCTCTCCCCTGAAGGGGAGGGGCTGAAGAAAGAGAGGCCATCACCCCTTCATCTCCAGCGCCCGGGCATAAAGCTCCTTGCGATCCACCCCGAGCTTCTTCGCCACCTCGCTCACCGCCTTCGCCATCGGCAGCCGCGTCAGTGCCTCGGTCAGCGCCGCCTCCGCATCGTCGACGCTGGCCGCCTCGGGCTCCCCGGGTGGCGCCACCACCACCACGATTTCCCCCTTGGGCGGCGCATCGGCGTAGCGCGCGGCCAGTGAGGACAATGTCCCGGTCACCGCCTCCTCGAATCTCTTCGTGATTTCCCGGGTCACCGCTGCCTCCCGGTCGCCAAGCCCTTCGGCCAGCGCTGCCAGCGTTGCCCCGAGCCGGGGCCCGGATTCGTACAGCACCAGCGTCGCCCGCACCGTGCCGATCTCGGCGATCGCCGCAGCGCGCGCCTGCGCCTTGGGTGGCAGGAAGCCGCAATAGAGGAACCGGTCGGTGGGCAGGCCCGCCAGTGTCAGCGCGGCGATCGCGGCGCACGGCCCGGGGATCGTCACCACCAGATGCCCCGCCGCCCGCGCGTCGCGCACCAGCTTGTAGCCGGGATCGGAGATCAGCGGCGTGCCCGCATCGGATACCAGGACGACCGCCTCGCTGCCCATCCGCGCGATCAGGCCGGGCCGGACATGCTCCGCATTGTGATCATGATAGGGTGTCATTGGCCGTTTGACGCCGATATGACGAAGCAGGCCCGCCGTCACACGCGAGTCTTCGACCGCAACTACGGCGGCGTTCGAGAGTATATGCGCGGCGCGCGGGCTCAGATCGCCAAGATTGCCGATCGGGGTGGCAACGATATAGAGACCGGGCGCAAGTTCGGCGTTCATTGGAGCAGTCATGACAGAGGCCCTATCGATACCGCAACGGGGAGCGAAGCTTCTTCGTGCAGCAATCATTGCCGGGGCGCTGATCCTGAGCGGCTGTCAAGCCGTCGTTCCACGCGGTCCCGGTCCCGTGGCACCGCCGCCGCCCCGCCCGGTGCAGGATAACGGACAGGTCCAGCCGGGCATTCCGGTCGATGTCGCACGCCACCGCGTGGCGCTGCTGGTGCCGCTGACCGGTACCAATGCCGGGGTCGGCCAGAGCCTCGCCAACGCGACCCAGCTGGCCCTGCTCGACAGCAGGAACGAAAAGGTGCGGATCACCACCTACGACACCAATGGCGGTGCCGCCGCCGCCGCGCAGCGCGCCCTGGCCGAAGGCAACCGGCTGATCCTCGGACCGCTGCTGGGTGAGGATGTCCGCGTGGTGACGCCGATCGCGCGGCGCGCTGGCGTTCCGGTCATCAGCTTCTCCAACGACGTGACCGCGGCCGGGAACGGTGCTTATCTGATGGGCTATGCCCCCGCCCAGGCGATCGAGCGCGTGGTCGACTATGCCAAGGGTCGCGGCGTCACCGATTTCGCCGGGCTCGTCCCCAACGGCACCTATGGCGAGCGCGCGTCCACCGCGTTCCTGCGTTCGGTCGAGAGCGCGGGCGGGCAGGTACGCTCGCTGCAGACCTATGATCGTGCCCCCGGATCGATCACCTCGGCGATCACGCGCATGGCGCAGAATTCGCCGTTCGGCGCTGTGCTGATCGCTGACAGCGGGGCGACCGCCGCCACCGCCGCGCCGCTGATCCGCAAGAATGGTGGTGCCGCCGCCCATATTCTCGGCACCGACCAGTGGAATCTGGAAACCTCGATCGGAACCCGGCCGACACTGAACGGTGCCTGGTTCGCCAGCGTATCGGACAATCTCTACCGCCAATATGCCACCAAATACCGCGCGCGCTTCGGGGCAGGGCCATATCGCCTGTCGAGCCTTGGCTATGACGCGGTGCTGCTGACGGTGCGGATCGCGCGCGACTGGCCGGTCGGCAGCCCGTTCCCCGAGGCGCGCCTGCGCGATGCGGGCGGATTCGCTGGGATCGACGGCCCGTTCCGCTTCGGCCGCGACAGCGTCGCCGAGCGTGCGCTTGAGGTGCAGGAGATTCGTGGCGGCACGACCGTGGTGGTTTCCCCGGCGCCGACCGGCTTCTGATTCAACCCGCCCGCCGGGCGGTGCAGCATGGAACGGACTCGCGCACCTTGCGTGCGGGTCCGCTCTTTCTCACGGTTGATGAAATGACAGACGGTTGACGGGCCACGAAACGCACGTACCGAATGGAATCCCATCGTTACCCCGGCCTTGTTCGGCAACGATATCCTTCGAATATGTCAGCTTCCCCGGCTTCCGCCGGGGAAGAAAAAGAATACATGCCCTGAGGGGATAGGCACGGCGTGTTCCCGACGCTCCTGTCCAATAGACCGCATGCCCGTGGCGGGGCGGGGTAAAACCGGTACGAGCAGCGGAAAATTCCGGCCTTTTTCCGCTGCTTTTCCGCTGTTTTTCCGTAACAGGGAAACCGGTGCTTATGCCGTTGAGAATGCTGCGATAATTCGACGCTGAAATCCAACATAACAGCGGAAGAAAAAACGGACTCGCTGAAACGGCGCTGTTGGTGGAAAATCAGGCTGCGTCGTTGACGATCTCGGGCAGGATCGCATCGAGCAGCAGCATGCCCGCCTCGGTGACGGTCAGGTGATCGCCCTCCCGCAGCAATAGCCCCTGATCTTCGAGCAGGGTCGCGGCGGGCCAGTGGATCAGGGCATCGACGCTGGTTTCTCCCAGCCTTGCGATCCGGGCCAGGTCGACGCCTTCGCGCAGTCTCAGCCCCATCAGCAGGGCCTCGGTCGCGCGGGTGTGCGGGGCGAGCGGTTCCTCGCTTTCGGCGCCGTGCTGGTTGCGCTCGATCGCGCTCATCCAGTTCTCTGGCTTCTTGCGGCGCACCGTGGCGAGCCCGCCGCGCCGGCCATGGGCGCCGGGCCCGATCCCGGCATAGTCGCTATAGCGCCAATAGGTCAGGTTGTGCCGGCTCTCCGCACCCGCCCGGGCATGGTTGGAGATTTCATAGGCGGGGATGCCGGCCGACGCGGTGATGGCGCGCGTCGCCTCGAACAGATCGGCCGCGCTGTCGCCATCGGGAATGACGATCCGCCCCGCCGCCGCTTCGGTCGCGAAGCGCGTGCCGGGCTCGATGGTGAGTTGGTAGAGCGACAGATGTTCGGTGCCGAAGCCGATCGCCCGGGTGAGCTCAGCCTCCCAGTCGGCCAGCCTTTGATCGGGCCGGGCATAGATCAGGTCGAAGCTCACCCGGGAGAAGGCATGCTGCGCGGTGTCGAGCGCGGCCAGCCCCTCTCTCTGGTCGTGCGCGCGGCCGAGGAACTTCAGCGCGTCGTCATCGAGCGCCTGGAGGCCGAGCGATACGCGGTTCACCCCCGCCGCGGCGATATCGGCGAAGCGGGCGGCCTCGACCGAGGAGGGGTTGGCCTCAAGCGTGATCTCGACATCGGACGCGAAGCCCCAGGCGCGTTCCGCCGTCTCGATCACCGCCGCGACCGTTTCGGGGGGCATCAGCGACGGGGTGCCGCCGCCGAAGAAGATCGAGCCGAGTGTCCGGCCCGGCAATTGCTCGGCCTCATGGCGCAGGTCGGCGAGCAACGCGGCGCGCCACGCGGCCTGGTCGACCTCGGCGCGGACATGGCTGTTGAAGTCGCAATAGGGGCATTTCGACACGCAGAACGGCCAATGGACATAGAGCGCGAGCGGCGGCGTTTGGGGATCGTTCATGCGCCCCCCATATGATGCCGCGAACGAGGCGAGGGAAGATGCGGTTTCTGCTGATGACATTGGCGTTGCTCGCGACGGGCTGTTCTGCCGCCGCCCCGCCGCAGCGCGTGGTCGAGGAACGCAGCTTCTCCGGCGTGGCGCCGCGTGGTCAGGCGCTGCTGCGTCAGGCAATGATCGAGGCGCATGACAGCGCCCGCGCGGCGGCGGGCGTGCCGGCGCTGGCGTGGAACCAAGCCTTGGCGGCCGATGCCGAGCGGTACGCCCGGGAGATGGCGCGCACCGGCAAGTTCGAGCATGCGGAACAACCCATGGGTCCCGGGCGTCAGGGCGAGAATCTGTGGACTGGAACCCGCGGGGCCTATCGTTACGAGGAAATGGCGGGCCACTGGGTCGATGAACGCCGCTATTACCGTCGCGGCGTGACGCCGGATTTCAGCACCACCGGCCGCTGGGAGGACGCCGCGCACTACACCCAGATCATCTGGCGCGGCACGACCCAGTTCGGTTGCGCGATGGCGAGCAACGCGAAGGACGATTATCTGGTTTGCCGTTACACGCCACCGGGTAACGTCGTCGGCCAGATGCCGACCTGAAATCCCTCTCCCGGCGGGAGAGGGAAGGGGCCCGCGCCGAAGGCGTGGGAAGGGTGAGGGCGACGTCAGTTGCCAAGGCGCGCATCACCCTCACCCTTCCGCAGCTTTGCTGCTCCCTCCCTCTCCCGTTGGGAGAGGGAATTTTACAGCACCGCCGCCATCATCGCGTCGAACGCCCGCGCACGATGGCTGATCGCCTTCTTCGCATCAGGCATCTCGGCGAAGGTCTGGTCGCTGCCCTCGGGCACGAAGATCGGGTTGTACCCGAACCCGCCGGTCCCGCGCGGTGGCCATGTCAGGCTGCCGTCGACCCGCCCCTCGAACCACTCGACATGCCCGTCAGGCCAGGCGAGCGCGAGCACGCACATGAAATGCGCATCGCGGCTGGCGTCGGGGCCGGTCGCCTCAAGTGCGTCGTTGACGCGCTGCATCGCGACCTTGAAGTCCTTGCCTTCGCCGGCCCAGCGCGCGGAGAAGATCCCCGGATCGCCGTTCAGCGCATCGACGCACAGGCCGCTATCGTCGGCCAGCGCCGGCAGGCCGGTCAGGTCTGCTGCCTGAAGCGCCTTCAGCTCGGCATTGGCGAGGAAGGTAGTGCCGGTCTCCTCCGGCTCGGGCAGGTCCAGCGCCGCGGCCGACAGCGGCTCGATCCCGTACGGCCCGAGCATCTCAAGGATCTCGCGCACCTTGCCGGGGTTGTGGCTGGCGATGACGAGCTTGCCGGGGACAAGCTTGCGGATCGCCTGGGGCTGGACCTCGTCGGTCATTTCGCGACTGCCCTGGCCTGGGCGGCGAAGATGTCCGCGCAGCCGATGCGGGCGAGGCGGAGCAGGCGGAGCAGCGCTTCCTCGTCATAGGTCGCGCCTTCGGCGGTGGCCTGCGCCTCGGCGATGTTGCCGTTCTCGAGCAGCACGAAGTTCGCGTCGGCGTCGGCGTTCGAATCCTCGTCATAGTCGAGGTCGAGCACCGGCGTGCCGTTATAGATGCCGCAGGAGATCGCCGCGACCTTCTGGCTGAGCGGATCGACCGTGAGCTTGCCCGAGGCAAGCAGCCCGTCGATCGCGAGCCGCAGCGCGACCCACGCGCCCGAGATCGAGGCGGTGCGGGTGCCGCCATCGGCCTGGATCACGTCGCAATCGAGCACGATCTGGCGCTCGCCGAGCAGCTTCATGTCGGTGACGGCGCGAAGGCTACGGCCGATCAGCCGCTGGATTTCCTGGGTACGGCCCGACTGCTTGCCCTTGGCCGCCTCGCGCTGGCCGCGCGTATGGGTGGCGCGGGGCAGCATGCCATATTCGGCCGTGACCCAGCCTTCGCCCTTGCCGCGCAGGAAGGGAGGCACCTTCTCCTCGACCGAGGCGGTCACCAACACCTTGGTGTCGCCGAAGCCGATCAGCACTGAGCCTTCGGCATGGCGGGTGAAGCGCGGCTCGATCGTGATCGTGCGCATCTGATCGGGGGTGCGGCCTGATGGGCGCATTCTGGAATCTCCTGGAACTGGGCCCTGCCACCTAGACGCGACAGGGAGAACGCGCCAGTCTTGGTGGCGGTCATGGAGACAATATGGTGCGCATTTGGGTCCTAGCGGCGATGGCGTCGTTGATATGTTCGACGGCGGCATTGGCGCAGGCACAGCGGCCTTCAGACACGGTCACCGTTCGCATTCGCACAATCCACAATCTCTGCCTGGGGCTTTGCCCTGACTTTTCGGTGAGTATCGCGACTGACGGTAGTGTCACGCGGCGCGCTTTCGAGCCGGGTGGGGAGGAAGCCATCGAGACCGACCGATATGCTGTTGGCGCCTCCGAACTTGCCGACTTCAGGCAGCGACTGGCCAAAATACGGCCTGTCGGGGATCGTCAGTTCGGGCGACCCTGCCACGTGTACCAAAGACTCAACGCGTATGGGAGTCCGGTCTCGGGTGGGATTCGTCGCGGCGTAAGTCATTATGACATCGAGTGGCGCGGTAGCGTAGCGTCATCACGCCTGAGAGCCTGCTACGAAGATCAGCGCGTTCGCCATACCTTGTTCTCCGCGCTGGCCGCCGCGCGCATAAATCCGATCAACGGCAGGCGCCTCAGAGCGGGTCAAACCGCCTCCGTTACCGAATGGTGAAGACTGACGGGGTGACAAGCCGTGTTGAGACGCGCATCCTTGCTCCTTACATGACACCCATGTCCGCCCCGCCCATCACTGAGCTCAACGATCGCGCGCGCGACGTGTTTCGCGTTGTAGTGGAAAGCTATCTCGATACGGGCACGCCGATCGGGTCGCGCACCATCGCGCATCTATCTGGCCTCAATCTTTCGCCTGCCTCGATCCGCAATGTGATGCAGGATCTTGAGGAGCTTGGGCTGCTTGCCTCACCCCATACCAGCGCGGGGCGGTTGCCGACCGAGATCGGGCTTCGCCTGTTCGTCGATGGGATGATGCAGGCGCTGGAACCGTCGGCCGAGGAGCGCGCCGCGATCGAATCGCGCGTGTCGCAGGTCGGGCCGGTCGAGGAAGCGCTGGCCGCGACCACTGCGGCGCTCTCCGGCTTGTCGGCCTGCGCCGGGCTGGTGCTGGTGCCCAAGCGCGAACTGGTGCTGCGCCAGATGAGCTTCGTGCCCTTGTCGGCCGACAAGGCGCTGGCGGTGCTGGTGAGTGAGGACGGGGCGGTCGAGAATCGCGTGATCGATCTACCCGCGGGCGTATCCCCGTCGGCGTTGGTGGAGGCGGGCAACTACATGACCGCGATGCTCTCCGGCCTGACGATTGCCCAGGCTCGCGCCCGGATCGAGCGTGAGATCGGAGAGGAGCGCGCGCTGGTCGACAATGTCGCGCGCGCGCTGGTCGAACGCGGACTTGCGATCTGGAGCGAGGACGGCAATCGCCGCCCGGTGCTGATCGTGCGCGGGCAGGGCCGGCTGATCGATGCCGCCGCTGCCGCTGACCTCGAGCGGATCAGCGATCTGCTCGACGATCTCGAGGGCAAGCAGGAGATCGCGCGGCTGCTCGACAGTGCCGGTGCCGGTGATGCGACCCGCATCTTCATCGGCGCCGAGAATAAATTATTCTCGCTTTCGGGATCATCCGTCATTGCGAAACCCTTTCGCGGGCTGGATGGACGCGTGGTCGGCGTGGTCGGCGTAATCGGCCCGACTCGGTTGAACTATGCCCGCGTCGTGCCCATGGTGGATTTCACTGCCGCGACACTGGCGCGGCTCATGCCATAACAGGATCGAAGCGACCCAAGATGATTGAAGACGAAAAGATCGAATCGCCCACCGCCGAAGACCTGCGCGAGGAAACCGCCCAGGCTGCTCCCGAGCTTGCCGACCATGATCGCGTGGCGAAGCTCGAGGCCGAACTGGCCGAGGCGAAATCGGGACTGCTCTATGCCCATGCCGAGGCGCAGAATGTGCGTCGCCGCGCCGAGAAGGAAGCGGCTGACGCACGAACCTATGCGGCCACGGCGTTCGCGCGCGACCTGCTCTCGGTCGCCGACAATCTCGCCCGCGGGCTCGAAGCCATCCCGGCCGAGCTGCGCGAGGACGAGAAGCTCAAGAACCTCATCACCGGCCTCGAAGCGACCGGCCGCGAGCTCGAATCGGTGTTCCAGCGCCACGGCATCAAGAAGATGAGCACCCTGGGTGAGACGCTCGACCCCAATTTCCACCAGGCGATGTTCGAGCTGCCGAGCGACAAGCCGGTCGGCACGATCGTCCAGGAAATGCAGGCGGGCTACATGATCAAGGATCGCCTGCTGCGCCCGGCGCTGGTCGGCGTGGCGAAGAAGGCGGACTGAATTTCTACAGCTCCTCCCTCGAAGGGAGGAGCAAGGGGTGCATGTGAACGACAATCTCACCACCGACCGCGCCAGCTTCGTCACCCACCTCGAATGCTCCATGACCGGCGAGCGCTACGAGGCCGACACGCTTCACGGCCTGTCGCGTGTCGGGCGGCCGTTGCTCGTGCGCTACGATCTCGACATGCTCCGCGCGATGATCCCGCGGGCGATGGTCGCCGCCCGCCCGACCGACCTGTGGCGCTGGCGCGAACTGCTGCCGGTGCGCGCGACCCGCGACGTGGTCAGCCTGGGTGAGATCGAGACGCCGCTCGTGCCGATCCCGCGTTCGGGCGGGCCGAACGTGCTGGTCAAGGACGAAGGGCGGCTGCCGACCGGATCGTTTAAGGCGCGTGGTCTCGTCATGGCGGTGTCGATGGCCAAGGCGCTTGGCGTGAAGAAGATCGCGATGCCGACCAACGGCAATGCCGGCGCGGCGCTCGCCGCCTACGCGACGCGCTGCGGGATCGAGACGATCGTCTTCTGTCCCGATGATACGCCCGAGATCAACGTGCGCGAGATCGCGTTGCAGGGCGCGCGCGTTTACCGCGTCAACGGGCTGATCGACGATTGCGGGGCGATCGTCGGCAAGGGTGCGGCGGAAGGGCTGTGGTTCGATTTCTCGACCCTCAAGGAGCCGTACCGGATCGAGGGCAAGAAGACGATGGGGCTGGAACTGGCTTCCCAGTTCGGCTGGAAGTTGCCCGACGCGATCTTCTATCCGACCGGCGGCGGCACCGGGCTGATCGGCATGTGGAAGGCGTTCGACGAGATGGAGAAGCTCGGCTGGATCGGATCGCAGCGCCCGCGCATGTTCGCGGTTCAGGCTTCGGGCTGTGCACCGATCGTCCGCGCGTTCGAGGCGGGCGAGGAACATGCGGAACGCTGGGAGGACGCGGCGACGGTCGCGGCCGGCATCCGCGTGCCCAGGGCGGTGGGTGATTTCCTGATCCTGCGGGCTGTACGCGAGAGTGGCGGGCAGGCCGTGGCGGTAGGCGATCCGGCGATCCTGAAGGCGGTTGACGATGCAGCCAGGAAGGACGGACTCCTGCTTTGCCCCGAAGGCGGCGCGACGCTCGCTGCCTATAAGGAGGCGTTGCGCACCGGGCTGGTCGACGAGGACGAGCACGTCGTGCTGTTCAACTGCGCAACGGGCCTGAAATACCCGATGCCCGAGGCAAACGCGGCGCTCGACCGTCATTCGGAGATCGACCTCGCCGCACTGTGAGGTTCAGGTCACCTGGCCGCGGTTCTCGTCCCGGTGCTTCCTGAGACACTTCATGGCGGGGGTGCCGCCGGTGCCGATGTAAGAATGCGGGTCGGCAGACGCCACCGGGGATTGTTGACAGGCGCCGCACCAGTGCGCACGGTCACAGCGGCCGGACATGCTGGCCGCGGTGCTTAATCGCTGCGAGACCTGATGCCCAAGGCTTCTGTTCAAGATGCGCAACCCGCCCCGGCGACGAAGCCGGCGCTCGGCTTTCTCGATGGCGGCGGCGAGATGGGCGAGCGGATTCGCGCGTTCGACTGGTCGGGACACCCCTTCGGCCCTCCGCAGGACTGGCCGCTGGCGATCAAGGTCGCGGTCAGCCTCTGCCTCCATTCGAGCTTCCCGATCGCGCTCTATTGGGGCCCGGAGCTTCGCCTGCTCTACAACGACGCGTCCGCGGCGGTGATCGCGGAGCGGCATCCCTCGGCGCTTGGCCAGCGGGGCGCTGACGTGCGCTACGATAGCTGGCACCTGATCGGCTCCAGGCTTGAAACCGTCTTCTCGACCGGTGAAGGCTATTCGACCGCCGACCAGCATATTCCGATGGTGCTGCACGGCGTGCCGACCGATACATGGTGGACCTACAGCATCTCGCCGATCCGGGACGAGAACGGCGTGGTGCTGGGCGTGATGAGCCAGGGCCATGACACCACGGCCAAGGCGCTCGCCGAAGCCTCGCTGCGCGCGAGCGAGGAGCGGCTGACCATGGCGCTCGATGCGTCGGGCAATGTCGGCACCTGGGAATGGGATCTGGCCAGCGACACGGTCGTCGGCGACGAACGGATGGCGCGGCTTTACGGCATCGATCCGAAGCATGCGCGAGAGGGGGCACCAGCCTCCGCCTATATGGCGCATATCCATCCTGACGATTACCTGCCGTTCAGCAAGGTGATGCAGGCCGCCTTTGCGCAGGAAAGCCCGGTCTCGACCGAATATCGCCTCGCGCTGCCCGATGGCACCGGGCGCTGGCTGGCGGTGCAGGGGCGCAGCCGCAATGGCCCGGACGGAAGGCCGGAGCGCTTTTCCGGCGTCACGCTCGACATCACCGAGGCCAAGCTGAACGAGGCGGCGCTGCGCCATGCGAAGGACGAACGCGAGTTCATCCTCGCGCTGGTCGAGCGGCAACGCACGCAGCAGGATCCGGACGACGTGATGCAACTCACCGCGGAAGCGGTCGGGCGCCAGCTGAAGGTGAATCGCGCGGGTTTCTTCCAGGTGAGCGACGACACCGTCATCCATTACGGCGCGTGCTGGTCCGACGGATTGCCCCCGCTGATCGGGTCGGTGCCGTCGGCCAGTTTCGGGGTAGAACTGGGCGAGGTGATCCGCGCGGGGCGCACTCTCGTGTTCAGCGCGCCGACCGATGCGCTCCGGCCAAGTGATGCGGCACTCGATACGACCGGGTCGCGGGCCGGGATCAGCGTACCGCTGGTGCGCGACGGACGGTGGGAAGCAGGCTTCTATCTGAGCCATGCAGAGCCGCGGGCATGGACCCCGGGAGAGATCGCGCTGGTCGAGGAAACCGCGCAACTCTGCTGGGATGCGGTCGCGCGGGTGCGGGCCACCGCGGGACTTCGCGCGATGAACGAGAGCCTTGTCGGGGAAGTCGTCGCGCGCACCGCCGAGCGCGACCGGATCTGGGAGGTGAGCCAGGATCTTCTCGGCGTCGCCGATGCGGATGGCGTCTGGCAGAGCGTCAATCCGGCCTGGACCCGGGTGCTCGGCTGGTCCGCGGACGAGATCGTCGGCAAGCGTTCGGCATGGATGCTCCATCCCGACGATGTCGAGCGCACGCGGGAGCAGGTTGCGGCAGTTGCCCGGGGCGAAGCGATTGCGGGTTTCGAGAACCGGTTCAGGACCAGGACGGGAGAATATCGCACGCTCTCGTGGCGAGACAATGTCGTCGACCGCAAAATCTATGCGACGGCGCGCGACGTCACCGACGAACGGCGCCGGCAGGAGGTGCTGCTAGCGGCGGAGGAGCGGACCCGGCTCGTGCTGGAGGCGATGGATGGGGTCGGCGTGTGGACCTATGACGTGGTCGCCGATCGCTTCAGCAGCGATACGAGCTTCGCGACGCTGTACGGGTTCGATGTGGCGCAGCAATCGAGCGGCGTGACGATGGCTGAGGTGCTGGCACGAATCCATCCCGACGATATCGCCAAGGTACTGAAATCGATTGCCGATGCGCGCGACGTGATCGGGGACGGCGAGATCGAGTATCGCCTGTTGCGGCCCGACGGTTCGGTCCGCTGGATCATGACGCGAAGCCACCTGCTGCGCGACGCGGCCGGCCTGCCCGAGACCGCCATCGGGGTGGGCGTCGACGTCACCCGGCAACGCGAGCTTGAGGACCGGCTGCGCCAGGCGCAGAAGATGGAGGCGGTCGGCCAGCTGACCGGCGGGCTGGCGCACGACTTCAACAACCTGCTGACCGCCATTTCCGGCGCGATGGAAATGATGCAGATGCGGCTGAAGCAGGGCCGCATCGCCGACCTGTCCCGCTATATCGGCGCGGCGCAGACGGCGTCGGGGCGCGCCGCGGCGCTGACCCATCGCCTGCTTGCCTTTGCACGGCGCCAGCCGCTCGATCCGAAGCCGATCGACATCAATCGGCTGGTCGCCGGCATGGAGGACCTGATTCGCGGCACGGCCGGACCGGGGGTGCAGGTCGAGGTGGTGAAGGGGGCCGGCGCACTGCCGACCCTCGTCGATCCCAACCAGCTTGAGAACGCGTTGCTCAACCTGTGCATCAATGCGCGCGACGCGATGCCCGACGGAGGCAGGCTGACGATCGAGACCGGCAGCGTGAGGCTCGACGAGAAGACGGCGCAGGAACGCGACCTCATTCCCGGAGAGTATCTGTCGCTATGCGTGGGCGATACCGGCACCGGCATGACGCCGGAAGTGATCGCTCGGGCATTCGATCCGTTCTTCACGACCAAGCCGATGGGGCAGGGCACAGGCCTAGGCCTGTCGATGATCTACGGCTTCGCGCGTCAGTCGGGCGGGCAGGTGCGGATTCAGTCAGTGGTCGGACAGGGCACGACCATGTGCCTGTATCTGCCGTGCCATGACGGTCCGATCGACGATGACGGCCAGGCCGGCGGTGCGCGCGAGGCGCCGCGCAGCGACAAGGGCGAGGCGGTGCTGGTGGTCGATGACGAGCCGGCGGTGCGCATGCTGGTGACCGAGATCCTGGGCGAGCTGGGCTATGCGGCGATCGAGGCGGGCGACGGGCCCGAGGCGCTGGTCGTGCTTCAGTCCGATGCGCGGATCGACCTGCTCGTCACTGATGTCGGCCTGCCCGGCGGGATGAACGGGCGGCAGGTGGCGGATGCCGCCCGGGCGGCACGGCCGGGTATACCGGTGCTGTTCATTACCGGGTTCGCGGAGAATGCGGTGGTCGGCGACGGCCCGCTCGACGCGGGGATGGAACTGGTGACCAAGCCGTTCTCGATGGAGGCGCTGGCGGCGCGGATCAGGGATATGATCGCGCGGGTGTGAACGGCTAGGCTGCCCGGTCCCGCTTCTCGACCATGTCCTTGCGCCGCAGATAGGGGGCGACCAGGTTGCGGGCGCGGAACCATTCCTGCCGTTCCGGGCTGAGCGTCTCGAAATTGCCGATCACGCGGCGGCATTCAGGGCTG
Source organism: Candidatus Sphingomonas phytovorans (assembly GCA_029202385.1). Taxonomy (NCBI): domain Bacteria; kingdom Pseudomonadati; phylum Pseudomonadota; class Alphaproteobacteria; order Sphingomonadales; family Sphingomonadaceae; genus Sphingomonas; species Candidatus Sphingomonas phytovorans. The sequence continues at coordinate 5,149,411 of CP119314.1, forward strand.
CGGCACTGGCAGATCATGTGCCAGTTCGATTCCTTGAGCGTGGTCGAATAGTCCCAGGCGATCTCCTCGCCCGGCGCGATGTCGCGCACCGCGACCAGGAACACGCTACCCGCCGCGAAGCGGAGGCCGGCATTGGGCGCGCAGCTATGGTTGATCAGGTCGTCGATCCGGCCTGACGGGCCCATATAATGATCGGGCGTCACCTGCACGAAGCGGTCGCTCGATCCGCGCATCAGGCTGGGGATGCGGTCGGCGCGAAAGCGGCGGCCGGTGAAGCGGATGATCGTCTCGCCCTCAGCGAAGCCGAGCGCTGCATAGACCGTCTTGCCCAGATGAGTCTCGCCGACGGAGAACAGGTTGGCGGTCGGGCTATAGGCATCGAGTATGTAGAAACGACCGTCGCGAAAGCCGAGCGAGCGCAGCGGGTTGATCGTGGCGAGGCCGACCATGAACCAGACGCTGGCGTGGCAGGCCAGTTCGACGAACAGATAGGCATATTCGCCGACATGCTGGTCGCCGCTGCGGGTCGCGACCAGAAGCGTGGCGAGATCGCCGACCGTCCACAGGCCCCAGGCGGGTGAGCGTTCGCGGGTGCGGTCCTGCCATACGCTTTCCCAGGTCGGCCAGAAGCTGACCGGCACCGCCGCGACGACGAGCATATGCGCCCAGAAAGCGTTGCTCGAGACGATCCAGACGGCGAGCGCGGCAAGGCACGCCGCCATGCAGATCAGCTCGCCTCGCGACGGCGCTGCCCAGTTGGAGCGGCGCCAGATGCCGAGCGTGACGATGACGCAGGCGATCGAGGCAAGACCGAATACCCAGCTTTGCAGCGCGCCCGGATTGACCGCCGCATAGGTGCCGGCCTCGACCGCGGTTGCCGCGCTCCAGATCAGCCAGGAGGCTCGATTGGGCTGCACGAGCTGACGGCGCAGGCCGGTCAGATAGACGGCATACCCCCCCAGGCTGCAGACGATCGCGACAATGAACCAGGGTTCGATGGGCATGTCCGGTTACCGTTTTGGTTAACCGTATTTAAGCCAAGGTGCGACTCTCGTCCATCGAAAAGCCAGGAGTCACCGCGAGTCGCGGCGAATCTCGAATCATCCGAATCGCTTAACTGGTGGATTCGAGTCCGCCGATATGCCCGATGATATCGGCATAGATATCGGTCAGCGCGGTGAGATCGTCGATCGCCACTGCCTCATCCAGCTTGTGCATCGTCGCGTTGATCAGGCCGAACTCGACCACAGGGCAGAGCGCGGAGAGAAAGCGGGCGTCGGAAGTGCCGCCGGTGGTGGACAATTCCGGCCGGATGCCCTGCCGTGCCTCGATCGCATTGCCGATCAGCGTTGAAAGCGCACCCGGCGCCGTCAGGAACGCGTCACCCGAGACACGGGCGAGCATTGTCGCCTCCGGGGCGTGGCGGTGGACAATCTCCTCGATCCGCGCGGCGAGTTCCTCACCCTTGTGCAGATCATTGTAGCGGATGCTGAGACGTGCCGAGGCGTGGGCCGGGATGACGTTGGTCGCCGGGTTGCCGACGGTGATATCAGTCGCCTCGATGTTAGACGGCTGGAACCACTCATTGCCCTGGTCCAGCACGATGGCATCGATCTCGGCAAGGATAGCGACCAGTTTCGGGATCGGATTGTCGGCGAGATGCGGATAGGCGACATGCCCCTGTCGCCCGGGCACGTCGATCCAGATGTTGACCGAACCGCGCCGCCCGATCTTGATCATATCGCCCAGTCGCGAAACCGACGTAGGTTCCCCGACCAGACAGAAATCCGGTTTCAGGCCGCGTGCGGTCATTCGGTCGATCAGCGCTCGCGTGCCGAAGATGGCGGGGCCTTCCTCGTCGCCGGTGATGATCAGGCTCTGCGTGCCCGTGGCAGGCGCTTGGCCGAGCGCAGCGACGAACGCTGCGATCGCCCCCTTCATGTCGACCGCACCGCGCCCGTGGAGCAGGCCGCCACGCACCTCCGGCTCGAATGCCCCGCTCGTCCAGCCCGCACCGGGCGGCACGACATCGAGATGTCCGGCAAAGGCGAAATGCGGGCCGCCATTGCCTCGCACCGCGAGCAGGTTCTCGACGGGGCCGTCCGGCGCCTCGCCGACGACGAAGCGGTCGACATGGAACCCGAGGGGTACGAGAGCAGCCTCAAGCACGTCGAACACGCTGCCGCGCGCGGGGGGTGACGCTCTCGCAGGCGATCAGCGCCTTGGTCAGGGCGACGACATCGGGCATTGTGGTCATGGCATCCATGGGAGGGGACATTGCCCAAGCTCGATCTCGATACAATCCCGCAGACCAATGCGACCGGTTATCCGTCGCCACATTCCGAGAAGGTCCAGGGCCGCTGGTATCGTCGCCTTGCGCCGGCATCGGGGTTGAACGATTTCGGGGTGAGCCATGTCACGCTGGAGCCGGGCGCATGGTCTTCGCAACGGCATTGGCACGAGGGCGAGGATGAGTTCGTCGTGATGCTGGCCGGCGAAGCGGTCCTGGTCGACGACAATGGGGAGACGGTGATGCGCGCCGGCGACTGCGCGGCCTTTCCGAAGGACGACGGTAACGGTCATGTGCTCCAGAACCGCAGCGACGCCGTGTGCGTATTCGTCGCGGTCGGGCGGCCGTCGGAAACCGATTGCCACTACCCGGACATCGACATGCACCTGTTTTCCGGAAAGGGATTCCGGCGGAAGGACGGCGGCGATTTTTAACGCCATTCCACCCCCGACTTGCCTGGGGTGGAATTAGGCGACCGGCACCTCGAACTTCTCGATCACCCATTCCTCTTCCTGCGCGCCGGCGATCCAGTCCTGCATGAAGGGGTGCTGCAGTACCGCGTCCATATAGCCGGCGGCGAAGCGGGCGATGGGCAGGCTGTAGGTGACGATTCGGGTGACGACCGGCGCGAACATCATGTCGGCCGCGCCGAACTCCCCGAACAGGAACTGGCCGTCGCCGCCGAAACGGGCGCGTGCCTGTGCCCACAGTTCCATGATACGACCGAGATCGGCGAGCACGTCCTCGTCGGGCCGCTTGGGCGGGAAGACCTGGCGGATGTTCATGCTGTGCTTGCGGCGCAGCGCAGTGAAGCTCGAATGCATTTCCGCTGCCATCGAGCGCGCCATGGCGCGGGCATTGTCGTCCTCGGGCCAGAATTTCGCGCGCTCGGTTTTTTCGGCGAGATATTCGATGATCGCCAGGCTGTCCCACACCACGGCATCGCCGTCCCACAGGATCGGCACCTTGCCCGAGGAGGGAGCGAACTCGTCGCCTTCGCGGCGCTTGTCCCAATCGGCATCGTACAGCGGCACGACCACCTCCTCGAAGGGCAGCCCGGACTGCTTGCAGGCGAGCCAGCCGCGCAGCGACCAGGAGGAATAGGCCTTGTTGCCGATGATGAGCTTGAGCATGGGCGGGGGATAGACGGGCCGGGCGCGGGCGGCAACTCCCACGCCCGGCGTGTCGTTACAGGCCCTTGTTCGGGTTGATCAGGAACTTCTCGCCCGTCGCCTTGCGCGCATAGGCGGCGATCGTCTCGGGTTGCAGCGCCTCGGCAAGCGAGATTTCCGAGGTGTAGTGGCTGGCGAAGGTGGTAGTCAGTTCGGCGGCGACGCGGGCGCGCATGCGCTGGCCGGTTTCCTGCCCGGCCTTCATCAGGAAATAGGTGAGCAGGAATCCGCCCACGCCCCAGGCCATGCCGGTGTTCCGGCCGATCTCGGTCGGGCGCGTGTCGAGCACGCCGTAGATATAGACCTGCTTGTGGGTGGTTGAGCCGTAACGGCTGTACGAGGTCATTTTTCGCGTCGCGGCAACCTCCATCGCGGCAATCAACTGCCCCGCCAGCGGACCGCCGCCGACCGCGTCGAAGGCGAGCGTCGCGCCGGTTTCCATCAGTGCGTCGACAAGCTTGTTACGGAAATCCGGCGCGGTGCTGTCGACGACATATTTCGCGCCGATATCGGTCAGGATCTTCGCCTGGGCTTCGCTGCGGACGACGTTCACCAGCGGCACGCCGTCGGCGATGCAGATTCGGTTGAGCATCTGGCCGAGATTCGAGGCAGCGGCGGTGTGGACCAGCGCGGTATGACCCTCGGTGCGCATCGTCTCGACCATGGCGAGCGCGGTCAGCGGATTGACGAAGCAGGAGGCGCCCTGTGCCGCGGTGGTGCCCTCAGGCAGGACCAGCGCGTCAGCGACACGCATGACGCGATATTGCGAATACATCGATCCACCGAGCACGGCGACGGTACGGCCGATGAGGTGCTTCGCATCGTTGCCTGCGTCGACCACGATGCCGGCGCCTTCATTGCCGACCGCCATCGCCTCGCCGATCCGCGCCTGAAGCGAGGGGAGGAAAGCAGGGTTGACCGATGCGGTCACGAGCGGCCGTTCGGCCGTGCCGCTGGCCGCGATCGTCGACAGGTCCGCCGGGCCGAGCAGCAGGCCAAGGTCGGACGGGTTGAGCGGCGCCGCCTCCATGCGGACGACGATCTGGTCGGCGCCAGGGGCGGGAATCGCAACATCGTCCAGCGAGAGGCGAAGCTCGCCTTCGGGGGTGATCAGCGAACTGATCTGCAGGCCGGTCGTGATGGTCATCGCGTTTCTCCCATTTTTATGGGTAGCGATATGCAACGGAATTGGAGGCAGTGCGAGGGGGAATTATGCCGTTCAGCCGATCGCCTCGATCACAGCAGCGCGCAGCTCGGGGATGCCGAGGCCGGTCTCGCTCGAGGTTTCGAGGATATCGGGATGCGCCGCAGGCCGCTTGCGGACTTCCTCGGCGGTCTTCGCGGTGATCTCGGCAAGCTCGCTTGGCTTGATCTTGTCGGCCTTGGTCAGGACGATGCGGTAGCTGACGGCGGCCTTGTCGAGCATCTCGAGAATCTCGCGGTCGACATCCTTGATGCCGTGGCGGGCGTCGATCAATACCAGGACACGCTTGAGCTCCTGCCGACCACGCAGGAAGTCGTTGACCAGGAATCGCCATTTCTTGACGACGTCCTTGGGCGCCTTGGCGAAACCATAGCCCGGCATGTCGACCAGCCGGAAGACGAGGGGATCCCCCACGTCGAAGAAGTTCAGTTCCTGCGTGCGGCCCGGCGTGTTCGACGTGCGGGCAAGCGCGTTGCGACCGGTCAGCGCGTTGAGCAGCGACGACTTGCCGACGTTGGAGCGACCGGCGAACGCGATCTCGGGTACGGTCGCGTCAGGCAGGAATTCCAGCTTGGGCGCCGATTTCAGGAAAGCGACGGGGCCGGCGAAGGTCTTTCGCGCGGCCTCGATCATGTCGGGTTCGAAGGGATCAGCCATGGGTCATTTCGCTATCGCCACTTTCATCCCCGGATGCCGCGCATAGAGCAGGCGCTGCTGGAGGATGGTCAGCGTGTTCGAGGTGATCCAGTAGATCTGCAGGCCGACCGCGAACGGGGCCATCACGAACATCAACACCCAGGGCATCAGCGCGAAGACCTGCTTCTGCGCCTCGTCCATTGGGGCCGGGTTCAGCTTGAACTGGAAATACATCGAGATGCCGAGCAGGACCGGGATGACGCCGATCGCCAGGAAATGGGGCACCGTGAAGGGCAGATAGCCGAACAGGTTGAGGATCGTCGCCGGATCGGGCGCCGACAGATCCTTGATCCACAGCACGAACGGCTGGTGGCGCATTTCGATCGTCAGCAGCAGCACCTTGTAGAGCGCATAGAAGATCGGGATCTGGAGGAAGGTCGGCAGGCAGCCAGCGAGGGGATTGACCTTCTCCGCCTTGTACAGCGCCATGATCTCCTGCTGCTGGCGCGTCTTATCGTCCTTGTGCTTCTCCTGCAGCGCCTTCATCTTGGGCTGGATCGCGCGCATATTAGCCATGGAGGCGAACTGGCGCTGGGCGATCGGGAACATCAGGCCGCGGATCGTCAGCGTGAGCAGGATGATCGCCAGGCCGAAATTGCCGACCATGCGGAACAGCCAGTCGAGATATTTGAAGATCGGCTTTTCGACGATCTCGAACCAGCCCCAGTCGATCGCCTTGCCGAAATGCGGGATTTTCAGTGTGTCCTCATAGCGGTCGAGCGTGTTCACTTCCTTCGCACCCGTGAACAGGTGAGTCGTCGTGATCATCTGCGAGCCGGACGGGATGGTCGCGGCAGCCCGTGACACATCGGCCTGGAAATTGGTTCCGGGGGCCGTGGCGCGGAAGCCGGAATGAACCGCTGCCTTCTGATCGGGGATCAGCGCCGCCAGCCAGTATTTGTCGCCGAACCCGGCCCAACCGCCCACGGTATCGTAATAATTGTCGCCGGGTCGGCCACTGTTGCCGAAAATCTTGTTGAAGAAGCTCGGCTCCTTGCCGTGCAGATTATCATAGGTGATGTCGTAGGTGGTGCCGTTGCCGAAGGTCCCGATCGGCCCGATATGGTTGGTCCAGGTATCAACATCGGCACCCGGGCCGGCGCGCGACACAAGGGCATAGGGCGCAACCTTCACTGCGGCGGCACCGCCATTCATGACCGCCTGATCGGCCGTGAACATGAAATGCTCGTCGACCGCGAGTCGGATCACGAATTTCTGACCGGTCGGGTTTGCCCAGCTAAGCGTCACTGGCTTGCCGGGGCTCAGGACGGGAGCGCTGGCGGTGAAGACGGTATCGGGACCGGGCACGGCGATACCGTCGCCTGACCAGCCGAAGCCGGCAAAATAGGCGTCCTTGGTGCCGGACGGTGACAGGAGCCGGATCGGGGGGGAGTTCTTGTCGATCGTTTCCTTGTATTTGAGCAGCACCAGATCATCGATCCGCGCGCCCTTCAGGTTGATCGACCCCTTCAGTTCCGAGGTCTCGACCAGCACGCGTGGGGATTCCGCCAGCACGATCTTGCGATCACGCGTCGCGGTGCTGCTGTTTGCCGCCGGGCTTGCGCCGGGATTCGCGACGATCTCGGTCTTGCCGCGCTCGATCTTCGTCACGGGCGGGTTGGCCGCCGGGAAGAACTTCGCCGTCACGATCGGCCAGCCGAACAGGACCAGCGCGGCGAACACCGCGAACAGGATGAAATTCTTGTTGTCGTTATTCACGTGAGTGATGTCCCGCTCATGATAGGCGTTTGATCCGGCATTTGTTCAGGGAACCGGATCGTGACCGAACCCGCCCCAGGGATGGCACCGCGCGATCCGTCTTGCCGCCAGCCACCCGCCCTTCAGCGCGCCATAGCGGCGAAGGGCCTCGATTGCATAGCTTGAACAGGTCGGCTGATAGCGGCAGCTCGGCGGCAGGATGACTGACGGACCGATCTGCCAGAAGCGGACAAGGGCCACGAGGAGGCGGGTCAGCATGCCGCGGACCCCCGGTCTTCGTCATCCCGGACTTGTTTCGGGGCGCACGGTGTAGCGCGCATAGCGCTCGAAATGCGCTCGTTACGCCTGCGGAAGAGTGGATGCCGGAACAAGTCTGGCATGACGGAGGGGGAGGAGTTCGTCACCGCGCCACCTTCGTCAGCGCCTTGACGAGATCCGCCCTGAGCTGGGCGAAGTCGCGTTCAATGCCACCATTACGTCCGATCAGCACATGATCCGCGCCACGAATGCCCGATTCGGGCAGCAGGTCACGGGCGAGCGCGCGCAGGCGGCGCTTCATGCGGTTGCGCACAACCGCATTGCCGATCTTCTTGGTGACGGTGTACCCGATTCGCATCAATGGATCGCCATCGGCGCGATCACGCACGAGCAGGACGAATCCCGGCATCGGTGCGCGTTTTCCCGCATTCGCCGCGAGAAAATCGCGGCGGATGCGTAGAGTGGTCAGGCCGACAGCTTCTTGCGGCCGCGATTGCGACGAGCGCGAATCACGTTGCGGCCGCCCGGAGTCGCCATCCGCGACCGGAAACCGTGCCGGCGCGCGCGCACCAGATTGCTCGGCTGAAAGGTCCGCTTCATCGTTCATTCCCTGGTCGTCTGAATAGAAAAGGGCCGCCACGCGGACGGCCTCGTAGCGGGTGCCCTTAGGCAAAGAGTGCGGGTTAGTCAACGTTCGAGGGCCTCGCGCTCGCGGCGACGGCGGGCGCTCGCACGGCGGAGACCCATGTCGGCGTAACGGCCGAGCCTTGGCCAGCGGCGCTTGCCATGGACGAACTGCCGTTTCGCCCAGCGCGAATTCTGCAGCATCAGCGCCAGCCCGCCTGCGAAGACGAAGATACCGCCCGGTCCGGGGAGTATGCCGACGAGCGGCGTCGCGATCAGCAGCAGGACGCCCAGCCAGAACAGGCAGAAGCGGATCGTCGGATGGCGTGTCCTGTGCATGAGGTGTGATGTGGGTTCGGTGTGTTGGTTTGACAAGACACTTGTTCCTGATCGGGGACCGGTTTCTTCCCGGACAAAACTGCGTATGAACAACGCTCTTCCGGGGGAGACGGGGCAATATGGTCGCGAGCGTATCGACGGTGGCGTATCTCGGCCTCGAGGCGCGCGCCGTCGAAGTGCAGGTCCAGCTGATCCCTGGCCTGCCCGCCTTCAACGTCGTCGGCCTGGCCGACAAGGCCGTGGCGGAAAGTCGCGAGCGGGTGCGCGGCGCGATCGCGGCGATGGGCCTGTCGTTGCCGCCCAAACGCATCGTCGTGAATCTGTCGCCGGCCGATCTGCCCAAGGAAGGGTCGCATTTCGATCTGCCGATCGCGCTGGCGCTGCTCGGGGCTATGGGCGTGGTCGATGCCGAGACGCTGGCCGATTATGTCGTGGTGGGCGAACTGGGTCTCGACGCGCGGGTGGCTTCCTCGCCTGGCGTGTTGCTCGCGGCGCTTCATGCGTCGGAGATCGGCAAGGGGCTCGTCTGCCCAGTCGCACAAGGCCCGGAAGCTGCCTGGGCGAGCGGCGTACAGGTGCTGGCCGCGCCCGACATCCTGGCATTGCTCAATCATTTCAAAGGCCACGGCCTGCTCTCCGCGCCGCAGCCGGGCGAGATCGAGGAAGTCGGATTCGGCCCGGATCTGGCCCAGGTGAAGGGTCAGGAAACCGCCAAGCGCGCGCTGGAGATCGCGGCGGCGGGCGGCCACAATATGGTGATGGTCGGCCCGCCGGGCGCGGGCAAATCGCTGATGGCGGCGTGCCTGCCGGGCATCCTGCCCCCGCTCGATGTCGCCGAGGCGCTCGAGGTGTCGATGGTGGCGAGCGTCGCCGGCACGCTCAGCGGCGGGCGGTTGACCCGCACGCGGCCATTCCGCGCGCCGCATCATTCGGCGTCGATGGCGGCGCTGGTCGGCGGCGGGCTGAAGGTGAAGCCGGGCGAAGTGAGCCTCGCCCATCTCGGCGTGCTGTTCCTCGACGAACTGCCGGAATTCCAGCGGGCGGTGCTCGATTCGCTGCGCCAGCCGCTGGAGACGGGCACGATCAGCGTCGCGCGGGCCAATGCGCATGTGACCTTCCCGGCGCGGGTACAACTGATCGCGGCGATGAACCCGTGTCGGTGCGGCCATCTTGGGGATGCATCGCTCGCCTGTTCGCGGGCCCCGCGCTGCGCGGCGGATTATCAGACCAAGGTTTCCGGGCCGCTGCTCGACCGGATCGACCTGCATGTCGAGGTACAGGCGGTGAGCGCGGCCGATCTCGTCCTGCCGCCGCCGTCGGAAGGATCGAAGGAGGTCGGCGTCCGAGTCGCTGCGGCGCGCGCGATCCAGGCTAAACGCTATGCCGACCATCCCATCCGTACCAACGCCGAAGTGGACGGCGTGCTGCTGGAGGCAGTCGCGACGCCGGACGAGGCGGGCCGCAAGCTGCTGGCCCAGGCATCGGAGGCGATGCGCCTGTCGGCGCGCGGCTACACCCGCATCCTGCGCGTCGCGCGGACGATCGCCGATCTCGCGGGGAGCGAGGGGATAGGGCGCCTCCATGTCGGTGAGGCGCTCAGTTATCGTCGGCAGGCACCGCGGAATTGAAACCCGGGGCGGCCGCATCAGCCGTCCCCGGGAATCAACCCTCGTCGGCAGTCCGATCTATTGGCCGAAGAACTGCTGCACGACCATGTAGCTGGCGCGAGGCGTAAGCAGATCGGCGCCATTGCCTGCAAGCCAGCCATAGGTGTTGATCGCGGGGTCGGTAGAGCTGCGGCCGTTCGGCAACACTGAGCAGAGGCCGAACCATTCCTCTTCCCACGTCGTGTAGAATTGCGCGTTCGCCGGGCCCCAAGGGGCGATCGCGGTGTCGCGGAAATCGTGGACGCCGGATGCGGTCTGGATCGTGGTCGGGTCGGTGACTGACGGGTCCATCCATTTGTACCATTCGTCGGAGAATTCGAAGACCTGGACACCCTGGAGTAGCTGGTTTGCGGCAGCGACCGCGTTATTGCCTACCTGATAGGCGTTGGCCGCCTGGAGATAGGCATAGAGCGCCACCGCGGGGCCCGCGGCCGCCAGCGGCGTTGGCGATGCCATCAGGTCAGCAAGCAGCGTCCCGTAGATCGTCGCGTCAAGCAGGACCCAGCTTGGTGCCGGCAACCCCGGGCTGTCCGGATTTTGCGGGACGCCCTGGAAAAGATAATAATTGCCGGTGTCGCTTTCATAGGCGACCAGCCCGCCAGCATTATAGCCCGGATTGTCGGTGAAGAAGCTCGACGATGTCCGCAAGGCATTGGTCGTGGTGACGACCGCGAGGCTTTCCTGGCCAAGGATCGTACCGGGAAGATAGGGTTGCAGCGTGAGTGTGTCGGTGGTCGGATCGGCGACTGTCGTTCCCCAGACCGCCTGATAGCCATTGGGATTGACGACATAGGGGTCATTTCCACCCATCGTGCCGAAGCTGGTGCCCGCGACCTGAGTGTAACGCATGGCTTGCGGAATGCCGATCTCGCTGAGCACCACCGGCGCCATCGGCAGGTTCGCGGCCTTGCGCTGGCTGAGATAGGAGATGATCGGCGTGGTCGGGCCGGGTGCCGCGTAGAGATTCCAGCCCCACAGGTCGAGGTCGTAGATATCGGTGGAATAAGCGGGCTGGTTGTTCGTGGCGGTCGTCGTGATCTGCCCTGTGCTGTCGACATAGAGCAACTGAGTGTCGGGCACGCCGCCGCCCGGAACGGGGGGCGTGGTATATTGCATCAGCTGAGTCGTCAGCGTGCTGATATCGTCCTGCATCGCCGCGAGGGTGAGCTTGTTGGGCGCCCCCGCCTTCAATGCCTTGCCGACCCGGTTCAGAAAATCCCAATATTCACGATATTGGTACGTGCCGGCGGGTCCAGGCTGGTTGGTCTCGTTGGTGATGTAAAATCCCGCAAGGGCCGGGTGATGGCCATAGCTCTGGCCAAGCCAGGTCGCCGTATCGAGATAATATTGCTGGACCTGGGTATATTCATAGCCGGTGGCCGGGGCTGTGTTCGACGAGAAGAATGCTGCCGTAGACACGCCGACCGACAGGAACACGTAGATCGGATCGACCCCGTCGTTCCAGCACATGTCAAGAAAGCCGTCATGGCAATAATGATACCAATAGGGCGGCGCCTGCTTGGCGTCCGCTCCCTGCGGCATATAGGTCGGATACTCCACGCCGCCTGCCTCGACGTAGCGGATCGGCCCGAGCGCGGTCCAGTCGATCGCACTGTTGCCGGCCGAGGAAACCACGGTGCCGGAGCCGTCCGAGTTCGACATGGTGAAGGGCGGCATGTTGAAGCTGCCATATACGCCGATATTGTTCGCACCGAGCTGGCGGATCAGCCCGTTCGGCCCGACATCACGAGTCCAGATCGGCTGGTACATCATCATGGTTGTGGCGTCGGGACCAGTGCCGTTCATCCCGATATAGTAGAAATCGCCCATCGGCGTGCCGGCCGCGCCGCCGTTGATGTCGAGCGGCGTCGGCTGGTAGCGGACGCCCTTGAAGACGAAGGGGACGGCCGTTCCAGCAATGCCGGAAGTTACCGGCGCAACCGTCACCTGACCGTTCGAAATGCTCCAGGCGGTGTCGGCCGTCGGATAGAGGCCGGAATAGCCCACTGGCTGCTGGGTCGGCAAAGGGGTGGGCGTCGTCGCGGCCATGATATTGCTCCTGCTATCCGGACATCTCCGCGAGCGCCGGTTCGGAAAAATTCGAGCTGAAGGTGTCTCGCGATCCCGGGAGACATTGGGCTGCCCCGGCGTACATGGTGAGATCCCCCCGCTCGTTTCCAGCATAGGCAGGCAGGGGACGCATGCGAAACGAAGTTGGAGGCAAAATGGTGGCTTATGGCCCGATCCGCGGGGCAAAGGCGGCAGTCCGGGCGGATGGCTTGACCTCGACGTAGGAAGTGCCGATATCGGCCCCGAGGCCACGTCCTCGCCCGTGTTGGGAAGCATGTCCGGGACGGCCCGGCTCTTTGAAAGGAGAGCCGTCATGGCTTGGATTCTATTGGTTGTCGCAGGTGTCCTGGAGGTCGTCTGGGCCTTCTTCATGAAGCAGTCGAACGGCTTCACCCGGATCACGCCGTCCGTCATCACGATCGTCACGATGATTGCGAGCTTCGGCCTGCTGTCGGTATCGATGAAGACCCTGCCGCTTGGAACTGCCTATACCATCTGGACCGGCATCGGTGCGATCGGTGCATTCCTGGTGGGCGTCGCCATCCTCGGCGAGCAGGCAAATCCGTTGCGGATCGCCGCTGCGTGCCTGATCATCAGCGGCCTCGCACTGATGAAATACGCGTCGCCGGCGTAAGACAGGGCTTGCCGGTCAGTTCCGACCAGAACGGCTGAACGCTTCGTCCGCGCGACGTCTGAACAAGGATTCGACCGCAGCGGTGTTCGCTGGTGCGCGCGCAACACTCGCCGCGACCGCAGAGTGCAGCGATTTCGACATGCTCAACTGGCCCGGCTCTGCTGCGCGCTGAATCTCCCAGGTGGGGGGAGCCCTGTAACGAAGAAGGGCGGACAACCGCGTGGTTGCCCGCCCTTCCTTAGTAAGCGAGAAGTGCCTCAGACGGTCTTTTTCGGCCGGCCGCGCGGTGCCTTGGGGCCGGCCGGCGCATCGGTTGCGGCGGCTGGGGCCTTGCGCGGACCAGGCTTGCGGCCAAGGCCGATCTTCTTGGCCATGGCACGGCGCGCTTCCGAATAGGTTTCGGCGACCATCGGATAATCGGCCTTCAGGCCGTAGCGTGCACGGTATTCGTCAGGCGTCAGGCCGTGGCCCGAAAGATGACGGCGCAGCGTCTTGTAAGGCTTGCCGTCGATCAATGAGATGATGTGATCCTTCGACGCGAGCGACTTGCGCACGGTAACGGCCGGAACATGCTCCGTCGTTGCCTCCGGTGCTGTTTCCTCTGTGGTCGCGCTAGCGAGTGCTGTCACGGTCGCGTGCATCTTCTGCAGGAAGGCCGGAACTTCTTCAGCCGACACCCGGTTATTGGGATTGCCGAGCCACGCAATGGTCAGCTCGGTCGCGAGCTCGGTTGCGTTGAGATCTGAAGTGTCGTCAGCCATAATTACCTCCAAACTGGATATATAGCCCATTAGCGCGATTGGCGGTGCCGTCAACTGCAATGCATGAATTGTTTTTCGATCTGTCGCTGTCTTTTTTGCAAGAGCGGGGGACAGACATAACTGCACGGAGTCCGTCGGTGCCCATCGGCTTAGATGCGAATGACAACAACGCGTCGGCAACCATATTCTCGACTGTCCGGTGAGGACATTTCACGATCGCCTGACGCAGCTAACCTGATCTCCACCGAGGTGGAGTCCACCTTCTGTCGAGATGTCGAAGCAACTTCATTACAGCGTACAGGGATGGGCTGCTTCAACGATTTGATGAGGGTTGAAAACGCGCCGGGGTGGCTCGCCGCCCCTGCTGGAAGAGGTACCCGAAATAAGAGTGGGGCGTGCAAAAATGCCGATCCTCGCCTGGGTGCCAGCGAGGTGACGAGATCACTTGGAAATCCTGCCGTTGCTGTTGTATGGGGGCTGCCTGCTACCTCAAGTCGCTCTGCACGTGGGGTTCTGCACCGTGCGGGTGTGGTGAAACTGGTAGACGCGCCGGACTCAAAATCCGGTTCCGCAAGGAGTGTCGGTTCGATTCCGACCACCCGCACCAATTCTTCTATCCTTGACCAGCCGTCTCCGGCCCGGTGAGCTTCAATGCCGTTCGGTGCGCGTGTGATAATTCATCAGGGGAGCCGGGGGTTTCGGAAGAACCGGGCGGCAATAAAGTGATCGCGACGTGCCGGCATGTCGTGTGAGACCGGTCACCGTCCATCCGCGTATATCGGGCAGGGGTGTTCTGGCGGCGCATTCCCCCATTCCGGTCAGCAGTCCCGGCGGCAAGGTATCCCGGCCGGTTTGACCGGGTTCATGGGGTCCGCGCCGGTGCGGATCAGGCCTCGACGGTTTCCAGCTCCTCGCTGATCTCCAGCCAGGCTGCCTCGGCGGTTTCCAGCTTGGCGGCGACATCGGCGCGCTGCTTCATCAGGTCGCTCATGTTCATCCTGGCGAGCCAGGGCTCCGCGGTCGACGGATCGAACATCGCGCGATCGATCGCGCTGCGCTGCTTGGAGAGCTTGGCGACCAGCGCTTCCGCCTCATGGGCGCGCTTGCGCAACGCCACGCTCTTCTCGCGCGCCTCGGCATTGGCGCGGCGTTCGTCCTTCTTGTTGACCTTGGTCTTGGCCGCACCGCTGCCGCCGCTCGCACCGTCGCTGGAGAGCACGAAGGCGATATAATCCTCCATGCTGCCATTATATTCGGTCGCGGCACCGCCATCGACCAGCACCAGCCGGTCGGCGGTCAGCTCGATCATGTGGCGGTCATGGCTGACGATCACCACCGCGCCGTCATAGGCGTTGAGCGCCTGGACCAGCGCCTCGCGCGCATCGACGTCCAGATGGTTGGTCGGCTCGTCGAGGATGAGCATGTGCGGCGCGTCGCGGGTGATCAGGGCCAGCGCCAGCCGCGCGCGCTCGCCGCCCGACAGCTTGCCGACCTTGGTCGTCGCCTTGGCGCCCGAGAAGCCGAAGCGGCCGAGCTGGGCGCGGACGGCGGCGGGCGAGGCGCCCTTCATCATCCGCGTCATATGTTCGAGCGGGGTGTCGTCGGTGTCGAGTTCTTCCACCTGATACTGGGTGAAATAGCCGACGCGCATCTTGCCCGACGCGGTCATCTCGCCTTCCATCGGCGTGAGCTGCGCGGCGAGCAGCCGGGCAAGCGTGGTCTTGCCGTTGCCGTTGCGGCCGAGCAGCGCGACTCGGTCGTCCGGGTCGAGCCGCAGGTTCAGGCGCCGAAGGATCGGGTTGCCCTCGGTATAGCCGACCGCCGCCATGTCGAGCGTGACGAGCGGCGGGCGAAGTTCCTCGGGGCTGGGGAAGTCGAAGGAGAGCGTCGGATCCTCCGCCATCGCCGCGATCGGCTGCATCTTCGCCAGCATCTTCTGGCGCGACTGGGCCTGTTTCGCGGTCGAGGCGCGGGCGCTGTTGCGGGCGATATAGTCCTGCAGCTTGGCGCGCTGCGCGTCCTGCGACGCCTTGGCCGCGGCGAGCTGCGCGGCGCGTTCGGCGCGCTGCTGCTCGAAGCTGTCATAGCCGCCGGTGTACATCACCGTCTTGCCGCCCTCGAGATGGAGGATGGTGTCGACGACATTGTTGAGCAGGTCGCGCTCATGGCTGATGACGACCATCATCGCCGGATAGCTCTTCAGGAAATTCTCGAGCCACAGGGTCGCTTCGAGATCGAGATGGTTCGAGGGCTCGTCGAGCAGCAGCAGGTCGGGCTCGGAGAAGAGCAGGGCGGCGAGCGCGACGCGCATCTTCCATCCGCCCGAATAGCTGTCGAGCGGACGGCCCTGCATCTCCTCGTCGAAGCCGAGACCGACCAGGATGCGCGCGGCACGCGCCTCGGCGGTATAGGCGTCGATCGCGATCAGCCGGTCGTGGATCTCGCCGACCCGGTCGGGATCATGGCAGTCCTCGGCTTCGTGCATCAGAGCGGCGCGCTCGGTATCGGCGGCAAGCACGGCTTCGATCGGCGTGGTTGTGCCGTTGGGCGCTTCCTGCGCGATATAGCCGATCCGCGTCTTGCGCGGCATCTCGATCTCGCCCTCATCGGCCTCGATCGATCCGATCATCACCTTCATCAAGGTCGACTTGCCGGCGCCGTTGCGGCCGATCAGGCCGACGCGGCTCTTCGGCGGCAGCGTGGCTGTCGCGCGGTCGAGGATCGTGCGCCCGCCGAGGCGCACCGTGATACCATTGATATTCAGCATGCGGGCGCCACTATCATGCAGCGCAGCATATTAGAAGGGTGGGGCGCCTCAGGCGATCGTATTCACCAGCCCGCCCTCGGCGCGGATCGCGGCGCCGTTGGTGGCAGAGGATCGGGGGCTGGCGAGATAAGCGACCAGATCGCCGATCTCCTTCGCCTCGATCATGCGCTGGATGATCGAGGATGGGCGGGCATCGCGGAAGAATTCGGCCTCGATCTGCTCGATCGGTGCGGCCGGATCGGCGGCCTGGCTGCGCAGGAACTCGACCACGCCGTCAGAGCGGGTCGGCCCGGGGAGCACCGAATTGACCGTGACGCCGGTGCCGCGCGTGAGCTGCGAGAGGCCGCGCGCGATGGAGAGCTGGGCGGTCTTCGTCGTGGCGTAGTGGATCATGTCATGCGGGATGGCGAGAGCGGATTCGCTCGAGATGAAGATGATCCGGCCCCAGTTCCGTTCGAGCATCGCGGGCAGGTAGGCGCGCGCGAGGCGGACACCGCTCATCACGTTGACTTCGAACAGATTGGCCCAGTCGGCATCGCTGATGTCGCCGAACGCCTTGCTTTCGTAGATGCCAAGATTGTTGACGAGGATGTCGACCCGGGAAAGCGCCGCGGTGACGATCGCCGCGCCCTCCGCGGTCGCGACGTCGGCGGCGATCCCGGTCACCGGCGCGCCACCCGAGGCCTGGATATCGGCGATGGCGGCATCGAGTGTCCGGCGGCTGCGGCCGGTGATGGTGACGGCGGCGCCTTCGCGCGAGAGGGCGCGGGCGATCTCCAGGCCGATGCCGCCGGTGCCGCCGGTCACCAGCGCGGTCTTGTCGTTGAGGGCGAGGTCCATGTTCAATCTCCAGTAAAACCGGACACCAGTTGGGCATTGCGCGGGGCGGCAACTATGGGTCGTAGCGGATCAGCATTTGTGCGTCGGAAGCATCAATGCCCGATTCCTGTTGGAGAATCGCGTCCTGTTGGAGAATCGTGCGGCGCGGTCAGCGCCTGGGCAGGGTGATCGTCGCTGCCAGCCCGCCTTCGGGCTGGTTGACCAGCGTGATGTCGCCGCCCGCCTCGCGGACGATCGCGCGGGCAAGCGCCAGGCCGAGGCCGATGCCACCCGTCTCCTTGTTGCGCGAGGTCTCGAGCCGGGTGAAGGCATCGAACACGTCGCCGAGATGCTCGGGCGGAATGCCGGGCCCCTTGTCGGCGACGACGATGGCGACCTCGTGCTCGCCGGGCACCACCCGCACCTCGGCTGACTCGCCATATTTGATCGCATTCTCGATCAGGTTGCGCACCGCGCGCCGGATCAGCGAGGGGCGCAGGCGCATCCTGAGCCGCGCGGCTTCCTCGAAGGTCACGTCATGGTCGAGATCGCGGAAATCCTCGACCACCGCGTCGACCAGCGCCGCGAGATCGACCTCGGTCAGCGGCTCGCTCGGGCGGCCAAGCCGGGCGAGCGAAAGGATATCGTCGAGGGTCCGATTCATCTCCTCGATCGTGTCGGCCATCTTCGTGCGATCGGTATCGTCCTCGACCGATTCGATGCGGACGCGGAGCGCGGCCAGCGGCGTGCGAAGATCATGGCCGATCGCGCCGAGCATCCGGTCTTTCTCGTCGAGCATCGCCGAGACGCGCAACCGCAGGCCGTTGAACGCGGCGATCACGTCGCGCAGATCCTGCGGGCCGCGCTCCTCGACGGGCACGTCGACTTCGCCAGGCATGAAGGCGCGAGCTGCGGCGGTGAGGCTGCGCAGCGGCTGCGAGATCCGTCGGCCGATCCACAGCACGGGGACCAGCACGATCGCGTAGAGCACCAGCGTCTGCCAGATCAGCCGCCAGATCAGATAAGCCTCGGCCCGGGGCCAGGGCGCGTTGAGCACGAGCCAGCCCTGGCCGGGCTGCTCGACCGCGATGACCAGCTCGCCGCCCATCTTGAGAGCCCGCTCGGCCACGCGCGGGCCCCAGCGGCGCAGGCGCCGGTCGCCCTTGTTGATCGCGCGAACCTCGGTTTCGATCCGGCCGACCTTCAGGCCTGCTTCCTCGAGCGCGGTGCGCAATCCCTGTTCGACAGCGGGCTGATGCTCCCCGGCGGGATCGACAGGCGAGATGACGGCCAGACGAACATGGCCCCGGTCATGGTCGGCGGGTCGGCCGGCATTGGCGCGCTCGACCGCATCGACGATTCGAGTGACGACCGGCCCGGTCGCCTGATCGTAGCGCGAGGCGCGGCGATCCTGGAGCTGGATCGCGAAGTTGATCGCCTGCGCCACGAACAGCGCGATGGCGATCAGCAATACCATCTGCCCGGAAAGATTGCGCGGCCACAGCCGGACATGCCTCACAGGCGGGTGACTTCCGATGCGAGCGTATAGCCGCCGCCCCAGACGGTCTTGATCAGTTCAGGGCTCTTCGGATCGGTCTCGATCTTGCGCCGCAGCCGGCTGACCTGGTTGTCGATCGCGCGGTCGAACGCAGCCGCCTCGCGACCCTGGGTCAGATCGAGCAACTGGTCACGCGTCAGCACCTGGCGCGGACGAGTCACCAGCGCCATGGAGCAGGTTATACTCGCCGGTCGAGAGCGCGCACCGAGACGCCTTCGGCGGTCGACCAGCGCGCGCTCGCCCGATTTCAGTACCCAGCCGGCAAAGACGAACGAGCCGGTATCGGGCGCATGCTGGCGCGTCCCGCCAGCGGCGGCGCGGCGCAGGATCACCTCTGACCCGAGCGGCGAGCTCGCGCGGCGAGAAAGGCTTCACGACATAATCGTCGGCGCCCATTTCCAGCCCGACGATCCGGTCGGTCTCCTCGCTGCGCGCGGTGAGCAGGATGACGGGGGTCTCGCTCGTCTCGCGGACATGGCGACACAGGCTCAGCCCGTCCTCGCCCGGCATCATGATGTCGAGGATGATGAGGTCGATCGCATAGGCGGCGAGGCGGGTGCGAGCCGCCTCGGCATCGCCCGTCTGGGTCACGCGGAAGCCCTGCTTGGTGAGATATTGCGCGAGCGGCTCGCGAATCGAGCGTTCGTCATCGACCAGCAGAAGATGCGGTGTTTCTCCCATGACATCGACGTCTAACATGATCGGTCGCCTTTGGAATATGCCGGGCGGGCGAGGAGGGGGGACAGCCCGCCCGGCAGCCTGGCCAGTCGGGGGTTACTGGCCGGCGTCTGGTGTGGGCGCGGCGGCGCCGGGCGGCGGCGTCATGCCGTGTCGCCCATGGCCGCGCATCTTGCCCATATGATCCTTCCTTAGTGCCCGGGCGGCATCGATTTCCGCCTGGTCGATGAAGCCGTCCTTGTTGGTGTCCAGCTTGTCGAAGCGCGCATCTGCGCTCGCGCGCATCTCCTCGCGGCTGATCTTGCCGTCCTTGTTCGTGTCGAGCCGTGCGATCATACCGCCATGGCCACCCATCGGGCGCCCGGCACCGGGAGGCGGTGCCATGCCGGGGCCATCGCCACCGCCGGGGCGCCCGCCGAAGCCGCCACGGCCTTCGCGCATGCGCTCCATCGTCGCCTTCATTTCGTCGGGCGAGATCTTGCCGTCGCCATTGGCGTCGAGCCGGGCGAAACGCTCGGCCGCCTGCGCCATATATTCCGCCTTGCTGATCTTGCCGTCCTTGTTGGTGTCAGCGGCCATAAGGCGGCCGCCGCCGCGCCCGCCGAGTTCGTCGCCGGAGAGCTGGCCGTCGCCATTGGCGTCGAGCTTCGCGAAACGCTGTTCGGCCCGCGCCATGAATTCGGCACGGGAGATCGTGCCATCCCTGTCGGTGTCGGCGCGCTGGGGCTGACCTGCGCCCATCTGGTCCGCCATCGCGGCGCCACCGATCGCGGTGCTGACCAAGGCGATGGCGAGAAGATATTTCCGCATGCGACTTTCCTCCAGTGAATGCCCGGTCCCGCCGGCTATGATGCGGGTTTTCACTCGAGGGTGTCGCGAAGCTATGTCAGCGACTGGCCAATAGTGTCGCAATTTGTCGCATATTTCATGTTTCCCCGGCGTCGCGACGATCATGGCATTCTGCCCGACGACGTTCCGCTTCCTGTCGGGATCAGGCGGTGCGCCCCCGGAACCTGCCCGGAACCTGGATGCTTCCACGCGGCCCTTGGTTTTCCGATATGCAGGGCGTATATGATACGTATATGAATCATATATTGGAGTCCCGATGGGCATCGTGAACATAGATGACGATCTGCACGATCAGGTGCGCAGGGCGAGCAAGGTGTCGTTTCGCTCGATCAATGCGCAGGCCGCCTACTGGATAAAGCTGGGCATGCTGTGCGAGACGAATCCGACGCTGAGCTTCACCGAGATCATCGAGCGCGAGCTGAGTTCCGCTGGCTTTTCGGCTCAGCCACTGGCGTTAAGTGAAGCATGACGAAGCAGCCTCAGGAACTGGCGCTGCTGGCTGAATCCGGCCGGCTGCTGGCGTCGGTATTCGAACTGCTGGATCGCACGCCGCTCGCCGGCATGTCGACACTCCAGGTCGACCAAATGGTCGAGCATTTCATCGTCAATGATCTTCAGGCCAGGCCAGCGAGCAAGGGCCAATATGGGTATGGCTTCGTATTGAACTCTTCGGTGAACGATGTGGTGTGCCACGGCGTGCCATCGTCATCGGCAGTGCTTCGGGACGGCGACATCGTCAATTTCGACATCACGCTCGAGAAGAACGGCTATATCGCCGATTCAAGCAAGACCTATCTGGTTGGCGAGGTAAACCCTGCCGCCAGGAGACTGGTCCAGATCACCTACGAAGCCATGTGGATGGGCATCCGGGCGGTTCGCCCGGGCGCCCGGCTCGGAGATATCGGCTGGGCGATCGAACGGCATGCCAAACGAAATGGCTATTCCGTGGTGCGTGAATATTGCGGTCACGGCATCGGCCGGGAGATGCACGAGGAGCCCCAGATTCTCCACTTCGGGAAACCGGGAACCGGTCTTGTCCTGCGTGAAGGCATGGTGTTCACGATCGAGCCGATGCTCAATCGGGGCCGGCGCAGCGTGAGGACCGAGGCTGACGGCTGGACCGTCGTGACGACGGATGGGTCGCTTTCAGCACAGTTCGAGCACACCATCGCCGTCACGGCTTCCGGCGCGTCGGTGCTGACATTACGTCCCGACGAGCCCGGTCTGGGGCCTATCAAGCGTGCGGCTTGATTCAATGGCGGTGCCAGGAGGCGCCGCCATGACCGATCTCATCCAGGGGCGGACTGACTGCCGTTGACGCCTGACAGCGGTACTATCGATGAGCCTCGAACCTGGATCAGGCGAAGATCGCGACGCTTTGCATGCCCTGGGCGATGGGCTGGCCGTCGGCGTTCCAGATCGTCATCGCCTGGCTTGAGCAGCCGTTCCTCGCATAGTCCGACTGGGCCGAAAGCAGCCACCAGCCGTCAGTCGTTGCGGGTGCCGGGGCAAGCAGGTTGACGATCCAGGTGAGCGAACTGATCGGCGCGGGCTGCTTGCCGAGCAGCTTGAAAGCGGCGGGGGGGAGCGCATCGGCGACGGCCAGCACATGGACCATCGGGTCGAGCCCGTCGGGCGCGCGCAGCCGTGCCCAGCGCAGCCATTCAGCCTCGCCCGCCGCCTCTTCCTTCAGGTCGAGGAAGTTGAAGTTGCCGGTGAAGAATTCGTCGGGCCCGGTATAGAGTTTTGCATCCGGCACGGGCGGGCGGCGATCGCTGTGCAACCGACCGTCGAGCTCGATCCGCGAGGGCTGGTCCGACATGAAGACGAAGGTCGCGCGATAGCCGAGCCCGGCTTCGGAGGTGATGTCGGCCTGGATGAAAGCCGCGTTGCGCCCGCGGCGCAGCTTGGTCGCGGTGACGCTGACGTCGCCCGAGAGCGGGCCGATGAAGGAGACCTGCGCTGAGCGGAGCGGCGGCAGATCGGGCTCGATTCCTTGCGCGGCATGGAGCGCGAGCGCGCTGGACAGGCCGCCATAAGTGGTTCGGCCCTGCAACCAGTCGGCCGGGATTGCCGTACGGAAGCCGTCCTCGATCGCCGTGGCGCCACTGAGGATGTCGGCGATTGGCGTCACAGCGCGGTCTCTGCCAGACGGTCGCGCAGCTCGCGCTTCAGCACCTTGCCGATCGCGCTGCGCGGCAGCTCGTCGATGGCGTGGAGCGCAGAGAGGCGCTGGGTCTTGCCGAGCTGGGCGTTGGTCCATGCCAGGATCTCGGCATTGCCGGCATCGATCCCGGTGTGCGGCACGTAGAAGCCGACCGGCGTTTCGCCCCATGTCTCCGACGGCACCCCGATCACGCTGCAATCGGCGACCGCCGGATGCTGCGACAATACTGCCTCGAGATCGGTCGGATAGATATTGAACCCGCCTGAGATGATCAGGTCCTTCTTGCGATCGAGCAGGGTGAGGAAGCCGTCGGCGTCGAAGCGGCCGACATCGCCGTGGCGGATATAGCGCCGTCCCTCGGCATCGAACCATTCGGCCGCGGCACTTGCCTCGCTGCGGCCGTGATAGCCGGTCATCATCGCCGGCGAGCGGCCGACGACTTCGCCCATCTCGCCCTGCGGTACTTCTTTGCCATCCTCGTCGATCAGGCGGATGTCGTGATCCTCGATCGGGCGGCCGACGGTGTGGAGCTTGTCGGGAAAGAGGTTGGCGATCAGCAGGCAGGTGCCGCCGCCTTCGGTCATGCCGTAATATTCGACCAGCAGCCCGGGCCAGCGGGCCAGGACATCGGCCTTGAGCGCGGCGGAGAAGGGCGCGCTGGTGCAGGTCTTCAGGCGAAAGGCCGACAGGTCGAAGCTGTCGAAATCGGGGAGCGCCATGATCCGCTGGTACTGGACCGGCACGAGCATCGCATGGGTCGCGCGGTTGGCCTGGGCGAGTTCGAGAAAGCCGCGGGCGTCGAACTTCTTCATCAGCACCGCGGTGCCGCCCCAGCCGAGGGTCGGCAGGAAGCTGACCAGCGTGGTGTTGGAATAGAGCGGCGTCGCGATCATCGTCACCGCTTCGCCGAAGCCGGCCGAGGCGTTGCGGTTGATATGGGCCCAGCGCATCGCGTGGCTCTGGACGATGCCCTTGGGCGTGCCGGTGGTGCCGGAGGAATAGATGATGTTGAAGCCGTCGCCGGGTGCGATGGCAACAGGCGCGGGTTTTGTTCTTTCGGGGGCGAGCCATGCGGCGAAGGCGTCGGTGTCAAGGCGAACCAGGGTTGCGGAGACTGGCTGGTTAGCCAGCGCGGCCTCAGCTTCGGCATCGACAAAGACGATCGGCGCGCCGCAATCGGCGATCATCGCCGCGAGCGATTCCGGCGTCGAGGAGGGAGCGAGCGGCGCGGCGACGCAGCCGGCGCGGAGTGCACCGAGAAAGGCGACGCCATACTCGATTCGGGAAGCGGACACGATTGCGACCGCCTGCCCCTGCACGACGCCGTCCCGCTGGAGCGCGGCGGCGACACGGTCCATCAGGGCGTCGAGTGTCGCATAGTCGATGCTGCCCTCCAGCGCGGCGAGGGCGGTCTTGCTGCCTTGCTCAGTTGCATGAGCATGGATCAGGTCGGGCAGGGTCGCGAAATCGGTCGCGAGCATATCGGCGGCTGTCATGATACGCCGCTATGCGAGGTGCGCGGCAAATGCCATACGCAATCTTCTAAAAAATGGAGAGGGTTGCCGATGCTGTTCTACGACGCGGTGAATCCGGCGCCCAATCCGCGCCGTGTACGCATCTATCTCGCCGAAAAGGGACTGAGCGTGCCCAGCGAGACGCTTTCGATCGTCGCGGGGGAGCATAAGGGAGCGGCTTTCCTCGAAGTGAATCCGCTGGGGCAGATTCCGGCGCTGAAGCTCGACGATGGCGGCGTACTGACCGAAAGCGTGTCGATCTGCCGCCTGTTCGAGGCGATGCATCCCGAACCGCCGATGTTCGGCACGGGGCCGCGCGGTATCGCCGAGGTCGATATGTGGATGCGGCGGGCGGAGCTGCGGCTGATGGTGCCGCTGGCGATGGTCTGGGTCCACACCCATCCCTTCACCGCGCGCGTGGTGAAGCCGCAATATACCGAGTTCGGGGAGAGCCAGCGGCCACGAGTGACCGGCGCGATGCGGGAGTTCGACCGCGCGCTCGCCGACCGGGAGTATCTGGACGGGAAGAGCTATTCGATGGCCGATATCGTGCTGCTGTCGATCGTCGATTTCGCGGGATTCGTGGGGATCGCGATTCCCGAGGAGCAGGAACATCTGCGCGCGTGGCACGACCGTGTCTCCGCCCGACCGAGTGCCCAGGCATGAGCGGCGTCATGAGCGATGGCATGAAGGGCGCGGTTGCGATCGTCACGGGCGGCGGGACCGGGATCGGCGCGGCGGTGGTGCGGCGCTTGGCGGCGCGGGGCGTGCGCTGCGTGATCAACTATGCGAGCAGCCGGGACGAGGCCGAAGCGCTCGCCTCGGCGGTGGACGGCGCGATCGCGGTGCAGGCCGATATCGCCGAGGATTCGGCCTGCCGGTCGCTCGCCGCGGCAGCGGTCGAGGCGTTCGGGCGGATCGATTTCCTGGTCAACAATGCCGGGCGGACCAAATTCGCCAATCACGAGGATCTGGACGCGCTGTCGGCCGACGACTTCATCGACATCTATCGGCTGAACACGATCGCGCCGTTCCAGATGATCCGCGCCTGCACCCCGGCAATGCGCGAAAACGGAATCGGCGCGGTGGTCAACATCGCCTCGGTGGCGGGTGTGTTCGGCAACGGATCGTCGGTCGCCTATGCCGCGTCCAAGGGCGCGCTGGTCACGATGACGAAGAGCCTTGCCCGCGCGCTGGCGCCGGCGATCCGGGTCAATGCGGTGGCGCCGGGCTATGTCGGGACCGGCTGGTTCGAGAAGAGGCTGGGCGAGGCCGGTTTCGCCGCGCTCAACGCGCGCATCGCCGCGCAGACACCGATGGCGATGGCCGCCGGCGCCGACGATATCGCCGGGCCGGTCGTGATGCTGCTCGATCCGGACAACCGGGTGATGACCGGCGAGACGCTGCTGCTCGATGCCGGCGCGCATCTCGATGTCGGGTTGTCGCGCCGACCCGGGAAGGAACTGTGACGGCGCGGCTGATTGGCACCTGATCGGCTATAGCCTGGATCGACAGGGCGACGGGGGCGTCATAAAGTCGGGATCGGGTATCTTCGGGGGAGGGCGCTTCATGCTTCACGGCCGCCATATTGCCGGCACCGTCGCGGCGAGCATGGCCGCGCTGCTGCTCGGCGCCTGCACCGTGACCCTGATGGCGCCCTATGACAGCAAGACCGAGCAGATGGTCTCGGCCTTGCAGAGCAGCTTCTCCGCGGAGCGCCAGGCCTTGCTCTACAGCTACGGCACGCCCGACTGCGTCTATTCGCGCCAGACCGGATTCTACCAGAAGGCGCATGCCGATATCGAGGATCTGCGCGTCCATGTCGGCGTGTTCGCGAAGAACGCGCAGACGATCGAGATGGTCGGCCTGCTGGACAGCAGTCTCAGCGCGCTCGAGGCGCAGCACAAGAGGCGGGAGGAGACGCGACAGGGCCCCGAGCAGTGCATGAGCGCCCAGATCATGGAGCCCGACTTCAACGGGCTGGCGCAATCGACGGGCGCGATCCTGATGCTCGAAAAGGCCAAGCAACGCGGCGTGCCGCTGGGAGGCAATTGATGGCGCAGATCGATGTAAGCGCGCTGACCGGGGAGATTGCCGGCGCGATGACCGGAGTGCTGGTGAGCGGCGGCAAGACCGCCGAGATCTATGCGAAGAACGAGGCGGAGAAGATCGCCATCTCGATCCGCCAGATCGGCGAGCTCTACGCGTCGGGCGTCATCGACGCGGAGGAAGCGCGGCTGAAGCTTGATATCCAGAAGAACACGTCGCGCACCATGCTGCTGGCCGTTAAGGGGATCGGTATCCTGACCGCCGAGCAGGCGATCAATGCCGGGCTGGCGACAGTGTGCGGCGCGGTCAACACCGCGCTGGGGTTCGCGCTCCTCTAACGGATGAGCTGGCCAGGGCCGATCGGGATTCTACGGGGAGACTTCGGTTCCGGCCGCCCCGTGGATGCCGGGTCGATGCTTCAACATCCGCTGGATCGTCAGATAATCGGCTGGGCGCTGTCCCCGGCGAGCAATAGCTGCGGAACCTGCGAGAAGGTCCAGGTCGTGGCGCCCGGTGCCTGGTCGAGCACCCAGACCATGTCGAACCGGTCGCCTGGCCAGGGCCTGGGTGCGATCTTCGATCCGGCGACATGATCGACCAGGTCCGGAATGACGTCATGCTGCCACGCGACCAGCACCGGGCCCGCCGCCGCGGCCGCGATGGCGGCGGCGGCGAGCGCCTTCTTGTCCTTCTTGGCGATGCTCGTGTCGATGGTGATGCCCAGTTCCTGGGATAGCGGGAGCACGGTGTGCTGTGGGCGCAGGCTGGCGCCGGGGCTGGCGGCGTCCGAGGCGAAGATCGCGGTCGGCGTTGCGATGCCTGGTGACAGGCTGGCCGGATCGTGCGGCGCGAAGAATCGCACCAATGCGCCCGCGCGCTGCCAGCCGAGCACGATCAGATCGTCCGGATTGGCCGTGCCGTCCAGGCCGACGCCGGCGGTCGTCCCGAAGGGCTTTTCGGCATGCCGTGTGAACATGATCCTGGCCATGGTTCCGCTCCCCCTGAACGATATGGATGTCTATCCTCAAGGGTAGTGAGCGAACGGGTATGGGGTCAATCGATCGGGCGGGAGAGATCGATCCGATCCGGACGCTTGCCCGGCGCCCCGGCATGCCGGAATCGATCGATGGCCTTGCCCGATCGGGGTAAATTCCAGCGCGGCGCACAGGAAGTCGGTACCGACTGTTTCCGTTCGTGCCGGGCAGAACGCCCGGCGTTCTAGAGCATTCAGCGTGAAATAGGAATCGTATTGTGGATTCCTTTGTGTCTGGAAATATGATTCACCCTCGTGAGGAGGTGGATCATGGGGAGGTTCTATTCGAGCGATCTACGGGATCGGATATCCGCGCATGTCTCGGCTGGTCATTCACGTCGTGATGCGGCGCGCCGTTTCGGCGTGAGTCCGAGTTGCGCGATCAAGCTTTTCCAGCGCGTAACGAAGACCGGGTCGGCGACTCCGGCGCGCCAGGGACGCCCACCGGGGGCGGGCAAGCTTGCGCCGCATATGGCCAAGCTGATCCGCTGGGTCGAGGCGAAGCCGGACATCAGCATGTCGGAACTCACCGCAAAGCTCGAGGCGGAGACAAAGACGGTGGCGCATCCGGCTTCGCTCTCGCGGGCGCTGCTTGCCGTCGGCTTCAGATATAAAAAAAGCCCTGATGGCATCGGAGTGCGGACGCGATGATGTCTGCGAGGCGCGGCGGCGATGGCGGCTGCATCGCCAGCCGCGCATGCGCGAGCAGGCGCACCGGCTGGTCTTCATCGATGAGACGGCGACTACGACGAAAATGACGCGCCTGCGCGGTCGGGCGCTTCAGGGACAGCGCCTGAAGGCCCGCGCGCCGTTCGGGCACTGGAAAACGCAGACCTTCATAGCAGGCTTACGCTGCGACGGCCTGACCGCCCCCTGGATCATCGACCGGCCGATGACCAAGGAGATCTTCGAGGTTTATATCGAGACGCAGCTCGCGCCGACGCTGGACACGGGCGATGTCGTCATCCTCGATAACCTGCCAAGCCATAAGAGCGACAAGGCCAAGGCAATCCTCAAGGGCCGCGGCGCCTGGTTCCTCTTCCTCCCGCCATACAGCCCAGATCTCAACCCGATCGAGATGGCCTTCTCGAAGCTCAAAGCCCATCTCAGACGTATGGGCGCCAGAACCATCGACGACCTCTGGCGAGCCGTAGGCAGCATCTGCGACCTCTACTCACCACAAGAATGCCGAAACTACTTCGCAGCCGCAGGATATGGGTTCGATTAAACGCTCAATGCTCTAGGCCGTCGGCTTGGGCGGCGGAACGCGGTCCAGCACTTTCCAGGCGATGATGCCGAGCGAGGCGAAGGCGAGTATCCCCGCCAGCAGGAAGGCGGCGCCCGGGAAGCCATGGTCGACCCCCGTCGCCAGCGCCTGGGTAAGCAGCAATGGCCCGAGGATCGAGGAGACGCTGCCCATGCTGCCGATACCGCCTTGCAGCGCGCCCTGGTGCGAGGCGTCGACCATGCGCGAGAGCAGGCCGTTCATCGCCGGAAAGATCATGCCGGAGAGCGCGCTGACCAGGAACAGGGCATAGGCCTGCCAGCTTTGCGTGATGAAGGCGAAGGCGAGGAAGGCGATGCCGGCCGAGACGAGCCCGATGACGAGCGCCCACCGCTCGCCGACCCGGGCAATGATCTTCCCGGTCAGGCCGCCCTGGACCAGCGCCATCACCAGCCCGACAAAGGCGAGCGACCAGCCGATCGCCTTCGCATCCCAATTGAACCGGATCGCGGCCCAGAACGCCCAGGTCGAGGGATAGACCATGTGCGCCAGCTGCCAGACGAACCAGGCGGCAAGCAGGGGCGCCGCATTGCCGGCATGGAACAACGGGCGGAAGGCGCCGACGATATGGGCATCGCGCAGCTTGAACGGACGTCGGTTCGCCGGCGCCAGCGTTTCGGGCATCGCGACGATCATCACGGTCGCATTGGCGAGCGCGAGGATCGCTGCCGCGACGAAGGGCGCGCGGGGGCCGAAATCGGCGAGCAGGCCGCCGATCGCGGGGCCAATGATGAAACCTATGCCGAACGCCGCGCCGATCAGCCCGAATACGCCGCTGCGCTTTTCGGGCGGGGTGACGTCGGCCAGCACCGAGCTGGCCGGGCTATAGACCGCGCCTGCGATGCCCGCGATGGCGCGGCCGAGGAACAACCAGGCAAGCGTCGGCGCCCAGGCCATCAGCGCGTAATCCATGCCGAACGCCAGCATCGAAGCGATGAGCACGGGGCGCCGGCCGAACCGGTCGCTGAGATTGCCCAGTACCGGGCCGGCGAAGAACTGGGTCAGCGCGAACACGACCAGCATATAGCCGGCGATCCGCGTCGCCTGTTCCAGATCGACATGGCCGATGCTGGTGATCAGATGCGGGAAGACCGGCATGACGATGCCGAAGCCGATCGTGTCGATCAGTACGGCGGCGAGGACGATCGGTACGGCTCGATGTTCGAAACGCATTCACTCCCCCGGATCGTTCGCGTCCACGGCTTGTCGCGGCGCGGGCGCCGGCGGAACATTCGCCGAACATGCCCAAGGTCGCGGCCAAGGACAAGAGGACAATTGTCTCCGGAACCCGCAGTTTTTCGGATCATTTCGCGGCGATTGAAAAAACTGCTTAATCCTGCATTTACTCTGCCGTTCTCCTGTTGGACGGTTCGAACCATCGCTTTGGGGGCGGCGGGAGGACGTCCGGAGACTGAATATGACTGTTATCGGAACCAACGTTGCCGCGCTGCGCGCGACCAACGCGTCGAACGCGGCGTCGAAGGCGCTGCAGACCAGCATCGAGCGCCTGTCGACCGGCAAGCGCATCAACAGCGCGAAGGACGACGCGGCAGGGTCCGCCATCGCTTCCTCGCTGACCTCGCAGATCAAGGGCCAGACCCAGGCGATCCGCAACGCGAACGACGGCATCTCGCTGGCCCAGACCGCCGACGGCGCGCTGGGTGAAGTCACCAACATCCTGCAGCGCGTCCGCGAGCTGTCGGTCCAGTCGGCGTCGGGCACTTATTCCGACGACGACCGCAAGAACCTGCAGGTCGAAGTCAAGGAACTGGCGGCGCAACTTTCGGACATCACGTCGAAGACCAACTTCAACGGCGTCACCCTGTTCGGCGCGAGCGACGTCACGGTGAACATCCAGACCGGTTCGGGCTCGGCCGACCAGGTCGCGCTGAAGATCACCGCGCTCAACCTCACCAGCGTCGGCAGCATCGACATCTCCACTGTCACTGGCGCCAAGGGTGCGCTCGATTCCCTGGATGCGGCCTTGCTGTCGGTCAACACGACCCGCTCGTCGATCGGCGCGGGCCAGAGCCGCCTCGAATCGGTCGTGAGCAGCCTGACCAGCAATGTCAGCAACCTGACCGACGCGCGCAGCCGGATCGAGGATGTCGATTTCTCGACCGAGACGATCGCGCTCGCCAAGGCCCAGATCCTGAGCCAGGCATCGACGGCGCTGCTCGCCCAGGCGAACCAGAGCCAGCAGGGCGTTCTCTCCCTGCTGAAATAATCTCCCCGCGGTTCAGGCGCCGCCCCCGAGGAGCCTGAGCCGTCCGTGGTATCCCCGCGGTATTCACGGTGCGACCGCGCCGGCCTGCAAGGGCCGTGCGCGGCGCAGTGCGTCTTGCTGCATGGGCGGCGTTACGCGCTTTGCTTGCCTTGCGATCTGTGCCACATGCTCGACCATACCCGAAATTCAGATTCGGTTTTCGAAGGAGAGCATATATGGCGACCGCCGCCGACCTCGACGCCAGCGTCAGCCCGCTCGACGCCTTCCGCAAGGAGGCGCGCGCGTGGCTGGAGGCGCATTTTCCGCCTTCGTTGAAGGGCAAGGAAAACCCGATGGCGACGGTCGAAGGGCCGACCGCCCTGTCGGACGACGAGGCTGCCTGGAAAAAGGCGTTCGGCGAGAAGGGCTGGGGCGTGCCGACCTGGCCGGCTGCCTATGGCGGCGGCGGGCTGGACCGGGCGCAGGCGCGCGTGCTTGGCGAGGAAATGGCACGGATCGGTGCCTGGAATCCGATCGGCGGCATGGGCATCATGATGTTCGGCCCGACCCTGCTCGAATATGGCAGCGAGGCGCAGAAGCTGGAGCATATCCCCGCGATCGCCAAGGGCGAGGTGCGGTGGTGCCAGGGCTATTCGGAGCCGGGCGCCGGATCGGATCTGGCCAGCCTTCAGATGTTCGCAGAGGACAAAGGGGATCACTATCTGGTCAATGGCCAGAAGACCTGGACCTCGGGCGGGCAATGGGCCGACAAATGCTTCGCGCTGGTGCGGACCGACAAATCGAAAAAGCATGAAGGCATCAGCTTCCTGCTGATCGACATGACTTCGCCGGGCGTCGAGGTGAAGCCGATCAAGATGATCTCGGGCGCGTCGCCGTTCTGCGAGACTTTCTTCACCGACGTGAAGGTGCCCAAGGGCAATCTGGTCGGCCGCGAGGGCGAGGGCTGGACGATCGGGAAACGGCTGCTCCAGCACGAGCGGCAGAATCTGTCGGGCGGCGGGTCGCTCAGCCGGTTGTTCGGCGGGACCTCGATTGGCGCGCTCGCCAAGCAATATCGCGGGACTGACGATCAGGGGCGGGTGAACGACAGCGACCTGCGCATGCGCATCGTCCGCCACGAGATGGACAGCCGTGCCTTCGCCCTGACCCTGCGCCGGGCTGCGCTGGAGGCGAAATCGAACCAGGGGCCGTCGGCCGCGACCTCGATCATGAAGAATGTCGGCGCACGCATCACCCAGGACCGTGCCGAACTGTCGATCGAGATCATGGGCATGAACGGCCTCGGCTGGGAAGGCGAGGGCTTCAGCGAGGCGGAACTGACCCAGACCCGCACCTGGCTGTGGGGCAAGGCAGTATCGATCTATGGCGGATCGACGGAGATTCAGAACAACGTGATCGCCAAGCGCATCCTGGGGATGCTCGACCACCAATAGTCGTCAACGCCCCTCTTTGCGGGAGGGGGATTGGCAGAGGGGCAGTCGAGACATTTCACCAATCGGGCCGGACGCGAGAGACTGCCCCTCTCCCCGGCCCTCTCCCCCGAGGGGAGAGGGAGTTTAGAATGGCTGTGCTCAACGACGAACAGACGATGCTGCGCGACATGGCGCGCGAATGGGCTGACAACGAGGCCCCGGTCGGCGCCTTTCGCAGGATGCGCGATGCGGCGCCGGCGGCGGGATATGATGCCGCTGCCTGGGCCGAGATGAGCCAGATGGGCTGGGCGGGCATCGTGGTGCCCGAGGCGTTCGGCGGATCGGAATTCGGCTATCTCTCGCTCGGGCTGGTGCTCGAGCAACTCGGGCGCAACCTTGCCGCGTCGCCGCTTGCGTCGACCGCCGCCGCGGCGACCGCGATCGTGCTGGGCGGATCGGATGCCGCCAGGGCTGAATGGCTGCCGAAGATCGCCTCGGGCGAGGTCGTCGCCACGCTGGCCGTCGACGAGGGGCCGGTGCACGACCCGGCACGGATCGCGACCAGCGTAACGGACGGCAAGGTGAGCGGCACCAAGGAATTCGTTACGGAAGGCGACAGTGCGGCGCTGTTCGTCGTCGCGGCGGTGGACGGGCTGTACCTCGTCTCGGGCGATGAGGGCGTGTCGCGCTCGGCGCGGCACATGGCGGATTCGCGCAGCCATGCGCAGGTCAGGTTCGACGGTGCCAGGGCCGAGAAGCTCGGCGGTACCGATCTGACGGCAAGGGTGATCGACCGCGCCACTGCCGGGCTCTGTGCCGAGATGCTCGGCATGGCTGAGCAGGCCTTCGCGACCACCAACGACTATCTCAAGACGCGGGTTCAGTTCGGGCAGCAGCTCTCGACCTTCCAGGCGCTGCAGCACCGCATGGCCAGGATGTTCACCGAGCTTGAGCTGATGCGGTCCGCGGTGGAGGGGGCGCTGGAGGCGATCGACGCCAACCGGTCGGATGTCGACCAGGCGGTGAGCCTGGCCAAGGCGGTCGCGAGCGATACGCTTCATCTGGTCAGTCGGGAGATGATCCAGCTCCATGGCGGTATCGGCATGACCGACGAGCATGATGCGGGTTTCTATATCAAGCGGGCGCGGGTGCTGGAGACGATGTGGGGCAATGCCGCCTATCACCGCGAGCGCTTCGCGCGGCTCAACGGCTACTGATCCTTCGATCCTGATGTTCTGAACAGGCGTCGCCCGCCCGGGCGGCGCCTGTTTTCGTATCGGTGCCCGGCGGGAAGATATAGCCAGTTCGAATATAGGTTCTGGCCGATCCGGCGCTTTTGCGTTGGTTTCGCCGCATTGTCCATGAAACGGGTACTGTTTCGAAACGACTCTTTTGCTTGACGTAACGTCAATCTCTCTATCAATTCGAGTTTACGGTACGGGATCACGAATGTCCCGGCCTAAAGGGGAGAGAGATATGCTCAGGAAGCAGTATTTATCCGCGTGCGCCTTTTCGGCTCTCGCGCTCAGCCTTGCATCGCCGGCCTTCGCTCAAAGCGCCCTCGCGGCGGACCAGGACGATGCCGGCCAGACCACACCCGACATCGTCGTCACCGGATCGCTGATCCGCGGCACCCCGGAGGACGCGGCGCTGCCGGTCAACGTGATTTCGGCCGCGGATCTTTCGAAGCAGGGCAACCCGAGCGCGGTCGAGATGCTCAAGGCGCTGCCGACTTCGAACGGCGTGCTGGGCGATTCCAACCAGTTCGACAGCCGCTCGCAGGGCGCCGAGGGCATCGCCACGGTCAATCTTCGCGGCCTCGGGCCGCAGCGCACCCTGGTGCTGTTCAACAACAAGCGCCTCGTCTCGGCCGGCAACGGCATTCCGTCAGTCGATATCAACATGATCCCGCAGGCGGCGATCGGCCGGATCGAGGTGCTGAAGGACGGCGCGGCGGCGACCTATGGGTCGGATGCGGTCGCCGGCGTGGTGAACTTCATCAGCAAGTCGGACCAGAAGGGCTTCCTCGTCGCGGGCAGCCACAAGTTCATCAACGACAGCGTCGGCGACTACGACATTTCGGCGAGTTTCGGCCATCAGGGCAACGGCTTCAGGGTGCTGATCGCCGCGGGCTATCAGACGCGCGGCGAACTGCTGGCGCGGGACCGCAAGTTCGCGGTGCAGCCCTTCGCCGTCAATCCGGAGGGTGGCTATACCGGCGGCGGCAACCCGGCGACCTTCCTCGCGCTCGGCCCGACCGGGGCGCCGATCACCGGCTTCACCCCTGATGCGAGCTGCGTGCCGCTGGGCGGGACGATCACCGCGCAGAATCGCTGCGCGACCCAGTACAGCGTGTATGACGCGCTGGTCGATACCGAACGGCGTGGCCAGGCCTATGTCGAGCTCGGCGTCGATGTCGCCCCGAATATCGAGCTCGAGGTGACGGCGCTGTATGGCCGGTCGACGGTGCCGCATTACCGCACCTCCCCCTCCTATCTGCTGACCCAGTCGCCTTCCGCGGCGACGGGCATCACGCAGAGCGGCTTCTTCGTGCCGGCGAACAATCCCGGCTATATCCAGTACCGGCTGCAGAACCCGACGGCGCTTCCCGCGGGCGCGATCGGCGCGCTGTTCCCGACACTGCTCTACCGGCCGTTCCTGACGGGCGGCAACCCGATGTTCGCGGGCGACGAGAATGATCCCGGCGCCTCGATCGGCGAGCGCAAATCAGAATCCGCGCGATTTACCGCGACGCTGTCGGGCAAGCTGACCGACAGCCTCGATTTCAACGTCAACGCGACCTATCATCATTATTACCGCTATATCGACGGCTATGACGCGTTCGGCGACCGCGTCCAGCTCGCGCTGCGCGGGCTTGGCGGGCCGAACTGCACCGGGACGACGCCCGGCGCGAACGGATGCCTGTGGCTCAACCCGTTCGGCAACGCTGTCCAGTCAAACCTGGCGACCGGCGCGACCAACCCCAACTATGTCTCGTCGGTGGCCAACTCGGCGGAGCTTGCGCGCTGGTTCTTCGTCAAGTCGTTCAGCCAGGCCGATACGTCGCTGTTCGTCGGGGAGGCGAGCATCAGCGGCAAGACCGGGATTTCGCTGCCGGGCGGCGACGTCCAGTTCGGCGTCGGGGCGCAATATCGCCGCGACACCTATTCGATCCGCTATGGCAACAACAACAACCTGGCGAACAATCCCTGCCGCGAGACGCCGGTGACCGGCAATCTGGGCCCCTGCCTGCCCAACACGGTCGGCGGCGTGAGCCCGCCGGCGACCGGTGCCCTGGCGTTTCTCGGCACCAACGCGAACGCCAAGGCATCGGGGGACGTGATCGCGACCTATGCCGAGCTTCAGGCACCGGTCTTCGATTCGCTCAACCTGCAACTCGCGGCACGGTACGAGGACTATGGCGGCCAGGTAGGCTCGACCTTCAACCCGCAGGCGCGCCTGCGTTTCCAGGCGACACCGTGGCTCGCCTTCCGCGGCGGCGTCGGCACTACTTTCCGCGGCCCGCGCAACGAGAATCTCCTGCCGGGATCGGTCACGTCGCTTCAGCTCGTCGGTACCAGCTTCCGCCCGGTCGACGTGGCCGGCAACGCAGCACTGAAGCCCGAGAAGTCGACCAATTATTCGGGTGGCATCTTGCTCAACGGGGGCGGCTTCACCGCCAGCATCGATTATTTCCGTTATGAGCTGCGGGATTCGATCGTGTTCGAGCCGGTCGCCGGCATGGTCAATACGCTGTTCGGATCGACCGGCGCGGCGAATTGCGGCAACGCCGCCTTTGCCGCGCTGCAGGCACGCTTCACCTTCAACGGGGCGTGCAACATCGCCAATGTGGCGCGCATCTCCACCAAGGTCATCAACGGCGCGAGCGTCACCAATTCGGGCCTCGACTTCTCCGCCAATTATCGCGGAGATGTTGGTGCCGTGCGCTTCGGCGCCGGCGTGACCGCGACCTACACGATCGAGTACAAGACCGCCGACCAGCCGGTCGACGGGGTGGTCGTGCAGAAGGCGTTCGACGCCGGCGGCAAGCTCAATTTCCAGACCACGGCCTATCCGGTGCCGAAATGGAAGGGCCAGGCCTTTATCGATCTTGGCGCAGGCATCTTCGACGGACGGCTGACCGCGACCTATATCGACGGATATCACGACCAGCGCGCCGACACGAATTCGGGCCCGTTCGCGCCGCGTGTCGATATCGCCGGTTCCCCGATTCTGACTCAGGGAGCGAACATCGAGAAATATTACACCTTCGATTTCAGCCTGCGCGTTCGCCTGCCCTGGGAGACGATCGCGACCCTGTCCGTCCTCAACATCTTCGATCGCGACCCGTCGTTCGCGCGGCTCGATTACAATTACGATCCGTTCACCGGCAGCGCGCTGGGCCGTAACTTCAAGATCGGCCTGTCGAAGAAGTTCTGATGCTCCTTTGACGTCCCTCGGCTCGCCGTCCCGCTCCCGGGGGACGGCGGGCCTTTTTTCGCCTGTAACCGAGTATTTCCCGACATGGCTCTTTCCTCCCCAGAAAACGCCCCGCAAACCGCCCCTGAAACTGCAGATGCGCTGGCGATCCGGCGCCGCCGGCTGACGCTCGCGCTGCTCACCTTCGTCTATTTCTTCAGCTATATGGACCGGCAGATCCTTGCGATCCTGCTTGAGCTGATCCGCAAGGATCTGCTCCTGACCGACACGCAGCTCGGCATCCTGTCGGGCTTCGCCTTCGCTGTCTTCTATGCCGGGCTGGGCATTCCGGTGGCGCGCCTCGCTGACCGGACCAGTCGCAAGAAGATCATCGTGCTGTCGCTTGCGTTGTGGAGCGCGATGACCGCGATCTGCGGGCTCGCCACCAGTTTCCTCCAGTTGCTGTTCGCGCGGATCGGCGTCGGGGTGGGCGAGGCCGGATCGAGCCCGCCGAGCCATTCGATGATCGCCGATCTCTACGCTCCGCACGAACGCGCCAGCGCGATGGCGATCTATTCGCTGGGCGTGGTGCTGGGCGCCGCGTTCGGCACCATCATCGGCGGGACGATCGGCCATTTCTACGGCTGGCGCCACGCGATGTTCGTGGTCGGGCTGCCGGGGCTGCTGCTCGCGGTGATCGTGTGGTTCTTCGTGATCGAGCCGCGCCGCGGCCTGTCCGACGGCCGCAGCCAGGCCGAGCAGGAACGCGAGGCAATGCCGAGCCTGGGTGCCGGCTTCGCCTCGATCTGGCGCGATCGGGCGGCGCGCCACCTGGTGATCGCGGTCACGCTGACCTCGCTGATCGGATACGGCCATGCGCAATGGGGGCCGAGCTTCATCCAGCGTTCGCTGGGTGTGCCGCTGCTGACCATCTCCTGGGTGATCGCCCCGATCGGCGCGATCTTCGCGACCGTCTCCGGCGTGGCCGGCGGGATGCTGGCCGACCGGCTGGCGAAGAAGCGCGGGCTTCACTGGCAAAGCTGGATGGTCGCGATCCTGAAGACGATCGCACTGCCGTTCAGCCTGACCTTCTATTTCCTCGACGAGCCGAACATCGCGGTCGGCGCTTATTTCTTCGCGCTGCTGTTCGCGTCGAGCTATCTCGGCCCGACCTTCGCGCTGCTGCAGGGCCTGGCGCCGATGCGGCTGCGGGCGCTATGGGCGGCGATCACCCTGCTGGTGATCAATCTGATCGGCCTGGGCCTCGGGCCGACCCTGGTCGGCCAGATCAGCGATCTGCTGCGACCACGCTTCGGTGAAGATTCGCTGCGCTGGGCGATGTTCGTCTTCGCGGTGGCGACGCCCTGGGCGATCTTCCACTATTGGCGGGCCGGCGTGATCCTGAAGCGGCGCGGGCAGGTGACGGGGAGCGCGTAAACCCCTATCTCCGATCGATGCCCAAGCCAAAGCGTTCGCCCGGCCTTCCCACACGCGAGCAGATTCTCGACTTCATTACCTCGTCGGCCACGCCCGCCGGCAAGCGCGAGATCGCGCGCGCCTTCGGCCTGACCGCGCAGGAGAAGATCGGCCTGAAGGCGCTGCTCAAGGACATGGCTGACGAAGGGCTGATCGACAGCGCCCCGGGTCGCGCCTTTCATAAGCTGGGCGGGCTGCCCAAGGTCACGGTGCTGCGCATCGCCGATGTCGACGACGGCGGCAATGTGTGGGCGGTGCCCGAGCGCTGGGATTCCGATGCGCCCGCCCCGCGGCTGCGGGTGCGCGAACGCAAGCGCGGGGCGCTGGGCGTAGGCGACCGGGTGCTGGCGCGGACCGAGGAAGCCGGCAATGGCTGGATCGCCCATCCGATGAAGCAGCTCGCGCGCGGCGAGGAGCTTGTCCTTGGCGTGCTGCATCAGGAAGGTGGCAAGCTCTGGTTGCAGGGCGTGGAGAAGGAGCGGCGCGAGTTCATGGTCTCCGACGCCGGCGATGCCGAGCCCGGCGACCTCGTGCTGGCGGAGAAGGCGGGGCGTCCGCCGCGGATAACGGTGCGGGTGACCGAGCGTCTCGGCGATCCGTTCGCGCCGCGCAGCTTCTCGCTGATCGCGATCCACAAGCTTGGCATTCCCAATGTCTTTTCGCCCGAGACGGTGGAGGAAGCGGAGCGCGTGGCGCAGATGCCGCTGGGGGATGGGCGCGAAGACCTGCGCGACCTGCCGATCGTCGCGATCGACCCCGCCGATGCGCGCGACCATGACGATGCGGTCTGGGCGGCGCCCGACGACGACCCCGCCAATGACGGCGGGTGGAAGGCGATCGTGGCGATCGCCGATGTCAGCTTTTATGTCCGCCCCGGATCGGAGCTTGATCGCGAAGCGCGGCGGCGCGGCAACAGCGTCTATTTTCCCGATCGCGTCGTGCCGATGCTGCCCGAGGAATTGTCGGCCGACATGTGTTCGCTGAGGCAGGGCGTCGATCGCGCTGCGTTGGCGTGTCATTTGCAGATCGCGAAGAACGGCACGCTGAAGAGCTGGCGCTTCACGCGGGCGATCGTGCGGATCGCGGCGAACATTGCCTATGAGGATGCGCAGGCGGCGATCGACGGAACGATCGAGCACCCGCTGACCGACGTCGCGCTCAAGCCGCTCTGGGCATGCTGGAAGGCGCTTTACAAGGCGCGCGAGAAGCGTGACCCGCTCGATCTCGACCTGCCCGAGCGACGCGTGGTGCTCGACGAGAAGGGGCGTATCCTGTCGGTCGCGCCACGCGAGCGGCTCGATGCGCACAAGCTGATCGAGGATTACATGATCGCCGCGAACGTGGCGGCGGCCAAGGCGCTCGAGGCGAAGAAGGCGCCGGTCATGTACCGGGTGCACGAACAGCCGAGCCGCGAGAAGCTTGTCGCGCTCAAGGAGTATCTCAAGACCTTCGGTGTCGAGTTCGCGCTTGGCCAGGTGGTGCGACCGGCGACGTTCAACCACATCCTCGACAAGGTTGGCGATGTGGATTTCCGGCCGCAGATCATGGAGCAGGTGCTGCGTACCCAGACCCAGGCCTATTACGGGCCGGAAAATCACGGCCATTTCGGGCTCGCGCTGGGCAGCTATGCGCATTTCACCTCGCCGATCAGGCGCTATGCCGACCTGATCGTCCACCGCGCGCTGGTCGACGCCTACAAGCTCGGGCCGGGTGGACTGACCGAGGGCGAGGCAGCGTCGATGGACCGGATCGGCGAAAGCATCTCGATGCTCGAACGCCGCGCGATGGAGGCTGAGCGCGATACGATCGATCGCTATGTCGCCGCCTTCCTCGCCGAACGCGTCGGCCAGGTGCTCGACGTGCGGATCACCGGCGTCGCCAATTTCGGCTTCTTCGCGACGGTCGAGGGCATCGGCGGCGACGGGCTGATGCCGGTGCGGGACATCGGCGGCGAATATTTCCGCTATGACGAGGCGGGGCGGCGGCTGATCGGCGACGAAACCGGCACCGAATATGCGAGCGGCCAACGGCTTCAACTGCGACTGGCCGAGGCCAATCCGGTATCGGGGGCGCTTCGCTTCGAAATGGTTGACGGCAAGGGCGCGGCGCCCGAGCGCGACAAGCGGCCGGCGCGGGTGATCAAGCGGCGCGGCCGGCCGGCCAATATCCGCCACCAGGGTCGCAAGCGGTGAGCCAGCTTCCGGCCGCCATCCGGCGCGTCCGTGGGCCAGTGGCGGCGCATTTCCTGGCGCATCATGCACTATCGCCCGAGGACGCGATCGATTTCGTGCCGAAAAACGGCGTGGAGCGCTGGTGGTTCGATCGCTTTCGCCGGATCGGCGCGCTGCGCGAGGCGGAGCCGGGCCGCTACTGGTTCGATTTGGTCGCCTATCACCTCGATGCTCAGGCGTTCAGCCGGCGCTGGGTGCCGATTGCCATCGCGGTGTCGGTCGTGATCGCTGCGGTGGCGATGCTCTTCTATCGGGGATGAAGCGGGGGGTGATGTGACGGAGGCGGCCAGTCTTCCGGCGGCCAGGTTTCCACCAGGGGAGTGGTGTACCACGGCGTTTTCCGGCTCCTCTACCCGATAGCCTCACACGCATGAAAAGCGGGGACCGACTTTCGCCGATCCCCGCTCGTCTTCACACTGTCGCCCGCCTCAGAAAGGCCGCCCATTCGATGTGCGCCTCTGAAGCCCGGGCCATGCATACTGCCAGTTTGCTATAAGCCTCTGTAAGTCGTGGGTCCCGATCAGCCTTGTCATCGGCCGCGGGGCCATCTGACGCCCGGTGAATTGATCGTATCTGATCGAGGATGCATTCCTTTGCATTCTCCGTGTCGATGACCGCCTTTTCGAGTGGATGAATAGCATCGCTCATTCTTTATCCCCTGTAGAGCAGCCAGTCGAACGTAGCGCCGGCCGGTGCGGGTGTTCCGAAGTTCACGGTAAAGCCGGTGTTCGACTTGCCAGTGATCCAGTAGGACGTGTTCCAGTTTGGCGTGACGACGATACCGAAGCCGGCGTCCACTTCGGCTTGCGCTGGGATGAAGCCGCTGACCCCTGGCGGGAAATCCTGGCCGTTGAATGCAACCGAGCCGGTGTCGCTGAACGATGTCTGCGTTCCTGGAAACTCCCAGAAGCCATCGAAATATCCTGACTTCGTGCCGCGATAGACACGTCGAAAATAGCCGGCGCCTGCACTGTTCCAACTCATATCCACGCGTTGGCCGCTGGCAATCACCACATTCTTGTAGGTGAGGTCAGCGCCGGAGGAACCTTCGAACAACGGGCGCCAGTTCACACCGGTTTCACCACGCCGCCCGAGGATCGTCGTGGCATACCAGTAGGTGGCGGGAGCAAGGGTCGAAGATCCATCGGCGACCGCGATCGGCCCGGAAGTGAACTGTGCGGTCCCCGTGCCCTTTGCGGTAGGGAAGGCGATCGCGACGCTCGCAGCCGAGGCCGGGACTGTCACGTTTTGCGAGCCTACATTGTTCGAAAAGACGAGCGCGTTCGCCCCATCGAAGCCGGTGATCCCGCGCAACGCCATCTGACTGTCGCAGGTGACCAGCGATCTGTCGGCAGCAAGCTTGTCGTCCTTAAGCAGGTTCGGTGTCGACTGCGTAATTCTCCACCGGGGCGCCGAAGCGGACCACGCCGCCTGAGCGCCCCGCAAATTGGCCGCGCGTCGCCATTCAGCGGTGCCGGCGTTGATAATGGGGCCGTAGATCGTATCCAGGACCGACACGTTGCAATTGTCGAATACGGTGGAAATATTAACCGGTGTGTCGACCACGATGCCCGCGGCGGGTGCCCGGCCGAGCGGAACCGCCCCGCCACTTCCTGTGACCGCCAGCTTCGACAATTGGCTCCCGGTGACGTTTTCGGCGATGACGCCCCATCGATTGCTTTCGAATGCGCAGGAATCGAAATTGAGCGTATTTGATACGAGATTGCCGCCGGTCCAGGTCGATCCGTTCCAATAGACCCAATAATAATTGGTCGCGCCGCCGAGACGAACCGCGCATTCACCTACTTCCATGCGGGTATTCATGATGGTCGAGCCAGGTCCGCCGCAACTGATGCCGACACCCCAGCCTGTGAAGGAGGAGTTCAATACGGTGAAGTGGCCTGTGGTATAAAGTCCATAGCTTTCTCGAAACTGGGTCTCCACCTCGTTGAGTGTGCGACCGGCATTGTAATACAGGCCAGTGAAGGAGCAGTTCGAGAACACCGTGTTGAACGAAGAGACGTCCATCAAGCCACGATGCGTCGAGCCAAAGTTGCAGCCCTCGAAATAGTTGTTCGTCGTGTCCACGAGAAACATGACTGTCGCGTAACGCCCATAGGTCGCAATAAGCTGAACATTCTTGAAAATGACCTGGCGACCCGTGGGCGGTCCTTCGGTGGCCGTGTCGTACAAGGTGCCATCTGCCTTGTAGAGCTTGTTGTCCCTGCCGTTGATATACCCTTCCGGAATGAAGATGCAGGGGCGTTCCTGCGAGTCGCCAACGACCCACCGGATCAAGCTGGCGTTGGTCGTTCCTTTGATGCCAGTTCCTTCCATATGGATGGTGCCAGACCCGGCCGGCACGCCGGGTTCTGCTGGCGTCCAGGGAATGATCGCTTCGCTGGCGTTGCACCAGATCGTGCCGGGCGGCAGGAGGAACGGACCCCAGCGCATTGCTGCCTGGATCGCCTGGCTATTGGCGGTCTGAATCGCTGTGCCTGGTGGCGTGGGATGCACCAGCGCGCCGAATGCCGTGGCCAGAGGCTTGCTCATTGGCGCGAGCTTGAAAATGCGGCCATCGGCTGCCGCGAACGAGGTGCGGGGGTTCTTGGTCAAATAGACCCCGGTCAGCGTCGAGTCGTATGCGTAGGTCTCGGCGCCGACCCCGTCGAGCGAATAGCCCGTGGTAATCACGGTCTTTTCGGTTGACGCAATGGTTTGGCCATTGGCGGACGTAAAAAGCCCAACTGAATACAGGTTTGGCATTGGTCTCTCCCTTGGCCCGGATGGGCTGCGGATGAATTTTATAAGAATCCGAAAGACTTCGGATGGGCTTCGACCTTCATTTCGCCGGGCACCTGGCAAATGCGCGAGCCGCTATTCGCCTCCTCTCTCGAGAAAGCGGCTGTGCTGATTGATCCAAGCAATCCGGCCTTTGGATCGGCCTGGGATTCTTCTAGATTCGATGGACCCGCGTTTGAATCAGGCGGCGATTTTCGACATTTTGATCGATATGAATGAAGCGCGGACAGTGGCCCTTGAGGATACCGTGAAGGATTTCCTCGAAGAAATTGCCCGGATGGCCGGATCTGCCCTCAAGACGCGAGTGACAGCTTCTTCGTGTTCTGACCTCGCGCGTGACTGTCGACTACCGGCTCAGCTTGAGCCGATCGTCTTGACGCGCCGGTCGTCGGCTCCCGGTAAATGACCGCAAGCGAATCTTTAGTATTGAGGAATTCGGGTAGCGACATTTCGTACATTCGTGGCCCGACATCGGGTTC
The DNA here is from genome assembly GCA_029202385.1 of Candidatus Sphingomonas phytovorans. NCBI lineage: Bacteria > Pseudomonadati > Pseudomonadota > Alphaproteobacteria > Sphingomonadales > Sphingomonadaceae > Sphingomonas > Candidatus Sphingomonas phytovorans. Next base: position 5,192,610 of record CP119314.1, read on the forward strand.
GCCCCCGGGAGAAGCTACCCCGCCCGGAACGTAAGTCCCGCCTTAGCCTCGAGCCGTTTGACCAGCATCTCGCCGAGCAGCGCGCCGGGCGTCCAGATGCCGCCTTCTCCCGCGACATCCTGCACCAGGCACAAGGCTGTCTCAGCGATCATTTTGCTGGTCGAACCATAGCCCGGGTCGCGGTCCCCGGTGACGACTGAGTCGACCCTGGTCCCGTCCGGCATCTCGCCGATGAACAATATGTCGTAATAACCGTTCTCGCGCTCTTCCCTGGACGGGCCTTCGCCGGGCTTGGGCCCCTTGTCGCTGGCGAGCGGGTTGATCTTCGCGATCGCCTCCGCCGCCGCCTTGCCGATATCGCCGAGGCCGGCGACCATCATCTCGTCATAGACGAAGTCGGCGCCATAGGCCTCGCCGAGCAGGAAGTTGGTGCGGTGGACGTTCTTGGTGTTGATCGGCGCCATGATGAACGGAGCGACCCAGGCCTCGATCGTCTTGTCGTAATCGGGCAGCAGGCCCCTGGGCTGGCTCGGGCCCTGGAAACCCGGGGTCAGCGAGAAGGGGTTGGTCAGCAGGCCAAGGATCGAGGGGTCGCGCGCGGTGGCGGCGAGCGTTGCCTTGAGGCTGGCCGCCGTGCCGCCGGAAAAGCCGCCCTGCATCTTGCGCACCCGGCATTTCACGCGGGGGGCGGGCTTGCCGTATTTCAGCTTTGCCGCATCCTGGAGCGTGAGGACGCCGAGGTCGAACGGGATCGAATCGAACCCGCACGAAAAGACGATGCGCGCGCCGGTGCGCCTCGCGGTCTCATGATGCGCGTCGATCATGTGGCGCATCCAGGCGGGCTCGCCGCACAGGTCGACATAGGCGGTGCCGGTCTCGGCGCAGGCGGCGACGAGGTCGCTGCCGTAGAGCTGGTACGGGCCCACGGTGGTGAGCATCACCGCCGTGCGGTCACACAGGGCCCTGAGGCTTGCGGGGTCGTCGGAATTGGCGGTGAGCAAGGGGATGCTCGCCGGTGCCCCGATCTCGTCGCGGACCTCCTGCAGCTTGGACAGCGACCGTCCGGCCATCGCCCAGCGGGGTGAGTCGGGCCCGGGATAGGCGTGGATGAGATATTCCGCGACCAGGCGTCCGGTAAAGCCGGTGGCGCCATATACGATGATATCGAAGTCGCGCATCTTGCTTTCCCTCCGTCACCCCGGACCTGTTCCGGGGGCCGCCTGTCCGAAGGCGATGGCGAGAGTGTGGGGCAGGGCGGATGCCGGAACAAGCCTGACGTGAGCCTGTCGAAAGATCCGGCGTGATGACCGTGCCATCGCGGCCTTTTGGGGTGAGACACATCGCGCGCCCAATGCTGCTTCTACGATCTTCTTCCTTGCCCTCCCCGACATAGCGGGTCCTGACATTCGCTCGAAACAAGCAACTGTGAGTCGCTTCGTTCAAAACGATCAAGCCGCTCCTGTTTGTGGGTAGGCCGGGCAAGTGCTATAACCGGCGCACGAAGGCATGTTTTCGGGAGATATCCGATGCGTCGCTTGGCTCTGCTCGTAACCGCTTCAGCGTTTCTGGGGGCTTTGCCGATGCCGGCATTGGGCCAGGAAAGCCTGCTTGCGAAAGCTGACCAGGATCGAGTCATCTGTGTTCCGCTGCGCAACAAGAGCGGTACGCTTGCGGGCGGCCAAGTGTGCCGAACCGGGCAAGAATGGGAAATCGCTTTGGCGAAGGTGAGGCCCAAACAAACCGATTGGACAGTCACCGGACGGAGAAATGCCAGTCTCTCGAATCCGCATTCCTTCGGTATAGAATTCAAGCAGTTTTTAAATCCCGGCCGACAATAGCCGGACAGGATATTCGGTTGGCATGATTTGAGCGTCGCCTGCTGTCTTAGCGTGCGACCCGGCTGAAACCATGTAGCCGCTTATGCGGCTACCGGGTCGGGCGCAAATGACGCCAGCTGCGCCTTCAGTGCCTGCTCGAACGCAGGTCGTTGCATGCATCGGTCGCGATAGGCGACCACATTGGGGAATTCGGCCAGCAGGGTGTCGTCCGAAACCTCGCGCAGCACCGTCGTCATGATGATATCGGCGGCGCTGAAATCGCCCTCGAGATAGGGCTTCTCACCGAGCCAGCCCGACAATCCCGCGAGCCGGCCGCGCAGATTGTCGATCACCTGCGGCCGGCGCAGCCTGCCCCATTCGGCGTCCTTGTTGAACGTATCGATATTCACCAAGTCGAACACGAACGGCTCGACGCTGTTGAGCGCGGCGGTGATCCAGGTGAGCACGCGTGACCGACCCGCCGGGCCGCCGGGCATGAGTTTTTCGGAACGCTCGGCGATGCGCAGGACCATCGCGCCGCTTTCGAACATCTGCACTTCATCGTCGCGATAGGCGGGCACCTGTCCGAAGGGCTGCTCGCGCCGGTAATCCTCGCTTTTGGCGGTCTCGAAACCGATCAGCCGCTCGCGATAGCCGATGCCAGCTTCCTCGCACGCCCAGCGTGGCCGAAGATCCCGGACGAACCCGCGTGCGAAATCGGGCACCCAGGCAAAGCTCGTGATCTCGATATCGGCGTTTGGGTCGATCGGCATGTGGCGCGCCCTTCATGAACTGCTTGACAGAATAGGTTGATATCAACATAAATTCCCAATGTCAAAACACGTCCTGGTCTCAGCTGAGCAAACGCATTTCGTGCGGGATCATTGCCTGTGCCTGGCTGCCCAGAGGGCAGCGCGGGCGCTGTCACGCCGATTCGACGATGCTTTTCGCGGCTTTGGCATTACCAGCGGCCAGTTCTCGCTTTTGAACGCGCTCAATCGACCTGTGCCGCCGTCGATCAGTTCGGTCGCGAACCTGCTGGCGATGGACCGCACGAGCCTGACCGCCAACCTCAAGCCGCTGCAACGGGACGGTCTCGTCCGCATGGAGGCCGATCCGGTCGACCGGCGGATCAGGCGGCTGGCCCTTACTGACGTGGGAAAGCAGGTACTGGCGCAGGCGATGCCGGTGTGGACCAGCGTGCACGGCGATATCGACATGAATCTGGCGTCCGGTCCTGCCAGCGGCGACGCGCTCCGCTCGGGGCTCGCTGCACTGCTCTGAGATGTCCTGACGCGCACTGTTTCTCGGGGAAGAGCCTATGAGTGAGACCGACGACTGGCGTATCGACCATGGCGGTATCGGCGTCGCCGACATCGCCCGTTCGGCACGGTTCTACGATGCGGCGCTGTCCGCGCTGGGCATGCGAGGGGTCATGCGCGTCACGATGGACGGCGACCTCGCGTCCGACCGGGAGAGTACCATCGGCGGTATCGGATATGGCGTGACCTATCCTGTCTTCTGGATCGACGTCTTCCATCCGCATGGCGTGAGACAGCATATGGCCTTCAGGGCGATCAGCCGCGAAGAAGTCGCTGCCTTTCACGCCGCCGCGATCGATGCGGGCGGCAAAGACAATGGTGCGCCCGGGTTTCGATCCGGAGGCTATCCGCGCGGCTATTATGCGGCGTTCGTGCTTGATCCCGACGGGAACAATATCGAGGCGGTCTTCCGGGAGAAGACCTGACGGCCCCGGTTGCCTGGCTTCGTCAATGAGAGGCTGCGTGGATCTCGGCGATATATCCGCCCGGGAAGCGGACCATTGCCGATACCCGATCCTGCCCGGCATATGCCGGAACGAGCGTTTCGGCGCCGGCTGCGGTCGCCCTGGCGAGCGTCGCGGGCAGATCGGCGACTGCGTAGCCGGTCAACTCGCGGCCATAGGGCCATGGCAATGCGCCGTCGCTCACCAGTATCGCCATCTCGCCATAGCCCGAGCTGAGGCGAATGCGTCGATAGGTCTTTCCGGGCCGGCCGATCTCGATGGCAGGTGCCGTCCTGTCGTCGGAGACTATTCGACCATGTGAAAAGGCGATCCAGCTGGCGACGAACGCATCGGCGGCATCGGCGGTCAGATAGAGGCGATTCTCCGGAATCGTGGCGAGCGGCGCATAGCTGGGCTTGGTGGTGTGCCAGTAGAACTGCATGTTCACGCCGCCCGGCCACTGGACCAGAACGTCGCGGCCGATCGGATCGGGGAACGCCTCGACCAGCCGGGTCGCGCCGGCCTTGCGCGCCGCGACGATGGCGGCGTCAAGATCGGTGACGAGATAGCCGGTGCGCTCGATCCCGAATGGATAGGGGATCGGCGTCTTGAAGCCGAACACCGAAATCGTCCCGACGGGCGTCAGCGCGACCTGCGAGATGGTCTGGCTTGATGTCGGCGTGACCTGGAACACGCCCTGCTTGCTGGTGGTGCCGCCGAAGGTCGCGATGAAGCTCGCCATGAACCTGTCGAAGTCATCCGCCGCGACATAGACATGAGTCGAATCATATTGCGGCCCGACCGCGAAATCGGGGGAGGGGGCGGGCTTTGCCGGTCTGGCAGCCGCGGCGGAAGCGATGCCGAGCATGGCGGTGGCGATCAACAGGGACAGGCGCATCATCGTCATTCTCCATCACCCAGCACGTTCCCCCGAACCGCCCGGCGGACATGTTCCGATCCGCCTAGATACCAGCCCCCAGATCGAGGAAGTCGCCCGCACTCAGATGTGCTGCCGCCGGATTGGCGAGTTGTCCCACCAGCCGATCGACCTGAACCGTGATCTCGGGAACGGCGGTGATTTCCCACCATTGCGGGCAGGTGAGGGCGCCAAGCGCGTACAGCCAGCCTGACGCGCGGCGATCGACGTCGAGCAGCGCGCAATTCTCGGTTTCGAGGCCGAGGCCCAGCGAGTCCGGCAGGGCCAGTCCCTGGTCGCGCAGATCGGCGAGCAGCGGAATCGCGATGGAGCCGGCGTCACGACGCGGGCCGGTGCAGTTGACCACGCGGGCGGCGGTGAAACGGCGTTCGCCGCCGGTGCGGGGGGCGAGGGTGACGTCGACCTTGTTCTCCGTCAGGCGATAGCTGCGCAGGCGCGCCGGGAGAATCTCCAGCCGGCCACGCGCGGTCTCCGCGTCGAGCGCGTCGTGGATGCGCTGCGCCATGCGGTGCCGACGGACGTCCCAGCGGGTGCGGAGATGGCGGAGGAACTGGCGCTTCTCGCGCGAGGACCAGCTGCTCCAGACGGCGGGGATGGCGGGGCGGGCGGCATCGAACACGCGCTGCCACGGGATGTCGCGCGCCTCCGCGGCGGCGACCTGCTCGCGGATCAGGCGCATGAGCCGGCGCGGCGAAGCGGGCAGGGCGGCTTCGAGGAACGCCGGCCAGGTGCCGCCGGCGGCATGGACCTGCGGCAACAGGCCGCGGCGCGAGGTGGCGAGGATCGGGCCGCGATGGCCGGCGGCGGTGAGCTTCAGCACGATATCGACGGTCGTCAGGCCGGTGCCGAGCAGCAGCAGGGGATCGTCGGGCGTGAGGCCGTCGAACGCGTCCGGTGCCCAGGGATCGGGGACGAAGTCTGGCGTATCGTAGAACCATTGATCCGGCCCGCCCGGCGCGCGCGGGGCGAGGTTGCCGGTGGCGAGCACGACCGTATCGACGGCGATCTCGCGACCGTCGCTCAGGCGGACGGCGCGATCGGGGCGGGCGAGCACCCGAACCGCTTCACCGCGCACCAGTGACAGGCCAGGGCCATTGTCGGTGACCAGCGCCTCCTCGAGCCGTTCCTCGAGATAAGCGCCGAACAGGGCGCGGGGCACGAATACGCCAGGCAGGTCGCCGCTGCTTTCCTCAAGCCCGGTTGAGAGCGCCTCCCGGGCGTTCGGATTTGCCTGGAGCCAGTCAGCGAAGCCGGGTTTCAGGCCGATTTCCATCCGGCTGATCGGCACGTTGAGCAGATGTTGCGGGCCGCATGCGCCATAAGCGAGGCCCCGGCCGATGCGGCGCGTCGCCTCGATCACGATGACCCGGAAATCAGGGCGAGCGGCGGCCAGCTTCAGACCGAACAGCGTGCCGGCCACGCCGCCGCCGACGACCGCGACGGTGTGGATGTCAGGCTTGCTCATGTTACGCCGCCTCGCTGAACTGAAGGCTGGCAAGGCGGGCATAGAGGCCGCTCTGGCCGATCAGCGAGCCATGCGTGCCGCTTTCCACGATGCGCCCCTCGCTCATCACGATGATCCGCTTGGCCGCGCGGACGGTGGCGAGGCGGTGTGCGATGACCAGCGTGGTGCGATCCTCCATCAGCCGTTCGAGCGCTTCCTGTACCAGCCGCTCGCTCTCGGCGTCGAGCGCGCTGGTCGCCTCGTCCAGCAGCAGGATCGGCGCGTTGCGCAGCACCGCACGGGCAATCGCGACGCGCTGGCGCTGGCCGCCGGACAGGCGCGCGCCGCCTTCGCCCATGAAGGTGTCGAGGCCCTGGGGCAGCTTGCGCAGGAACTCGGCTGCATTGGCGACTTCGGCGGCGGCCCATAGCTCGTCGTCGCCAGCCTCCCATTTGCCGTAGCGCAGATTGTCGCGGGCCGAAGCGCCGAAGATCACCGTTTCCTGCGGCACCATCGCGATGTGGCGGCGGATATCGGCCGGATCGGCGTCGGGCAAAGGCACGCCGTCGAGCAGCACGCGGCCCGCATCGGGATCGTAGAAGCGCTGGATCAGCTGGAACAGAGTCGTCTTGCCGGCGCCGGACGGGCCGACCACGGCGACGGTTTCACCCGGCGCGATGGCGAGCGAGAAATCCTGCAGGGCGGAGACTTCGGGTCGGGTCGGATAGCGGAAGGTGACATTGTCGAACTCGATCGCGCCGCGCGCTGTCTCCGGGAGGGCGACCGGATTCGCCGGTGCGCGGATCTCGGGGACTTCATCCAGCAGTTCGGCAAGACGGCCGGCGGCGCCAGCGCCGCGGAGCAGGTCGCCATAGACCTCGGTCAGCGCACCGAACGCGCCGGCGACGAGGCCGCCGGTCAGCACGAACGCCGCGATCGATCCGCCGCTGATCCGGCCGGCGGCGACGTCGACCGCGCCTTCCCACAGCACAAGGGTGATCGATCCGAAGATCAGGCCGATGACGATCGCGGTCATGAACGCGCGCAGGATGATGCGGCGCTTGGCGGCGGTGAAGGTGGCATTGACCGCCGCACCGAAGCGGGCTGCCTCGCGGTCTTCCTGGCCGAACGCCTGGACGACCTTCATCGCGCCCAATGTCTCCGACGCGATCGAGCCGACATCTGCCACGCGGTCCTGGCTGGTGCGCGAGAAATTGCGGACCCGGCGGCCAAGCAGCGCGATCGGCAGGATGATGACTGGGATGCCGAGCATCAGCATGCCGGCGAGCTTGGGCGACAGCGCGAACAGATAGATCATCCCGCCGACGCCGGTGAAGCTGTTGCGGAGCGCGACGGAGACGGTGGTACCGACGACCTGCTCGATCAGCGTGGTGTCAGAGGTCAGGCGCGAGGAGATTTCCGACGGTCGGTTCTCCTCGAAGAAGCGCGGGGCCAGGGTGAGGAGGTGGCGCTGAACGGCCGCGCGGATATCGGCGACGACGCGCTCGCCCAGCCAGGACACGTAATAGAATCGCACCGCCGTCGCGATGGCGAGCACGACCACGATCATCAGCAGATAGTGGAAGGAATTGGTGACTGACCCATCGGCGCCGGGACCGAAGCCGCGGTCGATCACTTTCTTGAATCCATAGGGGATCGCGATGGTCGCGGCTGAGGTGACGACCAGCGCGGTCAGCGCCGTCGCGATCTGGCGGGGGTAGCGGGCGGCATGGGCCCAGACCATTCTGAGATTGCCGAGCTGGCGCCTCGATTCGGCGGGTTTCGCTTCGGAAACGATGGGCGATGCAGGGGAGGGCTCAGCCATGGCCGGGGAGTAGGGCCTGTCCCCGGCCTCTGCAATGGTCGTGAGATGGTAGCGTGCAACCCGCTATGGGGCAGGGACGCCCAATAGTATGTCCGTTTCGATTGCTTATGCTGCGACGCACACCTATGCCTTGGTCTAAGGTAACCGTTTTCCGATATTGGGTACGCGATGCTCTATAACGCTTATGAAATGCAGAAATCGATGCTGGCGGGGGCCAGCGCGATGGCCAATTTCGGCGCGGGGATGCTGTCGAATCCGGCCAATCCCTTCGCCTATTTCGGCGGCGGCTCGATCATCAGTTCAGCGCTTGAAGTGTTCGCCCATGCCGCAGCTCCGCGCGGCAAGCCCGATTTCGGGCTCGATCGCACCGTGGTTGACGGCGAGGACGTCAGCGTGGTCGAGGAGATCGTGCTGCGCAAGCCGTTTGGCCAGCTCAAGCGTTTCGTGCGCGACGGTGTCGAGGGCGCTCCGAAGCTGCTGATCGTCGCGCCGATGTCGGGTCATTATGCGACCCTGCTGCGCGGCACGGTCGAGCGGATGCTCCCGGTCGCCGACGTCTACATCACCGACTGGCGGGACGCGAAGCTTGTTCCGCTGAGCGACGGCAGCTTCGACCTGGACGATTATATCGATTATCTGGTCGAGTTCATGGAACTGATCGGCCCGGGCGCGCATATGCTCGCGGTCTGCCAGCCGTCGGTGCCTTGCTACGCCGCCGCCTGCCTGATGAGCGCCGACAAGCATCCGTGCCGGCCGAAGACGCTGACCATGATGGGCGGCCCGATCGACACACGCGAAGCGCCGACCGCGGTCAACACCTTGGCGACCGAGCGGCCGCACAGCTGGTTCGAGAACAACGTCATCGCGACCATCCCGGCGACCTATCCTGGCGCAGGGCGGCGGGTCTATCCGGGTTTCCTGCAGCTCAGCGGGTTCATGACCATGAACCTCGGCAACCACATGATGTCGCATTACGAGATGTTCAAACACCTCGTGCAGGGCGATGACGACAGCGCCAACGCGACCAAGGATTTCTACGAGGAATATCGCTCGGTCTGCGACATGACCGCTGAATTCTATCTGCAGACGATCGACGTGGTGTTCCAGGATCATGCGCTGCCCAAGGGTACGATGACTCATCGCGGCCGCCTCGTCGATCCGGCGGCGATCACCGATATCGGCATCCTGGCGATCGAGGGGAAGCGCGACGACATTTCGGGCCTGGGCCAGACCAGGGCGGCGCTGACGCTCGCAACGGAACTGCCCGAGGCGAAGAAGAAATATCTGGTGGCCGATGCCGGCCATTACGGCATTTTCAACGGCAGCAAATGGCGCAACCAGATCGCGCCGGTGCTTGAAGAATGGATGGCGTCGAACGCCTGAAACCAGGCGTCGACAGTCATTTAGCCTCGCCCATCCAGTCGTCGTGCCGAACGTGTTTCAGGGTGGCTAAGATTAGGGCGTAGACTTAAAAGTGGCCTGTCCGCTGCCGCTCTACTTGCGGATATGCTGGAGCCGCGCGAAAACGGGACCGAGAGTGACAAGCAGCTTCGCGATGTCGGAACAGGTGAAGCCATATCTCCTTTTGGTGGAAGCCATTTGGGAAGACGATCCTGTAAAACTTCAGAAGCTCTTTATGACCTACCCGGATTTTCGCGATTTCCTCGTTTCTGCCTTCGGCTCTTGGTTGCACTATGCTGCAAAGGTCGGCCCCCACTTTCGGAGGTAGCGTCGGTTCGCATTATACCTCGATTGCCGACATGCCCGTTTGCAACCATAACGACTACACCGGGGGGTGGTGGACGGATATCGATGAAATACCAAGACCAAAAGATCAGAGCAATTGGCCGTCTGACGGCTATTGCGACTGTATTGACGATGCTGCTTGCGGTCAGCCTGATCTATCCCGATCGATTGCAAGGCTTCGTCCAAAGCTTCCCACTCTATCGGCTTGGAGACAAATATATCTGGATGGGTGTGCTTATCACTATGGTTCCGATCTGCTGGGCGCTGGACCTTACTCTGATATTTACATCGCCTGAGCAGGAGGTCCGCCTCGTCGCCTGGTCGAAGCGATGGCTTAAGACGACAAGCGATTTTGAGAGGATTACCTTCGACACGTTCGATCCCGACTATCGCAAGGTGGCATGGCGCTACTTTCTGGATCGCCGCAGGGGCTGATCGGAGGGAAGTTCGCTTACTGTCCTTGCCAATCCGTAAGCTGCCAGACCGCTTACCACCCAATGTCGGCCTTTCAGCCTTCATGCCAAAAGCGGTCGTTTATGAGTTCACGGTCTAATAGGTCCGATCAGGGCATGCTGGAACAGGCACTCTCCGCCATCCGTTGATATGCATCCTTCTGGAGAGAATCGATGCGTAGCAACAAGATCGCGCTCGCTGCCGCCCTTGCGCTGGCGGGGCTGGCCGTTTCGGGATGCCGCTATGGTCATCCCGGTCATGACAGCGACCGACATCATGGCCACCATCGTGGCGATGGCGATCGCGACGGCAATCGTTGAGGCATGCTAGCCGTCGCGTAGTGCGGCGGCGGCGCCGGTCAGTTCAAGATCGGACCGGTTGACGATCGCGACAGGCACCTCGCCGAGTTGCCGGCGAAACGCGTCCTTGGCCTCAAGCCGCTTGCGGAATTGCGGGTCGCTCAGATGCATGTGCAGCGCACGGGGGATGGGGCCTGTCAGATACACGCCCTCCCAGGCACCGAAGGCGAGAACAAGATCGCCGATAAATGCCCCCAGATAGCCGGCGACCATTCGCGCGACGGCTGTGGACACCGGATCGCGCCCCGCGGAGCGGGTAACTTCCTCCGGGCTGCGGACGACCTTGCCTCCTTCGGCCAGCGCCGCATAGGCGGCGACTAGCCCGTTCGCGCTGAGCAGGGATTCCGCGCTCGGCTGGCCCCTGACGCGCACATGGGCAGCGAATTTCTCCTCGTCCGGGGTGGCGGGGGAGAAGGTCATATGGCCGGCCTCGCTCGCCACGGGCAGCAGCTTGCCGTTCGATCCTGCGATCAGCGCCGCGACGCCAAGGCCGGTGCCGATGCTGACCACGATATAGTGGCCGCCGGGCTGGACCAGCCGGGTCGATTGCGTTCCCACCGGGGTGAAGGCGCTCTGGTTGAGCGTGGTGAGGGCAAGCGCCGTGGCCGCGCATTCGTTGAGCGCGCGGGGCCGGGCGCGGAGTACCGCCTCGACGCCGGAGAGCGAGATGTACCAGCGGCTGCCGGTGAGGTTGATCAGGTCGCCGCGCGCCGCGCCGGCGACCGCGAGAACGCTGGGCAGAGTCGCGTCCCGCATTCCCACGTCGCCAAGATAGGCGAGCAGCGCGCTGGTGAAAGTGGCATGCTCGGCGGTGTGGTAGCTGCGCACGTCGCGCGGCAGGATGCCCGCTGTGCCGCCGCTGAGTGCAAACCGTACCGATTGGCGGCCGATATCGGCCACCAGCCCAATGTCGTCGCCCGTCATCGCCCACCCTCTCAAGCCGCCCTCCTATGCGGGAGGGTCGATCATGTGAGCGGTACCATAGAGTTCAGGGGTTACCTAGACGCTAGTTCACCCGGCGGAATGCCGTCTACGTCGTTATCCGCCGTGGGAAAGGGGAGGGTGCCGTCGGACACCCTCCCGGTCAAGTCACAGGACCTCGAACAGCCCGGCGGCACCCTGGCCGCCGCCGATGCACATCGTCACGACGACATATTTCGCGCCGCGGCGCTTGCCTTCGATCAGCGCATGGCCGGTCGCGCGCGCGCCGGTCATGCCATAGGGATGGCCGATCGAGATCGCGCCGCCCGAGACGTTGAGCAGCTCGTTGGGAATGCCGAGCTTGTCGCGGCAATAGAGCACCTGCACCGCGAAAGCCTCGTTCAGCTCCCACAGGCCGATATCGTCCATCTTCAGGTTGAAACGCTGGAGCAGCTTGGGGATGGCGACGATCGGGCCGATGCCCATCTCGTCCGGCTCGGTGCCGCCCACCGCGATGCCGATATAGCGGCCAAGCGGCTGGAGCCCGCGCTTCTCGGCCAGCTTCTCCTCCATCAGCACCGACGAGGAGGAGCCGTCTGACAGCTGGCTGGCATTGCCGGCGGTGATCGTCATGCCCGGGCCCATTACCGGCTGGAGCGCCTTCAGACCTTCCAGCGTGGTGTCGGCGCGGTTTCCCTCATCCTTCGAGAGAGTCACTTCCTTGTAGGTGACTTCCTTGGTTTCCTTGTTGACCACCGCCATGGTCGCGGTGACCGGAACGATCTCCTTGTCGTAATAGCCGGCGGCCTGGGCGGCGGCGGTCCGCTGCTGCGACTGGAGCGCATATTCGTCCATCACGTCGCGGCTGATGGCGTAGCGCTTGGCGACCACCTCGGCGGTGCCGAGCATCGGCATGTAGATGTCCTTGTGCATCGCGACGAGCTCGGGGTCGGGCGCGACGTTCATCTTGGGGGTCTGGACGAGGCTGATGCTCTCGACGCCGCCGCCGATGGTGATCTCCATCTGATCGGTGATGATCTGCTTCGCGGCGGTAGCGATCGCCATCAGGCCCGACGAGCATTGCCGGTCGATCGACTGGCCGGCGACGCTGACCGGCAGGCCGGCGCGGAGCAGCGACGTGCGCGCGATATTGCCGGCCTGATGGCCCTGCTGCAGGGCGCAGCCGAACACGACATCGTCGACCTCGGCCGGATCGATCCCGGCGCGCTCGACCGCTGCCTTGATCGAGTGGCTGGCAAGGGTGGGCGCGGGGGTGTTGTTGAACGCGCCGCGATAGGCGCGGCCGATCGGGGTACGGGCGGTCGAAACGATGACGGCGGAACGCATGGGAGAGGTCCTTTCTTCAAGCCCCTTCCCTTCGGGGAGGGGGCTTTAGGGTTTCAAACGAAAATCTGGCTGATCCATTCGGCGATCATCGCAGGCTTTTCCTCGCCCTCGATCTCGACGGTGAATTCGTTGGTCTGCTGCCACTGGCCGGGGCGCTTCTCGGCGAACTCGATCAGCTTGAAGCGGCCGCGCACGCGCTTGCCGGAGCGGACCGGCTGGAGGAAGCGGACTTTGTTGCCACCATAGTTGATCCCCATCTTCACGCCCTCGATCTGCGGCGCGTCGGCGACCTTGGACGCGAGCAGCGGCATCAGGGAAAGGGTGAGAAAGCCATGGGCGATGGTGCCGCCGAACGGCGTCATCGCGGCCATCTGGGGATTCACATGGATGAACTGGTGGTCACCCGTCGCGTCGGCGAACTTGTCGATCATCTCCTGGCTCACCTCCACCCAGTCGGAGACGGTCTCGGTGCCGATGCGGCCGGCCATTTCCTGCGCGGTGATGGTTGGCATGGATATCCTCGGATATTGTTAGCTTCCGCGTCCTCTAGGCACGCCGGCCCGGCGCGCGCAAGCCTTGCCCGACCGGAAACTTGAACCGGGGCGATGACGTAGCGTCCATGGCGCGTGAATCGGTGGATAGGCACTACGGCGAGAGCGAACCCGAGCTTCTAAAAGCACCGACTCGCGAATCATACCGGTCGCAATTTGGTCGAGTCCGTCGAACGCCGCACCGTTTGCCCGGATCCTCGCGATAGGGGCGCCGCAGAAGCCTGAACTTGGGCATTTGTTTTTCCTGGAGCAGTACATGATCTTTCACGTTTCGATCGATGCCGACAATCCCCGGCATGTCGCGGAGGTGATCGCCGAATTGTGGGATGGGCAGGCGACGCCCTTCCCGCCGGTGATCGCGGGAAGCTGGGTCGCGATGGCCGGCGACGAGCGCAACACCATCATCGAAGTCTATCCGCGCGGGACCGAACTGGTGCCGGCCGATGGCGACGCTGATTCCTATGGCGTGATCGGATCTCCCAATCGCCGCTCGGCGACTCATGTCGCCATCGCGACGCACATGGGCGCGACCGAGGTGTTCGCCATCGCGGAACGTGAGGGCTGGCCGGCCAAATATAGCAAGCGCGGCGGCGCCTTCGGCGTGATCGAGTTCTGGGTCGAGGGCAGCCGGATGATCGAGGTGCTGACTCCGGTGATGCAGGGAGAATATCTCGGCGCGATGACCCTCGGGAACTGGAACGCCATGCTCGCCTCGGCCGTGGTCGGCCAGCGCCAGCCGGAGATGGCCTGATCTTCCTCCTCTTCATCTACGATGAGGAGGAAGAAGGGGATCAGCTTCCCGGCCTCTTCCGTACGAATTTCTCGTCACGACAGCGAGCCGGTCGGCGTTCGGCCCTGGTCATGGAGGCGTGTCCTGATCGACGGCCGACCGGTCCCCGGACGGCTTGAGTTCCATGGCCGTTTCGGGGGTGGTGGGGGTGTCGACGACGGGCGCCGCGTTTTCGCCGTAAGGCGGCGCCTCGGGATAGGGCCCGATCAGGCCGCCAAGTGCTGCCGCGGTGAACGAAGCCTGGGTCGAATAGGCCAGCTCGATACCTTCAGCATTCAGGCGCCTGACGATACCGAGGCCGATGGCGTGGCGGGCATCGAAGAAATCGTCGAATGCGGCGGTCGGCGAGTCGAACTCGACATCGAAATCATAGCTCGACTGACCGAAGCCGATGAAACCGGCGCGAACGAAGGTACGGCCGCATTTCTCGATCACTTCCTGCAATATGTCGGGCAGGCGTTCCATCTTCTCGACCGGAGTCCATCGCACCACGCCGAGCTTGAACTGGCCGCGGCGATAGGCACGCTGGCTGTTGTTGAGAATCTCCTTGTCGAGGAGTTTCCTGTTGGCGATGATCCGTTCTTCGCCCGTCGCCGCGCGCACGCGGGTCGATTTCAGCCCGATCGCCTCGACCGTGCCCGAGCTGCTGTCATAGGTGATCGCGTCGCCGCGTCGGAAAGGCCGGTCGAACAGGATCGCCAGCGCCGCGAAGAGGTCAGCGAAGATGCCCTGCGCGGCCAGGCCGATCGCGATGCCGCCGACGCCGAGACCGGCAACGAGGCCAGTCACGTTCACCCCGAGATTGTCGAGCACGACGATCAGCGCGATGGCGAACAGCGCGAAGGTAACGAGCAGGCGGATGATGCCCATCGCGCTGCCGATCGCCTCGCCCGAGTAGTTTTCGGAATGGGTGCGATGTTCGATCGCGCCGAGGATGATCTCGCGCGCCCAGATCGCCGCCTGGAATACCGCCGAGACGGTGAACAGGAAGGAGATCGTCGTCGTCACCTCGCGCGGCGCATTGGCGTAGCCGGCGACCAGCTTGGCCGCGACCATGATGATGAAGAAATTGCCGGTCTTGACGATGGCGCGGCCGAACACGGTGCCCCACCCGGCCTGGCCTGGCCGCAAGTTGCACAGCTTGTTGCCCATCTGTCGAAGGAACATCAGCCCGGCGACGACCACCGCTGCCGCGGCGACGGCGATGATGATCTGCAACCAATGGGTCTGGATCCAGATCGAGCTGGCGGTGAACAGGTCCTCCGCCTGGTCCTGTACGTTGGACGCTGAAAGGACAGGCGCCTTTGCCTGGCTGTTGTTCGTTACTGTCATGGAATTATGCTGCCTTGGCGGGCGCCGCGGCACCAGGGTTTTCTAGGAAATCGACCAGCCCGCGTTCGGCGCGCGAGAGATAATGGGTTGAGCGGGGCAGGGGCTTGGCCCGTAACGCCGCCTGACCATCCTTCACCGCCGCGAGCAGGGCGGGGTGGACATAGGATTTGCGGGCGATCGCAGGAGTGTTGCCTAACGCCTCGGTGACGGGTTCGAGCATCGTCTTCAGGCTGATGTCGCTACGGGCGCCGGCCAGCGTTTCGAAGGCGAGGACGCTCGCCCCCCAGGTGCGGAAATGCTTGGCTGAATAATCCTCGCCCATCGCCTCGCGGATATAGGCATTGACGTCCGAAGAGGTGACGGGATGGGCCTCGCCCGCCGAATCGATCCAGCGAAACAGGTGCTGGCCGGGCAGGTCCTGGCATTTCCTGACGAAACGGCTGAGCGACCCGTCAGTGATCGTCAGTATTCGCAGCTTGCCCGACTTGGCCTTGTACTGGAGCTTCAGGGTCTTGCCGCGCAGATTGGCGTGGCGCTTGCGCAACGTGGTCGCACCGAAGCTCTTGTTCGCCTTCACATAGCCTTCGTTGCCGATGCGGACATGGCCGAGATCGAGCAGCCGCACGATGGCGGCGACGGCAGTCTCCTTGTCGAGTCCGCGGCGCTTCAAATCCTGGTCAACGCGGGCGCGCAATCTGGGCAGGGCACGGCCGAACGGCGCGCACAGTTCGTATTTGGCGGATTCCTGCGCCTCGCGGAACTCCGGGTGATAGCGATATTGCTTGCGGCCCTTCTCGTCCCAGCCGATCGCCTGGATATGGCCGTTGGGTTTGGGGCAATACCAGGCGTCGCGATAGGCCGGGGGCAGGCCGACCGCGTTCAGCCGGTCGATCTCCTCGCGATCGGCGATGCGCTTGCCTTCCATATCCCAATAGCCCCAGCCATGCCGGACCTTCCTGCGGGTGATGCCGGGCTCGCTGTCGTCGCAATAGATGATCTTCGCCATGGGCCAAAAAATGCGCGAGGGTGCCCGTTCGTTCCGGTAACTGATCGGTCATCGGTCATGGAGTAACCTCGACGACGTCTTTTCCCCCGGAGAAACCGATGCACCGTCCCGTTTCCCTGCTCGTGCTGAGCCTGTTCGCGCTTGCCGCCCCCGCATATCCGCAAGCTTCCGCCCGGGGTCCCTTCACCGTGACGGAACTACGCCAGTCCTTCGGCCGCCTCGACGAGGCGCTGGCCGCGTTAAAGGGCGCTGACGGCACGATCACCATCGCGCCGGGCCGTTACAATCAGTGCGCGGTGCAGGACGCGGGCCGGGTGGCTTTCGTCGCCGAGGTGCCGGGCAGCGTGGTGTTCGACCGCGGCGTGTGCGAGGGCAAGGCGACGCTGGTGCTGCGCGGCACCTCGGCCCGTGTCGACGGCATCGTCTTCACTCATGTCCTGGTCGACGACGGTAACGGCGCGGGCATCCGGATCGAGAAAGGCGATCTCGTCGTCACCAACGCCATGTTCGTCGACAACCAGTGCGGCATCCTGTCGGCCGACGACGCGGGCAGCACCATCTCGATCGATCATTCGACCTTTGCCGGGTTGGGCAAGGACCCGACCGGGCATGGCGCTCATTCAGTCTATGTCGGTGGCTTCGGCATGGTGAAGATTACGCGGTCGCGCTTCGAACGCGGCACCGGCGGCCATTATGTCAAGATTCGCGCCCCTCGGGTCGAGATCCTCGACAACAGCTTCGACGACAGCGCGGGCCACGCCACCAACTATATGATCGATCTGTCGAACGGCGCGACCGGGCGGATTGCGGGCAACAGCTTCGTCGCTGGTCCCGACAAGGAAAACCATTCGACGATGATCACCGTCGCCCCCGAAGGCGTCAAGAACAGCTCAGCCGGATTGATCGTGGAGCATAATGTCGCCCGGCTCTCGCCCGGCTTCAGCTGGAACACGACCTTTGTCGGCAACTGGTCGGGCGACCGTATCATCGTTCGCGACAATGATCTCGCCGACCGGATCGAGCCGGTCGGGTCGCGCGGGCAGCTTTCGGGTGCTGCCGGCCTCGTCGACAAGGTGCGAGCCAAGGTGATGGGCAAGATATTCTAGACACGCAATACGCCGCCACAGGCCGCTGTCGGTGATCTGGTCCATCCGGAAGAAACGCCGCATCGCCGGGAAAGCGGGGTCGACCACCCGATTCATATAGGCCGGGCCAAGCAGGCCGCCATGTTCATCCGACATCGGGCGGAGGCGCCGCCGGATGCCGTAGCTCTCGCGCCGTACCCATGCCGGGCGGATTCGGGAGGACCATTCCGACATGCGGTGCGCGCGACTGGGCGGACCGGCAAAGTCATGGCCATAGGCCGAGGGCTGGCGCGCCAGTTCCGGGTCGATCGCGGCGAGAAGCCGGGCTTCGAAGCGGCCCGCCTGTTTGAGGCGCATCGGCAGCGCCATCGCGCCGGCGACGACCTGATGATCGAGGAATGGCATGAGATAGGCGCCATAGCGCGCCTCCATGCTGATCTCCCGCCCGAACAGCGAGCGGCACCGCACGCGCGGATAGATCTGCTCGATCTGCGCGCGGGGGATCGGTCCGGTCTCTCCGGGTATTTCGAGCGCGTCGCGGATCTTGTCGCTGATCCGGCGCAGGAACCGGGTCGGATCGAACAAGGCGGTCGTGTCGCGCCGGATGAAGCGCGCGAAGAACGTGCTGGCGACCGTGGCGGCGGTGATCGGCCGGTCGGTAAGGAAGAAGAAATCGCGATAGATTTCGCCGCAGCCGCCCGATGCGGCCAGCCCGCCGCCGGCATGGCGCGCGTCGCGCGCGATGGCATTGCCGCCATTGTCGAAGATGTTGCCGAAATTGGGCAGGCCATCGAATTCGTGGAAATTGCGCTCGACCTGATCGACGAACTCGGCAGGGTCGAGATCGGCGGCATGCTTGTCCATCCAGCGGACCTGAAAGCCCTGGGCAGTGCCGATCGCCCGGGCGATCTCCACGTCCGGGCTGCCCGGCGGCCCATAGACATAGACCTCCGGGCGGCTCCCCGCCGCGCGCAGCGCCGCGAGCAACAGGCGCGAATCGAGCCCGCCCGACAGGGGGCAATGCACCCGGTCGCCGAAATGGCCGACATGGGCGGCGATCACTTTCTCCAGGCGTTCGCGGTTGTCCCGGAGCCGTTCCTCCGGCGGCATGTCGCGCAGCAGGCCCGGCAACGGCTTGGTCGTGGCATGCACCACGCATCCCCGCTCCGTCAGTTCGATGATCTCGCGCGGCCCCAATGTCTTGAGTTCGGCAAAGACCGTGTCGTCGCCGATCGGCACGACATTGAAGGCGAATTCATAGAGGCCCTGGCTATCGAAGCTCAGCCGCGGCAGCGCCCTGGCGGCGGCGAGCAACGAGGTCGAAAAGACCGTTCGTCCCTGATCATGGAAGATCTGAAAGGCCGCGAAATAATCGGTGAACAGGAAGTTGCGGCCGCCCTTGCGGACGAACGCGACGAAATGGCCACCGATGCGCGACCAGTCCAGTGTCGGCAGCGCCGCGGATTCAAGCAGCTTGCGCAGCGCCGCTTCGCCCATCAGCCCGTCGAAGGTCAGGGTGCCGGCAATCGCGACGAGATCGTCACCCTGTACGAGCAGGTTCTCCGGGCCGCCGACGATATGCGGCAGATGCAGCAATCGCCAGCCCGGCAGCTGCCGTTCCACGCCCGCCATCCGGAAACCGTGCAGCGCGAACTGCGCACGCGCGCCGGCCAGTGCCGCATCGGCGAAATTAGGGTCAGCCGTCTGGACTAGGAACAATCCGGCCATGGGAATCTCATCTTTCGCAAGGACGTGAGGCGTAGGTGTTGAGCAAAGCCACCGTCATATGGCTGCCGGGGTCTGCGGGGCAGTGGCGCGCCTGGCGCGGATGGGTCGCCAGACCATCTCGCTGCGCTTGCGCGCCAGATACGTGTCCAGCGCGATCTGCGCCCCGATCAGCATATAGACGAACGGGCTGAGCGCGATGCCGACAAAGGCGGCGCCGAGCAGGTAGATCAGATGTCCACTTTGCAGGGCGCTGGCCAGCGGCGCGACCCAGGCCTGGTCCGGCGGCGCGCGCCGATAACGGTGCCGCAATATCTCCATGCGGAAAATGCCGATCAGGTTGATCGCCAGCCACAGCGCGAGACCGGGATAGCCTTGCTCGCCAAGCATCTCGAAATAGGAGCTGTGATAGGCACGTGCCTTGTCGGTGGTCAGCTTGCTCGCGACCGTGACGTTGCTGCCGGAACCCGACGCCGAGACGAGGTCGTAGCGCAGCACGTTCTGGCGATAGGTCTCGAAGCCCCCGCCGAACGGATGGGTCTTGGCGTATTCCCAGGTCCATTTCCACACGGCGACCCGAGTCGAGGCGGATTCGTCCGCCTTGTAGGTCTTGATCGTTCCCATGCGCGCGGTGAAGGCGCTGGGCAGGAACGGGACCGCGACCAGAGCGATCGCGCCGAGCACCCCCAGATACAGCAGCTTGCGCCGCGCATCGCGCAGCAGCAGCACCGCGCACAGGCCGATGCAGAGCAGCCCGGTGCGCGCCGAGGTGCCGACCGGAATCAGCAGGCAGGCGAAGACCAGCGCGTAGCAGAAGACCTTTACCTTCCAGTCGGGCGGAAAGATCGTGCCGAAGCGCGAGAACCACAGGATCAGCGGAATGATCGTGATCGCGACCGTCGAGATGATCGAGCCTTCGTAAAGGCCGCTATTGTTGGAGACCATCAGGTTGAGCTCGCCATAGCCCCCGCCGCTGGCAAGCGTCTTGATCCCGCCGACCATGATGATCGACGACGCGCCCAGGATCATGAACAGCAACAGCGCCTCGATCCGCAGCCGGGTGCGCAAGGTGAGCGGCAGGAAGGCGGCGAACGCAAGCGACTTCCAGACCCAGTCCCATTTGTCCCGTGCCTCGACCGGGAAATCGGCGTTGAGCGTCGTGACGTAGCAATAGAGCAGGAGCAGCAGGATCATGAACTGCCGCGGCGCCACCCGGCTGTCCTTCTTGTCGTCGACCAATATCCAGGACAGCACGCACAATGCCACCGCGATCAGCGAGATCGGCACCGAATTGAGCAGCATGTAGGTCAGTCGCTGCGGCGAGACGATGTCGATATAGACATAGGTCAGCACGAACAGGAACGGCTTGCGAAAGCCGCCGGCGAAGAGCGCAGCAAGAAAGGCGACGAAGACGAGATCACGCACCCGGGCGGTTCCCGCTCTCGGGTGTCGCGCCCTTGGGCGCCGGCGTGGAATCCTCCGGGCCGGGCTCCTTGTCGAGATCGGGACGGCGCAGCAGGACCCAGGCGGCGAGCAGCATCAGGCCGTGGCTGATGGCGAGCGCTAAATTGTCGATCATGCCCTTCGCCTTTTTTGCCCAGCCCATCCCGGGGACCATGGGATGGTTACTCCGGCGCGGGTTGAGGCTCCGTTAAGCAGTGGCGTGGCAGGGAGAATGGCATGCGCATCCTCCATATCCTCGACCATGGCCTGCCCTTGCAGAGCGGATACACGTTCCGCACGCGCGCGATCCTCAAAAGCCAGATGCGGCGCGGCTGGGACGTTGCTGCGGTAACCGGGCCGCGTCACGGCAGGAGCGAGATGGCGGAGGAGACGGTCGACGGGATCGATTTCTTCCGCACCGTCGCGCCACGCCGGTTGCCGAGCCCGTTCGGCGAGCTGCGCGAGATCGACGCCTTCGCCCGGCGGATCGATGAGGTGGTCGATGCCTTCCGGCCGGACATTCTTCACGCCCATTCGCCGGTGCTCGACGCGGTTGCTGGCCTGCGCGTCGCAAAGAAGCGCAAGCTGCCTTTCGTCTATGAGATTCGTGCCTTCTGGGAAGACGCGGCGGTCGGTAATGGTACCGGACGCGAAGGATCGCCGCGCTATCGCGCCACCCGCGCGCTGGAAACCTGGGCAGTGCGCAAGGCTGACGCGGTCGCGGTGATCTGCGAGGGCCTGCGCCGCGATCTGGTGGCTCGGGGGATCGACCAGTCGAAGATCTTCGTCTCGCCCAATGGCGTCGATCTGGAGATGTTCGGCACGCCTCTGCCCTATGACCACGAACTTGCCCGTTCGCTGGGACTCGACGGCGCCGAGGTGGTCGGCTTCATCGGCAGCTTCTACGACTACGAAGGGCTGGACGATCTGATCGCCGCGATGCCGATGCTGGTCGCATCGCGTCCCAGGGCACATCTGCTGCTGGTCGGCGGCGGACCGATGGAGCAGGCCCTGCGTGCCCAGGCGGCGGCATCGCCGGTCTCCGGCCATATCCGTTTCATCGGCCGCGTGCCGCATGGCGAGGTCGATCGCTATTACAGCCTGACCGATGTGCTGGCCTATCCGCGCAAGCGCATGCGGCTGACCGATCTCGTCACGCCGCTCAAGCCGCTCGAGGCGATGGCGCAGCGTCGCCTCGTCGCCGCCTCCGATGTCGGCGGGCACCGCGAGTTGATCCGCCACGGCGAGACCGGCACGCTGTTCCCACCCGGCGATCCTGACGCGATGGCGCGGAGCCTCGCCGGCCTGCTCGCCGATCGCGACGTCTGGGAAGCACGTCGTGAACGCGGCCGGGCCTTTGTAGAAACGGAGCGAAACTGGTCCGTAAATGTGGGTCGTTATGCTCCCGTTTACCAAAAACTTACCAAAACCATGCCATCCGGTAACGCATGGTCGACTCCACCCGCCGTCAACGCCTGAACCTGCCGGTCGCGCCGCTTGTCGCGGCGGTGATCGGCGGCGTTATCGCACTCGCCTTCGCCCTGATCCCGACCGGCCTGCTCGAGGATCTCGTGATCGACAGCGGCCTTGCCGCGGTCATCCCGGCGGCGGCACCGCCGCTCGGTGTCACCGCGCGCGCTGTGCTGATCCTGGCGGCCGGCGGCGGCACCGCGCTGATCGCCTGGTTCGGACTGTTTCTGCTGCTGGGCGACCGGGCAATCGTCGTGCAGAAATCGGGTGAGGCGGATGACGGGAAGGCGCCGGTGCTGCGCCGTGCCGATGCCCATCCCGATGCGCCGGCGCGCCGGCCCCTTTCGGCCAATCGCGAGCTTGGTACGCCGTTCCTCGAAGTACGCGCGCAACGCCCGGTCCACACCCGCGCCGACGAGCCCGAGGACGAGATCGACGATCTGCCGATGGACGAGTCGTTCGCCGAGCGCGATCTGCCCGCCAATCTGGACATGCCTCTCGCTGCCTATGATCCCCATGCAATCCCCGAGGAACCGGTCGACTGGTCCCCGCAACTGGCGCCGCTGCTGAGCAAGCCACGCCAGCAGGTGTTCGATCCGGGCGAGCGCTTCGAGACGTTCGAGCTCACGCCGCTGGTTCGCAACGCCACGCCCGCTCCCGCCTTCATGCCCGAGCTCGAACCCGTCGCGCAGCCCGAGCGGCTTCCCGCGCCTGTCCCGCTGGCGGTGGCCAAGCCGATCCAGGCACTGGAACCGACCCAGGCGTCGGGGCCGATCTATGCGCCTGCGCCGATCGCGCCGCCTGAACCCATGCCGGCATTCGCCCCGACCGAGGCACGCGAGCCTGAGCCGGCCTATACCCCGGTGCCGATCGTGGCGCCGGAGCCGACACCCGCCTTCGCGCCGACCCCGGCGCGCGAGCCGTCGCAATTCTTCAAGACCAGCCGCCCGCTGCGCCCCGAACGGCCGGTCGAGGAGGAGCGTCCCTTCGCCCCGGCGCGACCGCGTGCCTCGGCACGGGTCGAGACCGATCCGTCCGCCAGTATCCACGCATTGCTCGACCGTCTCGAGCGTGGCGTTGGGCGTCGCGAGACGATCATGCCGCCTGCTCCACCGCAGAATGAGGATTCGCTGCAGGAGGCGCTGGTCACGCTGCGCCGCCTCGCCACGCGCGGCTGAGGCTCATTCTTCCACGGTAAGCGCCTCAATCGCGATCGTCGCGATACCGTCCGCGCGGCGCACCGAAGTAACCACGATATCGGCGACGAGGTGCCGTCGAAGCGGCAGGTCCGCCTCAGGCAGCGCGTCGAGCCAAAGGTCGAGTTCGGGTGACATCTCTGCGTCGAGACTCAGCTCGTGCCGTGCCCCGCAGAAGGTCGCGCTCGCCCAGCGAGTCCAGTTCGACTCCATCACCCGTGCCGGACAGCCGGCGCGATGCGAGTCGGTCTCGAGGCTGCGGACGAGCAGGGTGGCGGCATCGGGACCGCGGCTCACCGGTCGCGCCCTTGAGTCAGGAATGCCTCGACGCGCGCGAGGACTCGCTGCCCTAGCTCGCGTCCGTTGCGCAGATCGCCCACCAGCCGCGGATCGTTGACCGACAGGCGGCCGAAGCGTGTGGGTGGCATTCCCGTCTCCTTCAAATACCGATCGATCTTTGCCAGCACCGACATCGCAGCCCTTTCCGAGTCTCTTGATTGTGTTCACTGTCTGTTCCGTAATTTCCAACTTGTCTAGGAATTTTCCTATGCTATTGAAACGGGAATGGAGGCGCCCGATCCTCGCACCGCTCTTGACCGTCTCGTCGAGGCGAGCGGGGAGAGCTATGCGGCACTGTCGCGCATGCTCCACCGCAACCCGGCCTATCTTCAGCAATATGTGAAACGCGGCACGCCGCGCCTGCTGGCGGAGCGCGACCGCAAGCTGCTCGCCGGGTATTTCCGTGTGGACGAGGCGTTGCTGGGCGGGCCCTCGAGGCCAGCGATCCCGGCTGTCGCGCAGGTGCGCCGGCTTGACGTCGCTGCCTCGGCCGGGCCGGGTGGGCTTGCCGAGGACGACCGGCTTCTGGGCGGCGAACTGTTCGATCCGCGGTTGCTCGCCTCGCTCGGCGTGCGGGAAGATCAGAGCGCGGTGCTGCGGGCCCAGGGCGAATCGATGTCGCCGACGATCGAGGATGGCGATCGAATGCTGATCGACGAACGCGACCGGCAGATCGTGGCACGCGGGGGCATCTTCGTCATCCGCCTGGACGGGGCTCTGATGGTGAAACGCGTGGCGAAGACCGGCGGCCGTGTCGCCGTCACGAGCGACAACCTGGCATTCCCGCCGATCCCGTTGCGCGGGCCGGAGGAGGTGGAGGTGCTCGGCCGCGTCGTCTGGTTGTCACGGGCGCTGCGTTGATTGTCCCGTGTCGGTGTGCTCTTGCCGGTGATGCTGCGCTGGTGCCTAGCGCCGCACGTTGAGCAGCCAGATCGCGACCGCCAGGGCGATGCCGATGCCGGTACCGATCAGGAAGCCCGGAACCGGTTCGTACAGGAAGAGACCGGTCACGGCGCCGCCCATCGCGCCGAGTGCGATCAGGACGCCGCCGGCTAGCGGGGTGCGAGTGGGAGGTTTGCTGGCCATGGCCGGCCTCTGCCATGTCCCGCGGCAGGACGCCAGCGTCCCGCTACGGGATCGGTGGGGCTGTCCCAGAAGGGGCGTTTACCACTCGCCCCCGCGGTTGCTGGTGATTCTGCTGATGTGGCACGTGACTTGATGGCATCTCCCGGGGTCATTCCGGGGAGTCTCAATGTCGTATCTGCCGTATCTCGCCGACCGCGGTCAGGTTGCCGATGCCACCGCGCTGATCGCGATGTTCGGCGACGATGCGGGGCTCGAGGCGGCGGCGCGCGCTGACGAGAGCCGTGATATCGGCAATTATCTCCATTTCTGCCGCTGGCGGCAGATCGAGCGGCTGATCCTGCTGCTTTCGGCTGAGACCGCCATCGGCACGGTTCACTGAGATCGCGCGCCAAGCCACTGTCACTTCTGGATTTGACCGGCTAGACCGGGCGAATGTTGCTTTCGGTCGGTCGGCGAGCCGCGCTTCAGTGCGCCGCCGCGGGTCTTTTCATCTGGTCCGTTCCCTGCGCCGATGCGCAGGAGGGCGGAGCGGCGACCGCGCCACTGCCTCCGTTAACCCCGTCTCCATTGCCTCCATCCCCCTTATCTCCATCCCCCTTATCTCCATCCACTGTCGTATCCTCGGGCCTCGATCCGCAGTCGCCGCTCGCGCCCATGCCGGGGCTGGGCGTCGAGTGGCCCGATCTCGACGCGATGCCGCCCGAGCCGGTCGATCCTGCCGCGCCGGTCGAGATGACCGGGGAATCCCGCTACAGCTATCGGATCGACGGTATGGACGCCGTCACCAGCCCCTTGCTTCATCAGCGTTTCCTGGGCCTTTCCACGCTCAAGGCGCATGAGGGCGATCCGGCCAACGCCGCGCAGCTTGACCGTCGCGCGCGGGAGGATTCGACTCTGCTGGTCGGGCTGCTCCGCGCCGAGGGCTATTATGACGCGCGGGTCTCCACTCGGGTCGAGCAGAATGGCGGGCGGACGCTGGTCGTGCTCGATGCCGAACCGGGCCTGATCTACAAGTTCGAGGGAGTCACGCTCGCTGGTGTCGCCGCCGCTGGCGACAAGGAAAAGGGGCTGCGCGACGCCTTTGGACTGAAGGCGCAGGACACGGTCAATGCCGATCGGGTGGTCGCGGGCGAGGCGTCGCTGCGCACCAGGATCGGCGAGCAGGGCTTTCCGTTCGCCGATGTGGGCGAGCCGGAGATCGTGGTCGATCACGCGACCCACACGGCGACGCTCTCGATGACGATACAGCCGGGCGGCGAGAAACGGTTCGGCACGATCACCACGGCGGCCGACAACAAGGTGTTCAACGCGAAGCATATCCTCGAGATTGCGCGGTTCAGGCCAGGCGAGCCCTATAACGCCGCGTCGCTTGACGATCTGCGCCGCGCGCTGATCCAGACCAGCCTTGTCTCGACCGTCGAGATCAAGCCGGTCCAGAGCGCGGATCCCGATGTCGTCGATATCAATGTCGCGCTCGCGCCCGCGCCCCCGCGCACCATCGCGGGAGAAATCGGCTATGGCACCGGCGAAGGTGCGCGCGCCGAGGTGAGCTGGACGAATCGCAACCTGTTCCCGCCCGAAGGCGCGCTGACCCTGCGCGGTGTGCTGGGTACCAAGGAGCAGCTGGCCAGCGTCGTGTTCCGCCGCAATAATTTCGAGGGCCGCGACCGGGTACTGACCGGCCAGATCGTCGCGTCCAACCTGACGCGCGATGCCTATCAGGCGAGAACCTTCTCGGTCTCGGGCAGCCTGGAGCGGCAGACCAACATCTTCTTCCAGAAGAAATGGACCTGGTCGCTCGGCGCCGAACTGGCCGCCTCGGACGAGCGCGACGTGATCCTATCGACCGGGGCGCCGCGGCGACGGACCTTCTTCATCGGCGCGCTGCCGACCACGCTGTCCTATGACGGATCCGACGACCTGCTCAATCCGACCAAGGGATTCCGGCTGAGCGGGCGGCTGTCGCCCGAAATCTCGCTCGAGGGCTCGGCGTTCGGCTATGCCCGGATGCAGGTCGACGCAAGCGCCTATCAGTCAGTCGCACCGAGCGTGGTATTGGCGGGCCGAATCCGGCTGGGCACGATCGCCGGCGCGCCGCGCGACGCGATCGCGCCGTCGCGGCGCTTCTATGCCGGCGGCGGCGCTTCGGTGCGCGGCTACAGCTATCAGAGCATTGGCCCGCGCGATCCCAACAACGATCCGATCGGCGGGCGAAGCCTGACTGAATTCTCGATCGAGGCGCGGGTGAAGGCGTTCGGCAATTTCGGCGTGGTGCCGTTCCTCGACGGCGGCAATATCTACACCACGCCGCTGCCCAAATTCACCCAGTTCCGCTTCGGCACCGGTATCGGCCTGCGCTATTATTCGAGTTTCGGGCCGATCCGCATCGATGTCGGCACGCCGATCAACCGTCAGCCCGGGGATTCGCGCGTCGCGGTCTATGTCTCTCTGGGGCAGGCGTTTTGAGCGAAGATACGACGCCGCCCGCTGCGCCGCCGCGCCGGCGTTGGTGGCGCTGGCTGGCTGGCGGAATTCTGGGAATCGTGGCGTTGCTGACGGCGGCACTGGCGATCCTCGATACCAGCATCGGCCATCGCTGGGTGGCTGACCAGATTGCGGGGCTGCGGCCGTCCAACGGCCTGCGCTACAGCGTCGGGCGGATCGAGGGATCGCTCTTTTCCCGGGCACGGTTGATCGACGTCCGTATCTCCGATCCGAAGGGCCTCATATTCTACGCGCCGCGCGCCGACCTGAGCTGGGTGCCCTTCGCGTGGCTCGACAACAGGTTGCATATCCGCAGCCTCGTCATTCCGCGCGCGACCCTGGCGAAACTTCCGCAGACGATCCGCACCGGCAAGGCGGGACCGTTGCTGCCGGGGTTCGATATCCGCATTGGTGCGTTGCGCGTCGACCGGCTGGCGGTTTCGCCGAAGATCACCGGCGTGGCGCGGACCGGGCGGCTGGCCGGGCGGGCCGATATCCATGCCGGTCGCGCGCTGGTCGATCTTTCAGCCATGGTGGAAGGTAGCGATACGCTTGCGCTGAAGCTGGATGCCGAGCCGGATCGCAACAAATTCGATGTCGGCGTTCATGCCCGGGGCACGGCGAACGGCGTGCTGGCCAAGCTCGCCGGTTTCGCCCGCCCGATCGCGATCGATATCGCCGGCGACGGAACCTGGGCCATGTGGAAGGGCATGGCGCGCGCGGATGTCGGTCCGGTCCGACTGGTGGATCTCGCGCTGAACAACCGCTCGGGCACCTACGCGCTGACTGGCACCCTTACTCCGGCGCCGCTCGCCAAGGGCAAGTTGCAGCGGCTGACGACGCCGCGCATCGCCGTCAGCGGCGCCGCGACCCTTGCCGACCGGCGGCTTGACGGAACCCTCACCCTGCGTTCCGCCGCGCTCGCGATCGATACGGTGGGAACGGTCGATCTCGGGCAGGGCGCATACCGTAACCTGCGCCTTCATGCCCGGCTGCTCCAGCCCAAGGCGCTGTTCCCGAACATGAGCGGTAGGGGAATCGAGCTCCGCGCGATCCTCGACGGTGTCTTCGCCACCGCGCATTTCGACTATCGCCTGAAGGCCGACCGTTTCGCCTTCGACGATACCGGGTTCGAGGTCGCGCGCGCCGGTGGCGCCGGCACTTTCTCGAAGTCGCCGATCAGGGTGCCGATCCGCTTCACCGCGGCGCGGGTGACGGGCATCGGCGACGTCGCTGGCGGCATCCTCAGGAATCTCAGTCTCGACGGGGTGCTTCGCGTCACCAGCAAGCTCGTCATCGGCGACGATCTCCGCGTCAAGTCGGACAAGCTGACCGGTCGGATCAACCTGACGCTCGACCTGGTGACCGGCAAGTTCGAAGTGGGCGTCAACGGCGTGCTCGGCCGCTATCTGATCCCCGGTCTCGGCATCGTCGACGTCAGATCCATCCTTCGCGTGGTCCCGGGCCCGGCCGGGCGCGGCGCGCGGGTGATCGGCACCGGCACGGCGCAGATGGTTCGACTCGACAATGCCTTTTTCCGATCGTTGACGGACGGCCTGCCGAAGATCACGACCGGGCTGGAGCGAACGCCCGACGGCATCCTCCACCTCAATAACCTCGTCCTGACCTCGCCATCGTTGCGCCTTGCCGGCAACGGCATCCGTCGGCGCGACGGCACGTTCCATTTCGAAGGCCGTGGTACTCAGGCGACCTATGGTCCGCTGACCCTGAAGCTCGACGGCAAGATCGAGCGGCCGACGCTCGACCTGGTGTTCGAACGGCCCAATGACACGATGGGGCTGAGCAATGTCGTCGCGCATCTCGATCCGACCCCGCGCGGTTTTGCTTTCACCGCGCGGGGCGGGTCGAGGCTCGGCCCGTTCGACGGCAGGGGAGAGATCCTGTTGCCGTCCGGTGCCGACGGTACCATCCAGGTCGACGAGCTCAACGTCAGCGGCACCAGGGCGAACGGAGCCTTGCAGATCGTGACCGGCGGGTTCGAAGGCCGTCTCGCCATCGCGGGGGGCGGCATTTCGGGTGAATTGCTGTTCCGGCCAGTGGGCACGATCCAGCGGATCGAGGCGCATCTGGCGGCCGACGCGGCCAGGCTGGACGATGCCATTACGCTCCGTCGCGGGCGGCTCGACGCGGTCATGCTGCTCGATCCTGCCGGCACCTCGATCGACGCGACGGCGACGGGCAACGGGCTGCGTCGCGGCACCCTGTCGCTCGGGCGGTTCGCCGCCAATGCGTCGCTCCGCGGCGGGCGGGGCGAGATCCGCGCCTCGATCGCCGGTGCGCGTGGCCGCGCCTTCGACATCCAGACGGTCACCCAGGTGACGCCCGACAGCTTCGCCGTCTCGGCCCAGGGTACGCTCGACCGCCGCCCGCTGCGCCTGGCGACGCCCGCGATATTCACCCGCGACGGCGACGGATGGCGGCTTGCGCCCACCAGGCTCAGCTTCGCCGGCGGGGAGGCCCAGCTCGCCGGGCGGTTCACCGAGGCGTCGAGCGCGGTCGACGCGACCCTGTCGCGCATGCCGCTATCGATCCTCGACATCGGCTATCCCGGGCTCGGGCTCGGCGGAACGGCATCGGGCAAGCTCTCCTTCGCGCAAGGCCATGGTGCAGCCCCGACCGGTCGGGTCGACATGACGGTGCGCGGATTGACACGCTCGGGGCTGATTCTGTCGTCGCAGCCGGTCGATGTCGGAATCGCCGGTATCCTCCAGCCGGGCAAGGCGGCGGCGCGAGCCGTAGCGAAGAGCGGCGGGAAGATGGTGGGCCGGGCACAGGCGCAGCTTACTTTGTCGGGTTCGGGCGATCTCGCGAGCCAGCTCGCCAAGGCCGGATTGTTCGCGCAGCTTCGCTATGACGGGCCGGCGGATACCCTGTGGCGCCTCACGGGCATGGAACTGTTCGACCTGACCGGGCCGATCGCGATCGCCGCTGATCTGGGCGGACGGGTCGACGATCCGCAGATTCGCGGCGTGGTCGAGGCGAAGAACGCCCGGATCGAAGGCGGCGTGACCGGGACCGTGCTCACCAATGTGCAGGCGTCCGGACGGTTCGGCGGGTCGCGGCTGGTAATCGACAAATTCGCCGCGGATGCTGGCAAGGGCGGGCGGGTCACCGGCACCGGGACCTTCGATCTCGCCGCCGCCAACGGTTTCGGCATCGACCTCGCGATCCGCGCCGACAATGCGGTGATGATCAACCGCGATGATATCGGCGCGACCGTCACCGGGCCGCTGACGATCAAGTCGGACGGGCAGGGCGGGGTGATCGCGGGCGATCTCGTGCTCAACAAGAGCCGTTACCGGCTCGGTCAGGCCAGCGCGGCAAGCGCGGTGCCGCAGCTCAACATTCGCGAGATCAACCTGCCGGGCGGTGGTGAGGAGGACGAGGTGCCGCGCAAGCCCTGGCGGCTCGCGATCAAGGCGCATGCGGCGAACCAGCTCACCGTCAGCGGCCTCGGCCTCAACAGCGAATGGTCGGCCGATCTCCAGCTCGCTGGTGCACCTGACAATCCGGCGATCAACGGCCGGGCAGACCTGGTCCACGGCGATTACGAGTTCGCCGGCCGCCAGTTCGAGCTCGAGCGCGGGCGTATCCTCTTCGTGGGCGAGGTGCCGGCCAACCCGTCGCTCGACATCGCCGCCAATGCGGATTCGACCGGGCTGAGCGCGAGCATTCGCGTGACCGGCAATGCGCAGAAACCGGAGATCAGCTTTACCAGCATCCCCGCGCTACCCGAGGATGAACTGCTCTCGCGCCTGTTGTTCGGCACCTCGATCACCAACCTCTCAGCACCCGAGGCCTTGCAACTCGCGGCGGCGGTCGCGGCGCTGCGCGACGGCAGCGGCGGGCTCAACCCGATCAATGTGGTGCGCCGCGCGGCGGGGCTGGACCGGCTGCGGATCCTGCCCGCCGATCCGCAGACCGGGGCTGGTACGTCAGTCGCGGCGGGCAAATACATCACCCGGCGGCTGTTCGCGGAGATCATCACTGACGGCGCGGGCTATTCGGCGACTCAGGTCGAATTCCGGGTGACGCGTTGGCTGTCGGTCCTTTCGAGCATTTCCACGCTCGGCCGGCAGAGCGGGAATCTGCGCGTGTCGAAGGATTATTGAGAGGCGCGTTTCCGCGCGACTGGCTGACATTGAGGCGACAGGACGCCGATATCAGGGTATCCAGCGACGATTAGTCGGATACCGGGCAGCTGTCCGGCCCGACAAGGCATTGCGGGGAGCGGGCGTGGACGACAGGCCGGACGATCAGAAGGTCGATCTCTGTATCGTCGTGCCGCCCTTCGCGGATATCGCGACGCCGCCGCTCGGATCGGCGATCCTCGCCGCCGCGTGCAAGGCGCGGGGGATGAGCGTCCGCGTTCTGCACGGCAATATCCTGCTCGCGAGCCTGTCAGGATATGATGCCTATCGCGCGGTGAGCGACTCCTCGATCAAGCAGATGGTCGGCGAGCGGCTGTTCCGCGATCACGCCTATCCGCCTGCGATGCACGCTCGGCTCGGCGAGCCCGATCCGGTGCCGGAGGCGCTGCGGGCCGAGCATGACGCGATCGAGCCGGCGGTCGGGCCGTTTCTCGATGCGCTGACCGCGCAGATCGTCGCCCTGGCGCCGCGCATCCTTGGGATATCGTCGGTCTTCCAGCAGAATCTCGCCTCCGCCGCGCTGGCGCTTCGGGTCAAGGCCGCCGCGCCGGAGATCTGCATCGTCCTGGGCGGGGCCAATATCGCGTCGCCGATGGGGGAGGCGCTGGCCGACATCTTCACCGGCGTCGACCATTTCTTCTCGGGCGAGGCGGACACCGCCTTTCCCGATTTCTGCGAGCGCTATGTCCTGAAGGGCGAGCGTCCCGCCGGGCGGGTAGTGCATTGCGAGCCGATCAGGGACATGCGGGTGACGCCGACCCCCGATTTCTCCGATTTCTTCGCCGACCTGCGCGCCGCCCAGGCCCGGCGGCAGCTCCCGCCCGAACTGCCCTATTCGCTGCCGATGGAAAGCTCGCGCGGATGCTGGTGGGGGGCGAAGAACCACTGCACCTTTTGCGGCCTGAACGGCGAGACGATGTCGTTCCGCGAGAAGCCTGCCGCGCTGATCCTCGAGGAGTTCGACGCGGTCGGCGACCTGTGGGGCGTGAAACGGTTCATGCTCGCCGACAACATCATGCCGCTCCGCTACCTGAACGATTTGCTTCCGGTGCTCGCCGAACGCGAGGAGCGGCCGAACCTGTTTTACGAGGTTAAGGCCAATCTCACGCACGAGCAGTTGGACCTGATGGCCCGTGCGGGGATCGACGCGATCCAGCCCGGCATCGAATCGCTCTCGTCAAGCGTGCTGCGGCTGATGCGCAAGGGCGTGTCGGGCCTGCAGAACATCATGCTGCTGCGCGATTCTCGTTCCTTCGCGATCCGGGTGGTGTGGAATTATCTCTATGGCCTGCCCGGCGAGACGGCCGAGGCCTATCGCGCCGTGCTGGACCTGATGCCGCGGATCGAGCATCTCCAGGCGCCGAGCGGGATGAGCGGGATCGTCATCGACCGGTTCAGCCCCTATTTCAACGAACCCGCGACCTTCGGCATCGCTGATCTGACGCCGATCCCCGTCTATCGCGCGCTCTATCCCGAAGACGCCGCGCTCGATCGGATCGCCTATCATTTCATGGGCCGCTACTCGACCGAACTGCTCAGGGACCCGGTCCTGCTGCGCGCGCTGGAGGATGAGATCGAGCGCTGGAAACAGCAATGGAACCGTCGATCGCCGCCGGTGCTCGCGATCGTGAAATCATCGGCGGCGGGGGCGATGATCGCCGATACGCGCCGTATCGCGCGCCAGCCCCTGACGATCATCGCGCCTGACAGGGTCGCGGCGCTGCGGTCCTTCGAACGTCCCGTCACGCGCGAGGATCTCGACCCGGCGCTCGCCGCGCATGCCGACTGGTTCCTGGCCCGCGACATGCTGATCGAGCATGAGGGCAAGCTGTTGAACGTGGTGACCCATGCCGGCACGCGGGCAAGCCCGGCGCTGCAGCGGCCGGAGCAGCAAAAGGCGGCGGGGCTGGCGGCCTGAGCGCCGGCTCCGCGATTGTCGGGAGCCCAAAATCCGGCGCAGGGAGTTGACCGGGCAGATCCCGGATGAATGAGGCCGCATGACACTTCCCCAGATGCTATCGATCGCCACGCTTGCCGGGATGATGGCGCTCTTCATCTGGGGCCGGTTCCGCTACGACGTGACGGCGATCCTTGCCTTGCTCGCGGCGCTCGCGCTCGGCATCGTCAAGCCCAAGGAGGCATTCACCGGCTTTTCCGACGATATCGTCATCATCGTCGGCTCGGCCTTGGTCATCTCGGCGGCGGTACAGCGATCCGGGGTGATCGAGATCGCGCTCGCCTTCGTCTCGAAACGGGTGAAGCGGGTGCGATCGCAGTTGCTGGTGCTGACGGCATCGGTCGGCATCGCCTCGGCGCTGGTCAAGAATGTCGGCGCGCTGGCGATGCTGATGCCGGCCGCGTTCCAGATGGCCAAGAAGAACGATACCAGCCCGTCCGTCTTCCTGATGCCGATGTCCTTTGCCTCGCTGCTCGGCGGGCTGATGACCCTGGTCGGCACCTCGCCCAACATCATCGTCAGCCGCGTGCGCGAGGACATGACCGGGCAGCCGTTCGGCATGTTCGATTATTTCCCGACCGGGTTCGGGCTGCTGCTGGTCGGCCTGATCTTCCTGCGCTTCGCCTACCGCCTGTTGCCGCGTGACCGCCATGCCGCACCCACCATGGGGGAGGCGCTCGACATCAAGGGCTATGTTACCGAGGCCTCGATTCCCGAGGGATCGTCGGCGGCGGGCGAGACGGTCACCGCCTTTGTCGAGCGTCACGATCACGAGGTGACCATCACCACCCTGTTGCGCGCCGGGCTGCGGACGCCGCCGCTTCACGACATGGTCCTGCAGGAAGGCGACACGCTGATCCTTGGCGGTGATCCGGACTCGCTCGAACGCGTCATCGCAAGGGACAAGCTCCAGCTCGAGGGACAGGATCGGGATGTGCCGGAAGGCAGCGAAAAAGATCAGGTCGGTGTGATCGAGGCAGTGATCAACGCTGAATCGGTGCTGATCGGGCAGACGGCGGGCCGGCTCAGGCTCCAGCAAAGCTACGGCGTCAACCTGATCGCGGTATCCCGCGCGGGCCAGCGGCTGACTAAAAGGCTGGGGGAGACGATACTCAGCGCCGGTGACGTGATCGTGCTGCAAGGGCCGCTCGGCCTGTTGCCGGAACGGCTTCGCGATCTCGGCGCGCTGCCGCTGGCCGAACGGTCGCTGCGGCTAGGCGATTCCAGGCGCGGCTGGCTGCCGATCCTGATCCTGGCGGTTGCGATGGGCGCGACGGCCGGCGGCTATGTGCCCGTCGCGGTCGCTTTCTTCGCGGCGGCGGGACTGGTCATGGCCACCGGCGCCCTGCCGGTGCGCGAGGCATATGAGAATGTCGAATGGCCGATCCTGATCATGCTCGGCGCGCTGATTCCGGTGAGCGATTCGCTGCGGACGACCGGCGCGTCGGACGTGATCGCGACATGGCTCGCCCATCTCGGCGCGACCTTGCCGCCCTGGGGGGCGGTGGCGCTGATCCTGGTCGCGGCGATGGCGGTGACGCCGTTCCTCAACAATGCCGCGACCGTACTGGTAATGGCACCGATCGCCGCGGTGTTCGCGCATGATCTCGGCTACCGGCCCGAGGCTTTCCTGATCGCGACGGCGATGGGCGCAGGATGCGATTTCCTCACCCCGATCGGCCATCAGTGCAACACGCTGGTGTTCGGGCCGGGCGGGTACCGGTTTGGCGACTATGCCCGGCTTGGGGCGCCGCTATCGATCCTCGTGGTGCTGGTTGGCACGCCGCTGGTGATCTGGACCTGGCCACTGCATTGAGCCGCGACCGCCTTGGCGAGGCGGGCGGGAAGCTCGGGTGCCATATGCGGGTAGAGATCGGGCTCGATCGCTTCCAGCTCCATCAGCGCAAGGCTGCCGTCGGCGAGGCGCAGCAGGTCCACCCTTGCGTAAAGCGACGGTTCGGGCAGCGCCGCGATAACCGTCTCCGCGAGCGTGAGTTGCGAGGGTTCAGGCTCGAAGAGGCTGAACTGGCCACCGAACTGCGGCTGGATGCGGAAATCGCCCTGCTTCGCCACCTTGCGCACTGCGTGGCTGAAGGCGCCGCCGATGAACAGGAAGGACAATTCGCCTTCGCCTGAAACCGCGGGCACGAATGGCTGGATGATCGCATCGTCGAGCGGCTCGATCGGATCGCCCCGCCGGACGCGCACCGTGCGGAAGCTGCCCCCCGACACCTGCGGCTTCACCACCAGTTCCTCGGCGCCGAAATGGTCGAACGCGGCGGCAAGACTTGCATCGTCGGCCCGGCCGAACCGGCTCGGCACGATCGGGACGCCTGCTGCCTCGAGCTCGAGCAGATAGGTTTTCCGGGTGTTCCAGGCGAGCAGGGCAGGCGCGTTGAGCAACAGCCGTTCCGCCGGCCAGGCTGCGAGGATCGCCTCCCACCGGGCGACGTCGAGATGATAGCCCCAGGCGAACAGCGCGAGCGTTGCATCGGCCCCATCGCCCGGTCCCTGATCCCAGGGCCGGGTGGCGAGCGTCATCCCGTGTGCCGCAAAGGCGTCGCGATACCTGTCGAGAATCTCCACCGCCGCCGCGCCATATTCGCTGGCGGCGGCGGGCATCAGCACGTCGATCGTCAGGGTCATGGGTGTCAGGCAGGTTCGCCCACGACGGTCTTCACTTCCATGAAGTCGGTCAGGCCATATTTCCCGCCTTCGCGTCCATTGCCCGACTGTTTGTAGCCGCCGAACGGCCCTGCGCCGTCCGGTGCCCAGGAGTTGATCGTCACCAGCCCGGCCCGCATCCGCGGCGCGACCTTGGCGGCAGCGGCGGGATCGCCCGAGATCGTCGCCGACAGGCCATAAGGCGTATCGTTGGCGATGCGGATCGCCTCGTCCTGCGTGTCGTAGGCGGTGATCGTCGCCACGGGGCCGAACGTCTCCTCCTGTGCGATGCGCATGTCGGGGGTCACGCCGGTAAACAGCGTCGGCCTGATGAAATAGCCGGCATTGCGTCCGTCGGGCCGTCCAGTACCACCGGTGACCAGGGTCGCGCCTTCGTCGATCGCCGACTGGATCAGCCCCTGGATCTTCTCATACTGCGCCTTGTTGACGACGGGGCCGATATGCGCGCCCATCACCGATGGATCGCCGACCTGGGTCGCCTCCATCATCGTCTTCACGATCTGAGTCGCGTCGCCCACCTGCGAGGCATGGACCAGCAGACGGGTCGGCGCGATGCAGCTCTGGCCCGAATTGGCGAGCACGCCAGCGACCGTCGGCGGCAGGACGGCGGCGAGATCGGCGCCCTCGAGCACCAGGTTGGGCGCCTTGCCGCCCAGTTCCTGATGGACTCGCTTGACGGTCGCGGCGGCGGCCTGCGCCACGGCGATGCCGGCGCGGGTCGATCCGGTGAAGCTCACCATGTCGACGTCCTTGTGGCTCGACAGCGCGGCACCGACGCCAGGACCGTCGCCATTGACCAGGTTGAACACGCCGGCCGGCACGCCGGCCTTTTCCAGCACTTCAGCCAGGATCATCGCGCAGGCGGGTGATTCCTCGCTTGGCTTCAGCACCATCGTGTCGCCGGCGGCGATCGCTGGGGCGACCTTCGCGCAGATCTGGTTGAGCGGCCAGTTCCACGGGGTGATCATCGCGACGACGCCCAATGGCTCGTGCACGACGCGCGCGCGGCCGAGCCGTTCCTCGAACGTGAATTCGTTCAGCGCCTTCAGGGTCGACATGAAATGGCCGAGGCCGCTGGGCGCCTGTGCGGCGGTGGCGAAGCCGATCGGCGCGCCCATTTCCTGGCTGATCGCGGCGGCGAGATCGGGGATGCGCGCTTTATATTCCTCGATGATCCGGCCGAGCAGGGCGGCGCGTTCCTCGACGCTCGTCTGCGACCAGCTCTCGAAGGCGCGGCGGGCGGCGGCGACTGCCTTGTCGACATCGGCGGCGGTGCCGAGCGTGATCTCGGTGCAGGCCTGTTCGGTCGCCGGATCGATCACCTCATGGCGCTTGCCGCCCTCGCTCTCGACCCATGAACCGTCGATATACTGCTTGAGGTAGCTCTTCATCCTCGCCTCCGATTTTTGAACCTGCGGTACGGTTGAGCCGCCTAGATGGCGGTCAATACGAAACGTTGCAACCTGAAACGCGATGACTATCTGCAACTGATCCCATCAGGAGACCGACATATGGCGCGCGTTGCACGGATCGAGCAGACCGGCGGACCCGAGGTGATCAAATGGGTCGATATCGACCTGCCCGATCCCGGCCCCGGCGAGGTCAGGATGCGCAACACCGCGGTCGGCCTGAACTATATCGACACCTATTTCCGCAGCGGCCTCTATCCGTCCGAATTGCCGGGAGGACTCGGCGGCGAGGCGGCGGGCGTGATCGAGGCGATCGGCCCGGGCGTGGAGGGCTTCGCGATCGGCGACCGGGTCGGCACGTTCGGCCCATCCCGTGGTGCCTATGCCACCGAACGCAATCTTCCCGCGGCGCAGGTGATCACATTGCCCAATACGGTGGACGATCGCACCGCCGCCGCCCTGCTGCTCAAGGGGTGCACCGCCGAATTCCTGGTCGAGCGTTGCGCCAGGGTGCAGCCGGGACAGACCGTGCTGGTCCATGCCGCCGCGGGCGGGGTCGGGCATCTGCTGGTCGGCTGGCTGAAGCATATCGGTGCGACCGTGATCGGCAGCGTCGGCACCGCCGACAAGGCTGAACAGGCGCGCGCGGCCGGCGCCGACCATGTGCTGGTCCATACGCAGGTCGATGTCGCGAAGGAGGTCCGTGCGATCACCGGCGGCCAGGGCGTGCCCGTCGTCCTCGACGGCGTCGGCAAGGCGACCTGGGAGGTCTCGCTGGCCGCGACGGCGCGGCGCGGCCTGATCGTCAGCTATGGCAATGCAAGCGGCGCGATCACCGGCGTCGGGCTCGGGGTGCTTGCCGCGAAGGGGTCGCTGTTCGTCACCCGGCCGACCCTGTTCGACTATTATGTCGACCATGAGGAGCGCCAGAAAGGTACCGATCGCGTGTTCGAGATGCTGGCCAAAGGCGCGATCGTGCCGGAGATCGGCCAGACCTTCGCGCTCGAAGATGCCGCGGAGGCGCACCGAGCGCTCGAAGCTGGCGAGACCAGGGGGGCGACGGTATTCATTCCGTAGCCCGGGCACAACGCGAGCCGTCGAGGAGACAATGAATGGGCCTGGTTCTGCTGTTCCTGTCGGGGGCTCTGCTCTGCAATGCCATCCCCCACCTCACCAATGGTCTGAGCGGCGATCCGTTTCCGTCGCCTTTCGCGACACCGCGTGGCGTTGGCGATTCCTCGCCGCTCGTGAATTTCCTGTGGGGATCGGCGAACCTGTTCCTCGGTGCCTGGCTGATGATCGCCTGGCTACCTGCCAGCGGCTTCATGGCCGGTCTGGCGGCTGCTGCGATCGGCTGGCTCGCGCTTGGTCTGTATCTATCCCTGCACTTCGGCAAGGTTCGACGCCACGGTCAGTCAGTCATCAAGCATCCGGAATAGGGGACCAAACCCTACTCGAGCGCGCGTGTCGCCAGTCCGGCGCAATCAGCATCGGTCGCGCGGGGACCCTGCTTGCCGGCGATCGATCGACCGAGTGCCTTGAAGAAAGAGCCCGCGGATTTCGCGCCTTCGGGGAGATGCACGTCGGGCGCCTTGATCGTGCCCGCGACGATCACCGACGCGGGGAAGCGCAGGATCGTCTTCTCCTTGGGTGCTCCCGTCAGGGTCAGGGCGATCGCTTCCGACGGAAAGCTGATCGTGCCGCGACCGTTGGTCTGGCTGCGCGTCGTGTCGATCAGGAACGGATCGGCCGTCCCGACGCCCCGGCGCATCGCCAGCCGGATCACGACGCAGCGCAGCCCGGCGCGCTCGTCCTTGTCGGTGAGGAGGCCGCGCGCCGCGTCGAAGCCAAGCAGGGAGGCGATCTTCGCCGGCAGCGCGCCATCGCGGGCGACCAGGCCGATCGTGCCGTCCGAACTGCCGACCGCCTCGCGGATGGTGCTGCCTGGCCCCTTGAGCCGCACCCGGCCGTCGACGCGTCCGACGACATCGTCGCCGCCGGCCAGAGTAGGGATGCTCGACCCGCGCAGCGCCAGGTCGATCGTCACCATGGGCACGGCTCCGCCGCCGCGCTGGTCGACCAGCGCCGATCCGTCGATCTTCCCGCGGGTCAGGTCGAGGGTGAACGGGGCGATCGTCAGCAATTGATGATCGATGGTCAGCGTGCCGCGCATCGCCGCCAGTGCGGAGGGCTTCTCGCTCATCAGGCGCTTCACCGTGAAGCTGATCGTCCCGTCGGTGCGGGTGATCTTGCGCAGGTTGATCCGGGTATCGGGCACGAGCCGCGGCCCGATCGCCTGGCGTCTGGCGAGCGCGGCGGCGTGGCCGGCAGGGGAAGAGAGATCGTCGAAGTCAAGCGCCTCGGAGGCAAGCGTGCCCTTGAGTTTCGTCCGGCCGTCGACCTTGCGCACTTCGACCTGCCCGGCAATGTCGGATCGGCCGATAGTGCCTTTCAGTCCGGTGACCTTCCACACACCCTCATCGCGCCGGACATGCGCTGTCATATGGACGGGGCGCGTGCCGAACAGCCCGGCCTCGATGATCGCGTCGATGAATTTCAGGTCGGTGGCGCGGGCGGTCACGTCGAGCGCCATGTGGCGGATATCGAGCGGCGTATCCATCGTCCCGGCCGCCGTCATGTCGAGCGCTGCGCCGCCGATCGTGGCGCGGAACGGCCAGGGCTTGTCGGGTGCCTGGTCGATCGCGGGCCCCCGCGCGGCGAGCGTGACGGCTTCGCCCCGGACAGTGCCGGTCCCGTTCAGCGTCACGCCCGTTTTCGGGTCGGCTGAGATTTTTGCGATGAAGGCCCGGTCCTGGAACGCGTCGCGATAGGAGATGACGCTGTTCGCGATCCGCAGGCTGCGCAGCGATATCGATCCGCCGGCGCTTTCCCGACCAGCGCCGGGTTTTGCCCAGCTCACGCGCCGATCCTTGTCGCGCACCAGCACGACATGCGCGCCGTCGACCTCGATCGCGCCCGGGCGGAAACGACCGAGCAGCAGGGGGAGTACCGGGAAGCGCACCGTCGCGCGCTCGATCCGGATCAGGTTGCCCGGCCCGGCCCAGGCTGCTTGCGGCACGCGCAGATCGCTGATCGCGATCGTCGGCGACAAGGAGAAGCTGTCGAGCCGTTCGACCGCGCCGATGGTCACCGGCCGCCCGAACCGGTCGCTCAGCTTCGCCTCGATCGTGGATTTGAACATGCCCCATGGCATCATCGCCAGCGCGATCAGGGCCACGGCAAACACCATCACGATACCGCCGGCAACGAGATGGAATCGCCGGTCGGCGAGGACAGCGCTGATGTTCATCGCTGAAAGGACGAACCGGCAGGCGGTTTCGTTCCGCCTGCCGTCAATCGTCGCCCCGATCAGTCCGCTGGTGCAGGATCATTGGCCGGTCGCGGCCTGGTCCTGCCGCCGATCGGCATGCGCACGGGCAGAAGCGCCTTGCGATCCGCCGTGGCTTCAGCGGGCCATCGTGTCGGCAGTGCCTCGCGCCGGACCAGATCGAGCAGCGCTGCTTCCGTCGGCTCGGCGGCGCAGGACAGTGTTACCCCGTTGAGGCCTGACAAGTGCGCCGCGCTTGCGGGCGAGATGCACCATATCCGCCCGCGCCAGCCGTTCCGCTCGATGATCCGGCGCACGGATCGCGCGCCGGCGCGCGAATGGATGACGATCCCGCCGACGCCCGCAGCGAATGCTGCCGCGCCTTCCATATCCGCCGGGTCGACCGTAACCATGTCGTAGACCGGCAGGTGATCGACACGGAAACCCCGGGCGGCAAGGGACCGGCTCAATCCGTGCGCGGTGCGGGGGGAGCAGAATTCCACCACCCTGCCGCCGGGCGGCAGGATATGGGCGAGCAGGCCGAGCAGGATTTCCTCGTCGCCCCCGGTGGAGGTGACGTTGGCATAGCCCGTCGACAGGGCAACGCGCGCGATGCCCTCCGATACCGCGAACACCGGAACCGTGTCGTTGACCGCAGGGCGTCGATGATGGCGGACCGCATGCGCGCTGGTGAAGACGATCGCGTCCGGGCGGCCTTCGACCGGTTCGTGGTCGATGGGCCGGGTGCGGATGACCGGCACGACGACCGAGCCATAGCCCATGCCTTTCAGGCGGCGTGCCGTCGCGAGATTGTCGGGCGCGGCGCGCGTCACCCAGACAGACATGGCATGTCCCTTCCGCGCACCGGGTCGATCGAAGGAGCAGGCGCCGTTCGAGGCGCCGGTAGAGGCTGAAAAATCACGATATGGCCATCCGCTGAAAGTCCAGGCGGCCGGATCGGCGGCGCTGGTGTCCTGGTGGGATACACCCGGGCGCCGCGCGCAATGCCGCGCGAGACCCGGGCTAGCCGCGTGCGGCGAGCTGCCCCGAATGGTCGCGAAAGCGATGATGACGAGCAGGAATCTGCATCGGGCGAGAATGGTCCGCGAACCGTCGCCTGTCAAACGCCGGCCGGCGGGGAGGCGGGCCAAAAGAAAAGGGCGCCCGGATCGCTCCGGACGCCCTCCCTCTCGAACAGGGTCGATCAGTAGGAATAATACATGTCGTACTCGACGGGGCTTGGCGTCATTTCCCAGCGCGCCACGTCTTCCATCTTCAGCTCGATATAGGATTCGATCTGGTCGGGGGTGAACACGCCGCCCTTGAGCAGATAGTCGTTGTCGGCCGCCAGCGCCTCGAGCGCCTCGCGCAGCGATGCGCAGACGGTCGGAACCTGGGCGAGCTCCGCCGGCGGCAGGTCGTACAGGTTCTTGTCCATCGCCTCGCCCGGGTGGGTGCGGTTCTGGATGCCGTCAAGGCCGGCCATCAGCAGCGCCGCGTAGCAGAGATACGGATTGGCCATCGCATCGGGGAAGCGCACTTCGACACGCTTCGCCTTGGCGCCCGTGCCGTACGGGATTCGGCACGATGCCGAACGGTTGCGTGCCGAATAAGCGAGCAGCACGGGTGCCTCATAACCCGGGACCAGCCGCTTGTAGCTGTTGGTCGACGGGTTGGTGAA
Source organism: Candidatus Sphingomonas phytovorans (assembly GCA_029202385.1). Taxonomy (NCBI): domain Bacteria; kingdom Pseudomonadati; phylum Pseudomonadota; class Alphaproteobacteria; order Sphingomonadales; family Sphingomonadaceae; genus Sphingomonas; species Candidatus Sphingomonas phytovorans. The sequence continues at coordinate 5,234,963 of CP119314.1, forward strand.
GGCGTTCAGCGACTTGGCATGCTTGATGATGCCGCCGATGAAATAGAGGCAGGTATCGCTCAGGCCGGCATAGCCATTGCCCGCGAACAGCGGCTTGCCCGCTTCCCAGATGGAAAGGTGGGTGTGCATGCCCGAGCCGTTGTCTTCCTTGATCGGCTTCGGCATGAAGGTGACGGTCTTGCCGTAAGCCTGCGCGACCTGGTGGCAGACATATTTGTAGATCTGCATGCGGTCGGCGGTCAGCGTCAGCGTGCCGAAGGTCAGGCCCAGCTCGTGCTGCGCGGCCGCGACCTCATGGTGGTGCTTGTCGCAGGGCAGGCCCATTTCGAGCATGGTCGAGACCATCTCGCCGCGGATGTCCACGGCGCTGTCGACCGGGCCGACCGGGAAATAGCCGCCCTTGGCGCGCGGACGATGGCCGAGATTGCCGCCCTCATATTCGCGGCCGGTGTTGGTCGGCAGCTCGATATCGTCGATCTTGTAATAGCTCGTCGCGTAGCTCGTCTCGAACTGCACATTGTCGAACATGAAGAACTCGGCTTCCGGGCCGATATAGATCGTGTCGCCGATGCCGGTGGTCTTGAGATACGCCTCGGAGCGCTTCGCGGTCGAGCGCGGGTCGCGCGCATAGAGCTCGCCGGTCGAAGGCTCGACGATGTCGCAGACCAGGATCAGCATCGGCGTGGCCGAGAAGGGGTCGGTCCAGATCGCGTCCAGGTCCGGCTTCAGGATCATGTCGGATTCGTTGATGACCTTCCAGCCGGCGATCGACGATCCGTCGAACATGAACCCGTCGGTCAGCTCGTCCTCGCCGACGACGGACGAGACCATCGTCAGATGCTGCCACTTGCCCTTCGGATCGGTGAATCGCAGGTCGACCCACTCGATCTCCTGGTCCTTGATCATCTTCAGGACGTCGCTCGCCGAATTCGCCATATACCCCATGTCCTTTCTGGAAATGTCGTTTGCCCGACTCTGTCGGGAATCATGTTTCGCCCGGAGGCCTGCTGTCACATCATGCTGCGCCGCGTCAAATAGCGTCTTCGTTCCTTTCCCCGGTGCGGATGCGAAGCGCCGTCTCGACCGGAATGACGAAGATCTTGCCGTCGCCGATACGGCCGGTCTGTGCGGCCGCAGCGATCGCTTCGACCACCCGTTCAGCGAGCGCGTCCTCGACGACGACCTCAAGCTTCACCTTGGGCAGGAAGTCCACGACATATTCGGCGCCGCGGTACAGTTCCGTATGTCCCTTCTGGCGACCGAAACCCTTGGCTTCGGTGACGGTGATGCCGGACACGCCGACCTCGTGAAGCGCCTCCTTAACCTCGTCGAGCTTGAACGGCTTGATGATAGCCTCGATCTTCTTCACGTCGGTACGCCCCCGGGTAAATGGTTGGCCAGTCCGAGCCGCCAAATCCGTGCGGGCGCCTCTGCCTGTAGCCGACCCTTACAACAAGCGTGCCAGCCGCGCGAGCCAGGAACGCCGCCGGGCGAGTGACGGTCCACGGGTTAACAGGTGCCTAACGCCCGTGCAGATGGGCAGGGGCTGCCCTATTTTGCGGCAGTGTCGCGCGTCGTCGCGGCTCAGATGCCGATCACTCCGGCTGTTGCCCGCGATTCACGCGGATGCCGAAGACACTCCATCAGCTTCGGCCGCTTCCTGTGCCGCGAGTTCGAGCATCCGTGCCGCGATCTCGCGCTCGCCCATCACCACATGTGCCACCTTCAGCTTTTCCAGATGCTGCACCTCGGCGTCCGAATGGGCCCGCGCGATCACGCGGATCGCCGGGTTGAGCGCCCGCGCCCGCTCAACGACCGCCCCGGCCTCGAACCCTTCCGGAATGGTGATGAGCAGCTTCACCGCGCTGTGGATTCCCGCCTCCTCCAGGGTCTGCGGGTCGACCGCATTGCCCTGCACGACCGTGACGCCATCGGCCTCCGCGCGTTTCGCCGGGACATCCTGGTCCTCGATCACGACGATCTCGCGCCCGCGCGCGGCAAGCTCGCAGGCGATCAGGCTGCCGACCCGGCCATAGCCGACCAGGATGACATGGCCCTTGCGCGGCAACGGCCGGGGGGTGTCGTCCTTCTCTCCATCGGCCTTGCTCAATCGCGACGCGATCAGCGAGAAGATGAACGGGTTGAGGAAAATCGAGATGATCGCGCCGGCCAGGATCAGGTCGCGCGCCGCCTGGGGCAGGATGTTGAGGCCCGCGCCGAGGCTGGCGAGGATGAACGAGAATTCGCCGATCTGCGCAAGGCTGGCCGCCACCGTGAGCGCGGTGCGGTTGGAGTGGCCGAACAGGCGGACGATCAGATAGGCGGCGATCGACTTGCCGAACACGATGATGCCGACGGTGGCGAGCAGCGGCAGCGGCTGGCGCACCACCACGGACGGATCGAACAGCATGCCGACCGAGACGAAGAACAGCACGGCGAACGCGTCGCGCAGCGGCAGGGTCTCTTCCGCCGCCTGGCGACTGAGCTGGGTCTCGCCCAGGATCATGCCGGCGAAGAACGCGCCCAGCGCGAAGGACACGTCGAACACATAGGCGGCACCGAAGGCGACACCCAGCGCGATCGCCAGCACGGCAAGCCGGAACAGCTCGCGCGAGCCGGTATGGACCACCCAGTGCAGGGCCGCGGGGATGATCCGTCGCCCCACCACCAGCATCAGCGCGATGAAGCCGGCGACCTTGGCGAAGGTGATCAGCAGCGGCACCATCAGGGACGAGGCTCCGGCGCCGTTCGCGCCGTTGATCACGCCGGCCAGCGGCGGCAGCAGCACCAGCGCGAGGACCATGGCGAGGTCCTCGACGATCAGCCACCCGATCGCGATCCGACCGCGTTCCGTCTCGACCAGCTTGCGCGATTGAAGCGCGCGCAACAGCACCACGGTACTGGCGACCGACAGGGCCAGGCCGAACACGAACCCGGCGAACAATCCCCAGCCCAGCAGCCACGCCAGACCCATGCCGAGCAGCGTCGCCACGGCGATCTGCACCACCGCGCCCGGCACCGCGATCTTGCGGACCGACAGCAGGTCGCGCAGCGAGAAGTGCAGCCCGACGCCGAACATCAGCAGGATGACGCCGATCTCGGCGAGCTCGTTGGCCAGGTTCCCGTCGGCGACATAGCCCGGCGTGAACGGGCCGACGATCACACCCGCCAGCAGATAGCCGGCAATCGGCGACACCTTCAGGCGATGCGCGATCGATCCGGTGACGAACGCGGTGAACAGGGCCGCGACGATGGTGGCGATCAGGGGGGTATGGTGCATTGGTTCTCCTCGCTGGGACGATAGGGGGTCCGCCACATGGGACGGTGCCGGCGGACCGTGAAGGCCCGCCGGCTGTGTGCTAGGGGGTGGTCGTTGCGACGGCGGCGATCATCGCCGCGCTTGCCGCAAGACCGGCCCAGAGGGCGGCCGCGAACCACCAGGGTGGTCGCTTGGTCTTTCTGGCCATCGATCTCTCCTTGCCGGAAATGTGATGGTGCTGAAGGCGCGACAGGCGTGTGGGCAGTCAATCATGCGCCTCCCGATGTCACGCGCGGCATCCGGCCAGGCCAGTGCCGCGCTTAGGCTGCCGGCGAAGGTGGTCCCCGGGGATAGGCTGAGCCGATCGGCGCGAGGGCAGCCAGTGACTGTTCGCCCAGGCTATGGAGAGCAATCACCGGAAGCGGAACGAGCCGGACGGCGGCTATCATGGCCGGCGCGAACAGCGCGGTCCCGGTGTCGAGATCCTGCACCCGTGCCGCGTCGGTCCGCGTGAGGAGGGACGCCGGCTCGGCGCTGCGCAGCGCGACGACGCTGTTCGATGGATTGAATGCCGAACCGACCGCACTGGTGTGCGGCAGGCCGACCGGCAGAAGGGCGCAGAGAAGCGTCGTCGCGACCGTCAGCCACACCGACCCGGCAAACAGGCGCAGGGCGGTGATGGTGTCGCTTGGTACGATCCTGGGCTTCGCTATCTGCACCGTATCTCCAGACTGTGGCGTGTCGCCTTTCTAGCATAACGGGCCGTTTTCGTAAACGATCCCGGCCCCCGCACTGCCCCTTCATCCTGTCCCGATCTTCCTCGATGGGCTTTCGCGCTGAAATCTGCATAAGGGCGGCGCGTCCGGGAGGCGACGCTTCTGGGGGATGGCAATGGCGCGAACCGACAATCGGCTGCCGTTGATCGCATTTATCGTCTTCATCGACATGGCGGGCATCGGGCTGATCATCCCGATCCTGCCGTCGCTGGTCGAAAGCCTGAGCGACACTGACGTCGCCCATGCCGCGCTGATCGGCGGCGAATTGCTGTTCGCCTATGCCGCGATGCAGTTCCTGTTCGCCCCGGTGATCGGCGGCCTCAGCGACCGGTTCGGGCGGCGTCCGGTGCTGCTCGGCACGCTCCTCGTGCTCGCGGTCGACTATGCGATGATGGCCTGGGCGCCGACGCTCGGCTGGCTGTTCGCCGGGCGGATCATCTCCGGCGTGATGGGCGCGACCTGGGCGGCGGCGAACAGCTGCATCGCCGATCTCTATCCGCCTGAACAGCGCGGGCGGCTGTTCGGGCTGCTCGGCGGGGCAGGGGCCTCGGGCTTCGTGCTCGGCCCGGCGATCGGCGGCGTGCTCGGCACGATCGGATTGCGGCTGCCCTTCGTCGCGGCGAGCGTGCTGGCGCTGGCCGGCGCGGTGGTCGGCTATGTCATCTTCACCGAGACGCTGCCGCCGGAGCGCCGCCGCCCCTTCACCCTGGCACGCGCCAACCCGTTCGGCACGCTGGTTCGCATGGGGCGCTATCCCTTCGTGCTCGGCTGTCTTGCCACGATCTTCCTGATGCAGCTCGGTGCCCAGTCGCAGCTCTCGACCTGGGGCTATTTCCTGATCGAGCGGCTCCACTGGTCGCCGCTGGAGATCGGCCTGTCGGTTGCGCTGTTCGGCATCGCCATCGCCATCGCGCAGGGGCTGGTCACCGGCCCCGCCATCGCGCGCTTCGGTGAACGGCGCTGCGCGCTGGCCAGCCTGATGTTCGGCCTGCCCAGCTATGTCCTGCTCGCCTTCGCATCGACGGGATGGATGATCTATCTGGCCATCGTCATCGGCGCGGCGACCGGCGTCGCCTTCCCCGCGATCCAGGGCATGATGACCACCCGGATCGAGGAGGATGCGCAGGGCGAGCTGCAGGGCGCGGTCGCCAGCACGATCGGCCTGACCTCGATCATCGGGCCCTTGGTGATGACCTGGGTATTCGGCCATTTCGCTGATGCGCAGGGCGTGTATTTCCCCGGCGCGCCCTTCGCGCTGGCGAGCGTGCTGATCGTCGCTGCCTGGCTGTTGTTGGCGCGCACGATCCGGCGGTATTTTTGAAGGCGTCGGGTGCGAAATATAATTCCCGCCATATCGGATATACTGCGCCTTGGTTCATCGGCCCTCATCATGATAGCGACAGGGATAGCGGCAGTGTTTTGTAAGTGCCGCCCGGGGGTAATATGCGGATATTCGGCACGGCAGTTCTTCTGACCCTGTGTACCGCGGCACCGCTTCAGGCTTGGGCCGCGGAGACGATCACCTACACCTATGACGCGAAGGGCCGCCTGGTGAAGGTGGAGCATTCGGGCACCGTCAACAATGGTGTGAAGGCCGAATACACCCACGACAAGGCTGACAACCGCAAGAACCTCAAGGTGACGGGCGCGCCATAGCGTCGTCGGCTCGCGAAGAGCCGCGCACCCTGATCTGCTGACATTGGAGAACTGCCATGCACACGTCCCGTTTTCGGGCGGCGGCTTTTTGCGCGCTGCTGACATCGACCTTCCTGAGCGCGCCCGCGACGGCGCAGAGTTCGCCTGAGTTCCGCCAGGCCGACGCGAATGGTGTTGATATGGTTCAGGGCGATTTCCTGACCAGTTTCGCTGAGGGCTCGATCGGCTCGGGACAGGCGGCTCTCGAATTGATGCGGGTGCTCGGCAATACCAGCTTCAATGGCACGACCGGCGCGAGCCAGTGGGACCATATTCTCCTCAATGTCGTCAGCAGCGGTACCTATATTGATTTCGGCACCAGGACCGCCAAGTTTCCGGATGCGCAGGCGAGGGGAGAGACGCTGTCGGGGTCGGGAAGCTCCTATGTTTATGGCGACGGCAACGGCACCACGATCACCTTCGGAGACCCTACGCCGGGGGCCGATATCACCAATTACTGCAACGGCACCGTCCAGTCGTCCTGCATCCTGCTGCCGGGATTGATCACGTCGCCCAACGGCAAGACGGTCTCGCTCGAATATGGCTTCTGGACGCAATGTTCACGCCAGCAGCAGCCCGACGATCCGATCAGTTGCAGCTTTGCCCCACGCCTTGAGCGGGTCTCGAACAGCTATGGCTATTCAGTGGTGTTTTCCTATGCCTCCGACGGCTTCGGGGGCACCGGTGGCCCACCGGCGACCTTCACGCAGCGAACGGGGGCGGCGTTTTACAATGCGCAGGCGGGGAGCGCTCCTCTTGCCAGCGTAAGCTATGCCTATCCGACGGCCGGCGTGACGGATGTCACAGACATGGGCGGTCGCGTCTGGCGCGTGACCAAGACAACGACCCTCAACGCGATCCGCCGACCGGGGGCTTCGTCCGACACGACCAGCGCCACGATCAATGCCGGCAAGGTCACGTCGGTGGTGAAGGAGGGCGTCACCACCAGCTATGCCCGCAGCGTGAGCGGCAGCACGGCCACGATGACGGCGACCAACGCTCTTGGCCAGACGAGCACCGTTGTCTCCAATCTGACGGTCGGTCGCCCGACCTCGATAACCAATGCGCTCACCAAGACCACCAGCTATCAATATGACGGCAGCCGCCGCTTGACGCGCGTGACTCAACCCGAGGGCAACTATACCGCGTACAGCTACGACGGTCGTGGCAACCTCACGCAGACGCAGATGGTGGCGAAGGCGGGGGCGTCGTCGATCACGACCAGCGCGAGCTACGACGCAGGCTGCGCCAATCCGCTAACGTGCAACCAGCCGAACAGCACGACCGACGCGCGGGGAAATACCACTAATTACGCCTATGATGCGACGCATGGCGGCGTGACGGCTATAACGCTTCCTGCGCCGAGTGCCGGCGCATTGAGGCCGCAAACGCGATACAGCTATACGCTGATGAACAGTGAGTATCAGTTGACGGGCATTTCCGCATGCCAAACGGCCGGCTCCTGTGCAGGGACCGCGGATGAAGTGGTCACTACCCTCGGCTATGACGCCAATAGCAATATCACCAGCGCCTCGAAAGGAAACGGTACAGGAACGCTGGTCGCAACCCGCACCATGACCTACGACGGACTCGGGAATCTGTTGACCGTGGATGGGCCGCTTGCCGGCGCTGCCGATACCACTCGCTACCGGTACAATACGGCGCGGGAATTGATCGGCACCGTCTCGCCCGACCCGGACGGCGGCGGCAGTCTGAAGAATCGGGCCGTGCGCAATACCTATACCAACGGCCTGCTGACCAGGGTCGAGAACGGCACTGTCAACAGCCAGTCGGACGGTGACTGGGCGGCGTTTAGCGCGCTCCAGTCGATCGATACGAGCTATGACGCGAACGCCCGGCCGATAGTGCGGACGCTTGCCTCGGGCGGGACGACCTATGCGCTTGCGCAAGCCAGCTATGATGCGCTTGGTCGTGTCGATTGCGCCACGCAGCGGATGAATCCAGCGGTTTACGGGGCGCTGCCCGCTGCCTGCACCCTGTCCACTACGGGGACTCAAGGTCCCGACCGCATCAGCAAGACCGAATATGATACGGTGGGCCGCATCTGGAAGGTCACCAACGCCCTCGGCACCGCCGACGCTTCGGTTGATGTTACCTATGGGTATTCCGACAACGGCAAGGTCCTGAGCGTCACGGACGCGGTGAATAACCGCACCGGCTATGACTATGACGGCTATGACCGGCTGACGTTCACGCGTTATCCCGTGACGACGCAAGGTGCGCTGGCAAGCTCGAGCACGGATTATGAGCAGCTCGGTTATGATCCCGCCAGCAACGTCACCAGTCGCCGCCTCCGCGACGGCCAGACGATCGGCTACGGATACGATAATCTCAACCGCATGACGTCGAAGGATCTTCCCGAGGTCAATGCCGATATGGGCTATATCTATGATCTGCTAGGTCGCCTGACCTCGGCCACGATCCCGGGCAAGGGCGTTACGCAGAGCATGACTTATGACGCGCTTGGCCGTCTAACCGGTGAGGGGCAGCCCTACGGGTCGATGGGCTATCAATATGATCTGGCCGGCAATCGTACGGTCCAGCAATGGAGTGACGGTTTCTATGTCACCTATGATTATCTCGTCACCGGCGAGGTCACGGCGATCCGGGAGAGCGGCGTTGCATCGGGCGTGGGCGTCCTGGCAACCTACGGTTATGATGATCTCGGCCGGCGGACCGGCATCGGTCGCGGCAACGGCACCAGCACCAGCTACGGTTATGACAATGTCTCCCGCCTGGTTTCCCTCGGCCAAGATCTTGGTGGCACGACCTATGATCTCGGTCTTGGGTTCAGCTACAATCCTGCGAGCCAGATCGCGAGCATGACGCGCTCGAATGAGGCCTATGCCTATGGTGCCTACGTCAACGTCAATCGGCCCTACACGTCGAATGGTCTCAACCAGTTCGCGACCGTCAACGGTACCGGCATCACCTATGATGCACGCGGTAATCTGGTCAGCACGGGTAGTACCAGCTTCACCTATAATTCCGAAAATGCGCTGACCAGCATGGTCGGGGTGGCGACGCTGTCCTATGACGGGTTCGGTCGCCTGTACGACTATGTGTCGCCGGGTGGTGGCTCGACCCGGTTCCTCTACGATGGCGTGCATATGGCGGCTGAGATTTCTACGACATCATCCACGGTGGCGCGGCGCTATGTATTCGGGCCTGGCGCCGATGAACCGATCGTCTGGTATGAGGGAGCGGGCACGACTGATCGGCGATGGCTGCACACCGACGAACGCGGCTCCGTCGTGGCGATGACGAACAGCGCCGGCACGGCGATCAGTATCAACAGCTATGACGAGTACGGCGTCCCGGCTGCCGGAAACGTCGGGCGTTTCCAATATACCGGACAGGCTTATCTACCCGAACTGGGGCTCTATTATTACAAGGCTCGTATTTACTCGTCGCGGCTTGGGCGGTTCATGCAGACCGATCCTATCGGGTATAGCGGTGGGATGAATTTGTATAACTATGTTGGTGGGGACCCGGTGAATGCCATCGACCCGAGCGGATTGCAGAGCGACATCATTGTAACCGGACGCCAAAGCGTAACTTCGATTATCGTGGATCCGTTTAGTTCTGGCGGTAATTCTTTTAGTATGCAAAATTTTGACATTAATACGGTTTATATCGGCGATGATGGTATAGCTACCAGTCCGGAGGTTGTTATAACTTCTCAGAAAGTGTTGCAGACAATAATTGTGAATGCTGTAAGAAATGCGCAATTGATATGGGGTGATATAAAGTATATTGGAAAAAGTATTGCCTGTTCTATGGGGAATATAGACATTGGAGGTGGTGCGGATGTTTATGCTGGATTTGGGGGATCTGTTGGCGGGAGTGGTAAAATAGACCTAACAACTGGTCAGTTCGGTGTTGACGCGTACCTTGCTGTGGGTGTCGGGTTGGGGGCTGAGGCGGGGCCGACCCTAACCTCCTCATCCAGCGGCAACGCTATTGTTTCCGCTAACGTCATCACGCAGGTTGGCGGTGGTTATGGTTTCGACGTAGTGGGCACGCGCACGCTTCTCGGGACCAGTCCTGGGCAGAACAGTGTCACGGCCGGAAAAGTTGGTAGCCCTATCGGATTCGTCAATGGTGGAGCGGCGATCGGTTTCCATACACCCAAGCTTTATGACATTGGATGCTGATATGAGCAATTATACTACTGCTGTAATGTTGCGCCCCGTGGTGGTGATGTTCGTTCCTGTGGCGATCGTCCTTGGTTTAGTCATCAATAGCTTCATCGCTCTTGCGGCTTGGCTCATCCTGAATGGAGCGCTGGCTTGGTATACGCGATGCCGGCAATGTGGAACGAGCATCTATTTTGATCGGGCGCATCCCTATCGAACTTTGTTGGGTAGGCCGCAAAAGATTTGCGCAAACTGCGGGCATCAACAGGATTAGTCGCCGAATAATAGAAGTATTGCGTGATTAAATCGGGACGATGAAGTTCCAAGAGGCATATTGTGATTGGTTAAATCGATCGATTAGTATATTTGATAGGGCTTGTGGTGGCCGAATCGCGGAGATGTGAGTAGTGTTTGTAGTGCAATAATCGCAATAATAATGGAAAATAATTAATAAAAGTAACGTTGCGTAGTTGGGTTTGCCATCCTCCTGCTTGGGTGGGCCACTATCTGTGGCGCCAAGTGAACACTGGATCAATCTTCCTCAAGGGATAGGAATGGTAAATGCTACGTTCGAAAAGGCTGATTTTCCTATGCATGAAGCTGGTCGGCGCGTTCGCGATTTGCTCCGCGACGATGACGGCATTGGCAAGTTCGATATCCGTAAATTATTACGACGCAATCGGCAGGGTGAAAGCGGTCTACGATGCGACCGATGTCACAGGGGAATCTGTCGCGATACCGGTTTGATGCCGCTGGCAATCGCACCCTCTATGTGCACGAGAGGACCGAGAGATATCTGCCTGCTGGCACCAGCATCTATTCGCCTAGCCTTCCGTAGTGCTAACGGGGCATGGACGTCGCCGAGGTGTCATGGGCATGCCCCCGGCGCGCCCGGCGATGGCGGTCCGACATCGCAGATAGGCATGACAAAAGTCTCCGACTCCCTCGGCCTGTTTTTCCAAGCTCTGTCGCAATGGCGCTACCGATCGCGAGATCGCCGATATCCTCGGCGTCTGTGCGCGCACTTTCTATCGCTGGCGTGCCGAACACGAAGCCTTTGCCGAAGCGCTCAGGGCCGGCAAGGAACTCGCGGACGACCGGGTCGAACGCGCGCTGTACGAGCGCGCCTGCGGTTATGAGTATCAGGACGTGAAGATCTTCAACCCAGGCGGCGCGAAGGAGCCGGTGGTCGTGCCCGTCACCATCCATGTCCCGGCTGATGTCGGCGCGGCGAAGCAATGGCTTGCCAGTCGCCGTCCCCGTCCCTGGGCGGGCGAGAAGGAGCCGGAAGAGACCGATATGTCCCGGCGATGGCTGGCGGCGTTCATGCGCCTGGAAGAAGAGCGGCCGCAAAGGGAGGCAAAGGAGGCCGCGCGCTTCGCCGAATGTGTCGAAAAGCGCGTCGCCGAGGAACTCACCCGGCGCGGCCTTCAGGAATAGGGCGGCTGGTGAAGGCCCTTGGGGCTGGTCGTGAAGATCTCGCAGCCATCCTCGGTGATGCCGATCGAATGCTCGAACTGCGCCGAGAGCGATCGGTCCCGCGTCACCGCTGTCCAGCCGTCGTCAAGCAGCTTCACGTCGGGGCGGCCGATATTGATCATCGGCTCGATCGTGAAGATCATGCCCGGCTTCAGTTCCGGCCCGGTGCCGGGTCGGCCGACATGCACCACCTCGGGCGCGTCGTGGAACAGCTGGCCCAGGCCATGGCCGCAGAAATCGCGCACCACGCCGTACCGATGCTTCTCCGCATGGACCTGGATCGCGTTCGCGACATCGCCCAGGTGATTGCCCGGCCTGGCCTGCTCGATGCCGAGCATCAGGCATTCATAGGTCACGTCGACCAGCCGCTTCGCCTTTATCGGCACGTCGCCGATCAGGTACATCCGGCTCGAATCGCCGTGCCAGCCGTCAAGGATCGGGGTCACGTCGACATTGACGATGTCGCCGGCCTTCAGCGTCTTTTCGCTCGGGATGCCGTGGCACACGACATGGTTGATCGAGATGCAGCTCGAATGGGTATAGCCGCGATAGCCGAGCGTGGCGGGCACGCCGCCGCGATCGACGATGAACTGGCGGATCATGTCGTCGATATCGGCCGTGGTGACGCCGGGCACCATGTGCGGCACGACCATGTCGAGCGTCTCGGCGGCGAGGCGGCCTGCCTTGTGCATGCCATCGAACGCCTCGCGTCCATGGAGCTTGATCGCGCCGGTGCGGCCGGCGGGCGCATCCGGGGTGACGGTTACATAATCGGTCATGCGCCCGATATAGCGTGCAACGGCAGACTTTGCGAGGGCGGGGTTACGGGTCTATGCGCACGTCATGAGCGAGCGGATCTGGACGGCCGGGCTGGTGGTGATCGGGGACGAGATTCTGTCCGGCCGCACCCAGGACAAGAATGTCGCGCAGGTCGCTGCGTGGCTCAACGTGCAGGGCATCCGCCTCGCCGAGGTGCGCGTGGTGCCCGACGTCACGGCCGCGATCGTCGAGGCGGTGAACGTGCTGCGTGCCCGCAACGACTATCTTTTCACCACCGGCGGCATCGGCCCGACTCATGATGACATCACCGTTGACGCGATCGCCGAGGCGCTTGGCGTCCGCGTGGTGCATCATCCCAAGGCGCTAGCGGTGCTGGAACGTTATTACGAGACTCGCGGCGGGCTGACCGAGGCGCGCAAGCGCATGGCGCGCGTGCCCGAGGGGGCGGAGCTGATCGAGAACCGCATGTCGGGTGCGCCGGGCATCCGCATCGCCAATATCTTCGTGATGGCGGGCGTGCCGCACATCACGGCCGGCATGCTCGACGCGCTGACCGGAACGCTCGAGGGCGGCCTGCCGGTGATCTCGCGCACGATCGGCTGCTGGGTCGCGGAAAGCGAGGTCGCGGTGCTGCTCGGCGAGGTCGAGCGCGCGCATGAAGGCGTGGCGATCGGCAGCTATCCCTTCTTCCGCGAGGGGAAGACCGGGGCCAATTTCGTCGTGCGCTCGACCGACCAGCGAGTGGTCGATGCGTGCATCGCCGATCTCACCGCCCGGCTCGAGGCGGAGGGGAGGGCGGTGGTGCCCGACGGAATCTAGCCAGTCCTCGATAGCGGCTGGCGCCTCCTCATGCCGGTCTGGCCTCACGGGCAATCGCTGCCCGGAGCGGCAGAACGGGCAATGTCGCGTCAACACAGCGCAATGATCCGGCTGGGTGGTTCGACTTTCTGCTGACAAGACCGATTCGGCCCGGTACTCCGCTTGAGTGAGGGGGAAGTCTCATGAAGTACCGGCCGGCGATAGCGCTCCTGGCTATTGTAGCGATGCTTTCCGCGTGCGGGGGCGGGGGCGGTTCCTCCACCGCCAGCAGCGGCGGCGGGCCGGTCGGGGTCACCCCGACACCCACCCCGACACCGGTGGCCAGCGGGTGCTCGCTGCGCGAGCGTCAGGACTGGATCGCGGCGCAGTTGCGCGAATGGTATCTCTTCCCGGAGACGCTCCCTGCCAGTCTCGATCCCGCGCCCTACGCGACCGCCAGCGACTATCTCGACGCCCTGACAGCCACCGCGCGGAGCCAGCGCCGCGACCGCTATTTCACCTATCTCACCTCGATTGCCGAGGAGAGTGCCTATTATAATTCCGGGTCGAGCGCCGGTTTCGGCTTCCGGCTCGCCGCTGATACGGCTGCGCGCCGCATTGCCGTCACGGAATCCTTCGAAGGTGCGCCGGCCCTCGCCGCCGGCATCGATCGCGGCACGGAGATCCTCGCGATCGGCACCAATAGTTCGAACCTGCGTACCGTCAGCTCGATCATCGCGGCGGAGGGTACGGCGGGCGTGACCAACGCGCTTGGCCCCAATACCGTCGGCACCACCCGCGTGCTGCGTGTCGTTGATGTGGCCGGCACGCGCGACGTGAGCGTCGCAAAGGCCGATTTCACGCTGACGCCGGTTTCGTCGCGCTACGGCGCCCGGGTGATCGACGATGGCGGGCGCAAGGTCGGTTATGTCAATCTGCGCACCTTCATCACCACCGCCGATCCGGCCCTGCGCACCGCCTTTGCCCAGTTCCGCGCGCAGGGCATCACCGAGATCATCGTCGATCTGCGCTACAATGGCGGCGGGCTGATCTCGATCGCTGAGCTGATGGGCGATCTGCTCGGCGGTAACCGTTCGACTTCGGACGTGTTCGACTACGTCACCTTCCGTCCGGAGAAATCGTCGGAGAATGCGACGCGCATGTTCGCGCCGCAGCCGCAATCGACCTCGCCGACCCGGCTCGCCTTTATCGGCACCGGGGGCACCGCCTCGGCGAGCGAACTCGTCATCAACGCCTTCACGCCCTTCCTGCACAACCGCTCGGCGCTGATCGGCACCAATACCTATGGCAAGCCGGTCGGCCAGATCGCGCTTGATCGCACCGCGTGCGACGACCGGTTGCGCGTGATCGCCTTCGCGACGCAGAATGCCGCGCGCCAGGGTGCCTATTTCGATGGGCTCGCGCCCTTCATGGAGGCAAGCTGCCAGGCAACCGACGATCTCAACCACCAGCTCGGCGATCCGCTTGAGGCCTCGACTCGCTCCGCGCTCGATTTCCTTGCCGGACGGAGCTGTTCGGCGGTGGCATCGGCCGGACAAGCCACTCAGTCGACGGGGCAGGCTGCGCAATCGGCCAGGACCTCGGTCGCCGGGGGCGGCCCGCAACGTGAGCTGCTGATGCCCGAACGGCCGGATACGCCGCAACGCGAGGTGCCGGGGCTGTTCTGAGCAGCGCGAGCCGGGCGCGCGATTAAAAAGAATGTCATGTCGATACCGGGTCGTTGCGGCGCGCGTCCACGGCGTCTAGGCGTTCCCGCCGATGGATTCGGCATCCGACCACGATCTGCCGGACCGGCGTCGCGCTTCGATTCGCAGCCGCGCCACCTCCTTCCTGCTGGCGCTCGTGCTCGAGATACTGGTCGTGATCGGCCTGTTGACTCTCTCGCCGCATCTCGCGCCACCGGCGCCGAAGGAAAAGGAAAAGACCTTCAGCATCGCGCCCGACGCCAACCTGGAGGCCAAGAAGAACCCAAGTCCGCGCGCCGTCTCGCGCAAGAAACAGGCGGCCGGTGGCGCCTCGCCAGCGCCGCCCTCGCCGACTCCTCCGGCAGCACCGGAGCCGACCCCGGTCAATCCGTGGCTTAACGAAGGCGATCTGTTCCACGCCGCCGATATCTCGAAACTGCCGACCACGCGGGGCAATGACGCGCCCGGCGCCGGCGACAACGGCGCCGGCAAGGACAGCGGCTCCGCCTATGGGCCGGGCGAGGGGCCCGGCGGCGAACGGCTCTACGATGCCGAATGGTATCGCGAGCCGACCGATGCTGAGCTTTCGACCTATCTCCCGTCGAGCGGCGTCCCGTACGGGAGCTGGGCGATGATCGCGTGCAAGACGATCGCCGACTATCATGTCGAGAATTGCCGCCAGCTCGGTGAATCTCCGGTCGGCTCAGGCCTGGCTCGCTCGATGCGCCTCGCCGCCTGGCAATTCCGCGTCCGCCCGCCACGGATCGGCGGCAAGCCGCTCATCGGCGCCTGGGTGCGGATCAGGATCGATTTCACCAAGGCCGGGGCGAAAGAGACCAAATAGGGCTCAGCCGGGCCGGGGCAGTGTCACGGTGACGCGGAAGCCGTCGGTCATATCCAGCGTCGCCTCGCCGTGGTGAGCCGCTGCGACCGCTTCGACGAGGGAGAGGCCAAGGCCATGGCCGGGTGTGGAGCGGCTGCGCTCCGATCGTGCGAAGCGCTGGAACAGCGTGCCGGCCTCCGCCGGATCGACGCCAGGTCCATTGTCGGCGACGGATAGCGATATCGTGCGACCGGTCGATGTCAGCCGGACCTCCATCTCCGTACCGCGCGGCGTATGGCGAAGTGCATTGTCGAGCAGGTTGGCGAGCAGCTGGCGCAGCAGCCGGCGGTCGCCCACCGCCGCCAGGCCCGGTTCGATCGTGCCGGTCAGGTAATGGCCGCTCGTTTCCGCGTCGGGACGATAGGTGTCCAGCATCTCGGTGACGAGCGCGCTCATATCGAGGGTGACGAAGGCGCTACGCACGCCGAACGCCTCGATTTCGGAGATGCGCAGCAGTGCGGCGAAGATTTCCAGCAGTTCCCGCGATTCAGCCGCCGCCGCTTCGATTGCCTCGCGGCGCGTGGCGTCGTCTTTGTCTGCCAGCGCTTCGTCCAGCCGGTTGTGCAGCCGGGTCAGCGGGGTGCGCAGGTCGTGCGCCACGTCGCTCGACACCTGGCGCAGATTTTCCAGCAGCGCGGCGATTCGGTCGAGCATGCGATTGAGCGTGGTCGAGACCTGGTCGAACTCGCTGCCCGATCCGTCCGTCGGCATGCGCCGGGTCAGGTCTCCGCCGATGATCGCCAGCGCAGTACGGTCGATCCGCCGCAGCCTCGCCCGCGTCACGGCGCCGACCGTCCAGGCGCCACCCACCCCCAGCAGCAGCATCGCGCCGAGGGCGATGCCGAACAGCTTGAGGATCGTCGAGTCGATCTCGTCGATCACTGCCCGGTCGGCAGCGACCACCAGGGTGAAGCCGCCCGGCAGCAACGTCGTCAGGGCCTGCGCCACCCTGGTCCCACGCTCGTGATAGAGGAACTCGCGGAATCCCGCCTCTTTCGGCGCCGCTGCATCGAGCTTGCCTGCTACACGTCGTCCGTTCCGGTCAACGAGGATATAGCCAAGGCTCGCCGTGCTCGACGCGGCGTCACGCCGGCGGATCGCGGCGGCGAGCCGGTCGATCCCGGCCTGGCCGCTTTCGGCCAGCAACGCTTCGGTTTCAGTCGCGATGCGATGGTCGAGCTGTACCTCGATCGCTTCGTGAGTCACCTCATACACCACGCCGCCGATGCCGAGCGTGATGGTCGCGAAGACAAGGCTGACACAGGCGGCAAGGCCGAAGGTCGATCGCCAGGGCGTGCGCATCATCCGCCGCGGATCATGTAGCCCGCCCCGCGCACCGTCTCGATCGCGTCGGTATCGAATCCGGCGTTGAGCTTGGCGCGCAGGCGGCTGAGATGAGTCTCGACGATGTTGGTCTTCGGATCGAAATCGAAATCCCACACGCGTTCGAGCAGCATCGTGCGGGTCATCACCCGCCGCGGATTGCGCATCAGCTCGGCGAGCAACGCGAATTCGCGCGGCTGCAACGCGATGCGCCGTCCGCCACGCTCGACGGTGCGCCGGTCGAGGTTCAGCGCAATATCGCCGACCGCGAGGCGGTTGGGCTCGGCCTGCGCCGCCGGGCGCCGGCCGAGCGCCTGGACGCGCGCGGCAAGCTCCGAAAAGGCGAAGGGCTTGACCAGATAGTCGTCGGCACCGCCCTCAAGCCCTTCGACCCGGTCAGCGATGCCGCCGATCGCGGTCAGCATCAGGATCGGCGTTGTCGTGCCGCCCGCCCGAAGCATGCGCACCAGCGCCAGCCCGTCGAGCCCGGGCATCATTCGATCGACCACGATTGCGTCGAAGGCGCCGTCGGTGGCCTGGAACAATCCGTCGCGCCCGTCCTCGCTGGTGGTGACGTGATGGCCGATCTCACTCAGCCCCTTGGCCACGAAGCGCCTGGTTTCGGCGTCATCTTCGATGATCAGGATCCGCATCATCCGCTTCTATCGCGCCGTGGCTCCGGGGGCGAGGGGAACGGGCGCATTCTGCCACCCGCCGCCAAGCGCGCGGAACAGCGTTACCTGCGCCTGCGCAACCGCAAGATCGGACTGGGCGAGTTGCAGCGCGGCGGTCGCGCGGGTGCGTTCCGCATCATATTGGATCAGGAAGGCGGCATCGCCCAGCCGGACACGGGCGGCGGCGCGGCGCGCGGACAGCATCGACTGGTCGAGCACCGTCTTCAGATCGGCATTGCGCCGTGCCTCGGCATCGTACGCGGCCAGCGCCGTTTCGGTCTCGCGCAAGGCGCGCAGCACGGCGCCATCCCAGCCCGCGAGCGCGGCGCGTTCGCTCGCCCGCGCCTGCGCGATCCTCGCCCGTGCCGGGCCCTGATTAGGGAAGGACCAGGAGATCAGGGGCGAGGCTGTCGCGGCGAACCCGCCCGAGAGCAGCCCGATCGCACCGCCGAGATTGACCTTGGGATAGAGATCGGCCCGGGCCACCCCGATCCGCGCGGCCGCGGCGGCAAGCCGTCGTTCCGCCTCGCGGATATCGGGCCGCCGCAGCAACAGCGCCTGGCCATCACCGACCGGAATCGGTTGGGTGAGGCGGGGCGGGGCGGTGCAGACGAGGTCGAAGCCGCGCGCCTCGGCTGGCGGCAGGCCTTGCAGTGTGGCGAGACGGTACAGCGCGTTCTTCCGCGCCGCCTCGAAGGGAGGCAACACCGCACGCGCCGAGGCCAGCAGCGATGCGGACTGTGACACTTCGAGCGGGGAGACCTCGCCCGCTGCAAGCTGTTCGCGGATCAACGCTGTCGACCGGTCCTGCGCCGCCAGCACCTCGCGCGCCACCGCGATCGCGCGGTTCGCCCCGCACAGATCGACATAGGCCGCGACCGTATCGGCCACCACCGCGACGCGCAGCCCATCCAGCGCCGCCGCATGCGCCTCGACATCCGCCCGCGCGGCGAGCGATCCCGCGCGCAACCGCCCGAACAGGTCCACGTCCCAGTTCACGGTAGCGCCGATATCGTAATCGGTGGCCGCCCCGCTCGCCGCGCTGGGCTGGCCTGAAGGATTGTCGATGCCGGCGCTGCTCTCGATCGTCACCTGTGGCAGCCGCGCCGCCCGCGCCTGGGCCAGCGCCGCGCGGGAACCATCGAGATTGGCGAAAGCGACGCGCAGATCGGCATTGGCGGCGAGGCTCGCGCGCACCAGCCGGTCGAGCGCCGGATCGTCATAAAGCCGCCACCAGTCGTCCGGCACCGGCGCGATCGCTGCGACCGATAGGGTATCGAATGGACCGGTGGCGCTCGTCGGGGCGATGGTTGGCGGGGGTGCCGGCACGGTCATGCAGGCCGAACTCGCCAGCAGCAGCGCGAACGGCGTCAGGCGGCGGATCATGCTGTCACTCCTTCGATCGACGCATCCTTGGCCGGGCGCTCCCGCCCGAAGCGGCTGTACAAGGCCGGCAGCAGGAACAGAGTCAGCACGGTCGAGGAGACAAGGCCACCGAGGATGACGATGGCCATCGGATGCTCGATCTCGTGCCCCGGCGCGTTGCCGGCAACGACCAGCGGCAGCAGCGCCAGCCCGGCACAAGCCGCCGTCATCAGGATCGGGACCAGCCGTTCCTCGGCGCCGCGCACGATCAGCGCCGGGCCGAAATCCTCGCCCTCCTCGTCGCGCAGATGGTTGTAATGCGACAACAGCATGATGCCGTTGCGCGCGGCGATGCCGATCACCGTCACGAAGCCGACCAGCGACCCCAGCGACAGCACGCCCCCGGTGATCGCCACGCCGATCACCCCGCCGACCAGCGCGAAGGGGAGGCTCGCCGCGACCAGTCCGGTGATGCGCAGTGACCGGAACTCGATCCACACCAGCAACAGGATGCCGATCATGCAGAGCAATCCGGTGATCGCCAGCCGCTGCCGCGATTCCTTCAGTGCGGCATATTCGCCGAGGATCTGCGGATGATAGCCCTGCGCGAACGGCACGCCCGCCACCGCCGCCTCGACCGCGCGGGCGACACCGCCCAGATCGGAGCCCTTGACGTTCATCGTCACGTCGATGCGGCGCTGGCCGTTCTCGCGCTTGATCTCGTTGGGGGCGGGCACGATGCGGATGTCGGCGACATCCTTCAGCCGGACGGGCGCCCCGCTTGGCGCCTGGATCATCAGGTCGGCCAGCGTGTGCAGGTCATCGCGCACCCCGGGTTCGCCCCAGATCGCCACATCGAAGGATTTCTGGTCGCGATAAATCTCGCCGACCTTCTGACCCGCCACCAGCGCTTGTGCCTGGCGGCGTACCTCGCCCGCGGTCAGGCCCATCGTCGCCAGGTCGGCGGCGCGGGGACGGATCTGAATCTGCGGCACCAGCACCTGCTGCTCGACCTTCAGGTCAGTGATATGGGCGATCGGCGCGATCCTGGCCTTCACCCGCTCCGCTGCCGCGCGCAGTTCGATCTGGTCGGGCCCGAAGATGCGCACCACCACTGTTGCGCCAGCACCCGTCAGCACTTCCTTGATGCGTTCGCGCAGATAGGTGAGCACGTCGCGAAACAGGCCGGGATAGCCGTCGATCACTTCCTGGATCTTCTTCACGCTGGCGTCGTAATCCGCCTTCTGGTCCAGGCTGATCCATAGCTCGGTGAAGTTCGGCCCGACCACCTCGTCGGCGGCCTCGGCACGCCCGATATGCGCGCCGAAATTGCGCACGCCGGGGATCGCGCGGAGTTCCTTCGAGACCGCGATCGTGATCCGGTCCATCGCCGCGATCGAGGTGCCGGGCTTTTCCACCCAGTGCATCAGGAAATCCGTCTCGCGAAAATCGGGCAGGAACTGGTCCTTGAAGCCGGCATATCCCACCGCCGAGAGCAGCAGCCCGCCCGCAATCACCCCCATCGCCAGTCGCGGTCGTGTGATGATCCCCGGCAAGGTTCCGGCATAGCGCCGCTTGAGCCCCGCGACGAACCATGTGTCGCGCTCCGCTTTCAAGGGCGCGTTGGGCAGCAGATACAGGCACAAGGCGGGCGTCACCACCAAAGCGACCAGCAACGAGGCCCCGATCGCCAGCACATAGGCGATGGCGAGCGGCCGGAAGAAGGTGCCGGCGACGCCACCCAGGAAAAAGATCGGCAGGAACACCAGCATCACGATCAGCGACGCGAACACCACCGCCGATCGCACCTCCAATGAGGCGCCGAACACCACGTCGAATGCCGATCTGGGATTGCACGCCTCGTGGTTGAGCCGCAGCCTCCGGGCGATATTCTCCACATCGATGATCGCGTCGTCGACCACCTCGCCCAGCGCGATGACCAGCCCCGCGATCACCATCGTGTTGATCGTGGCGCCGGTCCACAACAGGGTCAGCCAGGCGCCGAGCAGTGACAGCGGGATCGCGACCAGGCTGATCGTCGCCTGCCGCCAGTCGCGGGTGAACACGAACAGCACCACCGCGACCAGCAGGCAGCCGATCATCAATGCCCGTGTCAGATTGTCGATCGACCGCTCGATGAAGGTCGCCGGGCGGAAGATCGTCGTGTCGATCTTCACGTCCTTCAGGCCGGGCTTCAGCTCGGCGATCGCCGCCTCTACCTGGCGCGTCAGGTCAAGCGTGTTGGCGGTCGGCTGTTTCTCGACGATCAGCATGATGCCGGGGCCGTCATCGATGATGGCGTTGCCGATCGGCGCGGCATGGCCGTCGATCACGCGCGCGACATCACCGATCCGGACCGGCGCATCGCCGCTCTGCTTGACGATAGCGGCCGACAGGTCGGCGGCGGTCTGCACCGATCCGGCCTGCTGCACCGCCAGCCGCTGGGTCGGCGTGTCGACAAAGCCGCCCCCGCCAACCAGCACGGCATCACCCGCCGCCGCGCGTATCTCGGCCAGGGTCACGCCCGCCGCGCGCAGCCGGTCGGGATCGACCAGTACCTGCAATTGCCGGTCGCGCTGGCCCCATACCGCCACATTGGCGACGCCGGGCACCGCCATCAGCCGTGGCCGGATCGTCCAGCGCACCATCTCGGAAAGCTGCATCTGATCGAGCTTCTTCGACGAGATGCCGATCTTCATCGCCCGGCTGGTCGAGGAGAGTGGCGGCAGCATCACCGGCGCCCGCGCGGCGGCGGGCAGGCGAGCCTGCACCTGCATCACCCGTTCCTGCACCAACTGTCGGGCGCGGATCACATCGGTGCCGCGATCGAACAGGATGACGACGGAGGACAGGCCGAGCACCGATTTGGATCGCAACGTCGCCAGGTCGGGCACCCCGTTGACCGCCGTCTCGATCGGTACGGTCACCAGGCTTTCGACTTCCTCGGTCGACAGGCCGGGCGCTTCGGTCTGGATCTCGACCATCGGCGGCGCGAACTCGGGGAAGACGTCCAGCGGCACGTCGCTTGAGGCGCGCAGCCCCAGGACGATCAGCAGCCCCGCCATGGCGAGGACCAGGATACGCTGAGTCAGCGCGGCGCGAACGAGCCAGGCGAGCATGCTACTTGCCCGCCCCGAATTCGGTACCGAACAATTCGGCGGCGCCATCGGTCACCACCTCGGCACCCTGCTCGAGCCCGCGCGACAGGATCGCCCGGCCTTCAGTGCTCGATACTGTCTCGATCCGGCGGCGCAGGAAGGTGTTCGGCGCGATCCGGATATAGACCCATTCACCGCCATTGATGTCGCGGACGATCGCTGCCGTGGGGATGGAAAGGCCCGCCTCGTCGCCGTCGAGCGGCAGCGCCACCGACACACGCTGGCCGACGCGGTAATGCCGGTCGCGATTGTCGAGCGCGTAGAAAAGGTCGACCGTGCCCGCAGTCGCATTGGCGGAGGGTGGGGCCTGCACCGGATGCGCGGCGCGGGAGGTGCGGCTATGGCTATCGCCCAGCGGACTGATCATCGCAGCCCGGCTGCGTATGATCGCGCCGACATCCGTGCCGAACACGGGGACACGTACCCAGAGCGCATCCTGGTTGTTCATCGACCGGACAGAGGGGCCGAGCAATCGCCGTTGCGCCGCTGCGGCACCGGCTGCCGCCCGCGCGGTGGCGAGCGCGGCCGCCGCCTCGTCGCGGGCACGGACGCTGCCGGCTTCCTCGCGGACCAGCGCGCCGGCGCGGTCATAGGTGATGCGCGCAATCGACAGCTGTGCCCGGGTCCGCGCGATTTCCCCATCCGCCGCCGCCTGTAGCGAGCCGATCTGTGCAAGGTTGCTGGCCGAACTAGTCGGCACGCCGCCCGCGCCGAAGGACGGCACCACGATCTCCCCGCCCGTCGCCCGCACCCGCGCCGCCGATCCCGCTTCGACTTTCTCGGTCGCGATTCCCAGCCGCTGCACTGCCTCCGGGGCGAGGGTCAGTTTCAGCAGCTCGGATTCATGGGCGACCGATTCCGCCTTGGCCGGCTTGGGCGCGGTCGGGCTTGGTGCCGGATCGCCGCAGGCGGCAAGGCAGAGAAGCCCCGACAGGGTCAGGAGCGGGCGAAGCAAGGGCGCGGTCGGGCGGGTCATGGCGCCGGTCGGTACGCCGCGATGCTGGAGCCGCGCTGTCGCCTACATTACCATATCCCAATGTCGGGCCGAAATCCGCTCGTCAGCGGTCGCGATCGACCTTGTCATAGTCGGCCTCGATCTCCTTGGGGACATCGGTAAAACTGTCCCACGGCAGGTCCTTGTGCAGTTCCATGGACCATCGTTCGAGCCATTCGATGCCGTCCTTTCCGGCATAGGGATCGCGGGTCCGATAGGCCGGGTCTTTCATCGCATCTTCAAGGCTCACCGGCTGCAAATTCTCGCGCTTGAGCATGGCGGCCAGGTCATCGATGCAATCGGCGTTAAGCCGCGTCGCGTGCAGCAGCATGACATAGGCGATGTCCCGTCCGAACAGAGCGTGCGCGGCGGTGCGATACCAGCGGATCATCTTGTGTGTGTAATCGAGATACTGGGCGCGGATTCGCTTGCGGCGCGGTTCGTCGCGGCGGGCGATGGCATTGTCGTATGGCTCGGCGAATTCCCAGTCATCGGCATCGATCGTGACCGGTGCGATGCGATAGCCGTGCGCGCGCAACCATTCGTCGATTTCGCGTTTCACCGCTTCGGGCGTCCCGGTTTCCAGATAGGGGTGGCGGAACCAGCCGATGCGACGGTTCCGCGCCGCCAGCAGTCCGCGGGTGACCGGCTCCCCCTTGGCGATATCGGCGATATAGCCAGCCGCACCCAGGCTATTGGGGGATTCGTGCGAAAAAGTATGGTTCCCCAGGTCCATCGACGCGTCGAGCCATTTGCCGAGCACCGCGATCTGCTGGACCCGGTCGATCTCGTCGAGCTTGGATTCGTTCACGAACCCGGTCGCCGGGATCCTGTGCCGCTTCAATCCGCGCAGGATCGTATCGTTCAGGTAGTTCACATAGGGCTGGTCGTTCAGGATGGTGAGCGCGGGCAGATCGTCGAACGTCAGCGCGATCTTCGCCCGGCCGGTTCGCGCCTCGGCAGGCGCCGCCAGCAGGACGATGGCGATGAGCCAGCAAAGGGCGGGAATCCTGGACGTCATGGCAGACACCTGTCCCGTCTGGCTGTGTCGATATGCTCTGGTGTTACATGACTGCATGGGTCTGACAATGCTGGTCCGCACGGTCTTCATCGCCTTGCCTCAAGGACGAATGGCTCACTCCGCGTCTGACCCGTCAACCCGCACCAGCTCCAGATCAAGCGCCGGTTCAGCCTCCGCCGCCGCTCGGAGAGTCGTGACGAGCGTGCCCCGATTCCCGAAGATGCAGGTCGATGCCGATTGCGGATCGCGCACCACGGAGCCTCCCGATTTTTCCGCCGCCGCCGCGGCGACCGATCCGCATCGCAGCACGGCGATCCGGTACCGCCCTTGCTCGTTGTCGAGCATCAGGAACATCGCCTTGGGCGGCCTGCGCGGATCGAGCTTCTGCAACTGCACGATATAGCGGTTTGCATTGGCCGCGGCCCCGCCGAGCGGCACGATGATCGCGCGCAACGGCGCATCCGCCCCGCCGATCAGCAGCGAGCGATCCTTCTGGCGAGATATGTGCAGGACATCGGCTCCCTCCGGCGGTGCGCCAGGTTCTGCCAGGCGATAGCTGCCATCGGGAATGACCGTGACCGCCTCCGAGGCGGCGAACCATGGCAGCCCTGTCCAGCACCCGCCCAGCAGGAGCAGCGCGCAGAGCGCCGGCAGGAGGCGTCGCACCGCGCCTATTCGTCCAGCTTGCTCGATCGGCAGCCGGAGCTCGTGCATTCGCGCGACCGGTCGTTCAGCCAGTTGGTGCGCTCGATCGTCATGTCCTTGGCGCAGACCAGGTCGATCTTGATCGAAGCGCCTTCGGTCAGGCCGCAGCGCGAATCCCGCTGCCTGATCCAGGTGCGTTGCGACTGGAGCAGGGTGGCGCGGTCCGCCACCTTCAACAGGGTACGAAGCTTCTTGTACGCGGCGTTCAGGTCAGTGTCGGCCTGCATATAGACCTTGCGCTCGCAATAGACATTGTCGAACGCGGTCTTGGGGTCGTCGCAACTTGCGTTCCGCGCCTGGGGAAGACCGGCGGCATCGCTCGTCGCGGTAAGGCGCGGCGCTCCGGAAAATGCCAATATGGTCGCCGCGAGGCCCCCGATCACTGCAATGTTGCGCATGCTTTTCCTCTCCTGTTGACGGGTCCTTGTACCCAATGCCCCTGGTCTGTTGAAATGATGTGTCAGCGCCGCTGCGCGCGCCGCGCTATGACGCCGCCGATCGTCAGGATCAGCCCGAGGCCGATCAGGAACATCGCGAGCATGGTGCCGCCGATCTCGCTGCCGTTCGCCGCGCTGATCGCCCGCGCCGCAGCATCGGCGTCGGTCGCGGTAAGCGCTGTCGCGAACGCCGTATTCTCGCACTGAGCGGCCGCTGCCGCGTCCATGCCCCGTTCCCGGGCCTGTTCCTGGCATCGCTGCACCAGCGCGGGATCGGCCTTGGGCGCGGTGCCGCCAAACTGCATCGATGTACCCACTGCCAGCAGCAACAAGCCCAGTATGATGAGGATCAGGGAATTCTTCTTCAACGACGGCGCTCCCGTGCAAAGGGGAGCCGGACGAACGGCCGGCAGGAATTTCTCTAAGCGAACCAGCACGCCTCCTGTTCCCTCGCGATGTTCTGGCAGCATCCGTCTTCCCCACGCCCCGTCCACGGTGTACCGCATGCATCGATGAAGGCGCTCGCCGATCCCAACAACGCGCTGGCCGCCGGCCTTGCCGCGATCCGCACCCAGTATCAGGTGCCGGACTCCTTTCCTCCCGCCGTGCTTGCCGCCGCCGAGGCTGCCGCGAAGCGCGCGCCGACCGGGCATGTCGACCGTACCGACCAGCCCTTCGTCACGCTCGACCCGGCCAGTTCGACCGATCTCGATCAGGCTTTCGCCATCGATCGCAGCGGTGCCGACCTGCTGCTCCATTATGCCATCGCCGACGTCGCGTGGTTCGTCGATGACGGCGATCCGCTCGATGCCGAGGCATGGCGGCGCGGCGCGACGCAATATCTTCCCGATGGCAAGGCCGGGCTCTATCCGCCCGTGCTGGCCGAGGGTGCCGCCAGCCTGTTGCCGGCTGGTCCACGGCCGGCGGTGATCTTCACCGTGCGCGTCGCGCCCGACGGCGCGGTGAATCTCGACGGTGCCGAGCGTGCCGTCATCCGCAGCAGGGCGAAGCTGGCCTATGACAGCGTGGGTGACAGCGATCTCCCGGCCGATTTCGGCGAACTCGCGCGGCGTATCCAGGCCGCCGAGGACCGGCGCGGTGCGGCACGCGTCGATCCGCCCGAGCAGGAGGTCGACTCGATCGGCGACGGCCGCTTCAAGCTGCTGTTCCGTCCGGTGCTCGAATCGGAGGTGCGCAACGCGGCGATGTCGCTTGCCACCAACCTCGCCATTGCCGATGCGCTCCAGGCTCACCACACCGGCCTGTTCCGCGTGATGGCCGCGCCTAATGAGGGAGCGGTCAAGCGGTTGCGTCTCACCGCGCGGGCCTTCGGGCTGACATGGCCGGAGAATGCGACGCTCGACCAGTTCGATCGCACGCTCGATGCCAAGAATCCGAAACAGGCCGCCTTCATGCTGGCGATCCGCCGCGCCGGGGAGGGGGCAAGCTATGTGCCCTATCGCGAAGGCGTGGTGCCCTGGCATGCGGCGATGGCCGCGACCTATGCCCATGCCACCGCGCCGCTTCGTCGCCTCGCCGATCGCTATGTCGTGCGCGCCACGCTGGCGATCGCCAACGGGCAGCCGGTGCCGGATGTGGTGACGGCCGCGTTCACGCAACTGCCGTCTGTCATGGCCCGCGCCGATGCGCTGGGCGGCCAGATCGACCGGGCGGTGATCGACATGGCCGAGGCGACGATGCTCCAGGGGCGCGAGGGTGAGGTGTTCCCGGCGGTCGTCACCGACCTGGACGATCGCGGCGCCCGCATGCAGCTTCGCGACCTGCCCGTGGTGGCACGTGTCGTGGCGCATCAGGTGGAGCCCGGCGACGCGCTTCAGGTCAAGCTGCTCGCGGCCGATCCCGACAAGCGGACGGTCAGCTTCGAGCGGGTTGGGTGAACTGATCCCTCCCTGCTCCAGGGAGGGAGAAGGGGTTGATCGCGCCGGGCCTTCCGCCGTCAGTCGCCGCTCGTCGCCAGCAGCGTCTTCGCCGCGATCGACGGATCGGACAGTCTGGCGATATCGACTGGTTGCGCGGCCATGATCAGCTTCTTGCCGGCCACGAAATCGCCGGCCGCGTTGACCGCCTCGACCGCGACGACCCGGTCGCCGCTCAGGTGGAAGATGGAGAAGCTGTTCGCCTTGTCCGGCGTGTGCCGCACGATCTGGCGGTCGGCGTCGAACGGCACGCCCGCGATCTGCAACTTCAGTTCATACTGGTCGGACCAGAACCACGGCAGGTCGGGTGCGGGCAGGGGCTTGCCCATGATGTCGGCCGCCACGGCCCTGGCCTGGTCGACCGCGTTGGGCACGCTTTCCAGCCGGAACATGCGGTCGCCATAATGCGGCATCGGCCGGCGGGTCATGTCGCCGATCGCGTAGATGCCGGGGATCGAACTGCGTCCCGCCAGGTCGACGATCACGCCATTGTCGCATTGCAGGCCGGCGCCGATCGCCAGCGCGTCGCAGGGCGACCCGCCGATGCCGACCAGCACCGCGTCGCAGGGCAGCACCTCGCCGTCGGAAAGCTCGACCGAGCAAACCTCGCCCTTCTCCCCGTGAAGTGCGGCGACCGATACGCCGGTGCGGAACACCACGCCGCGATCGGCATGGAAGCGATGGAAGAAGCCCGACAATTCCTCGCACGCCACGCGTGACAGGATGCGCGGTTCGCGTTCGAGGATGGTGACCTCCGCGCCCAGGTCGCGCGCTGAGGCAGCGACTTCGAGCCCGATATAGCCGGCACCGATGATCACCAGCCGCGATCCCGCGCCGATCCGCGCGTGAAGCGCCTCAGCGTCCTTGACGTCGCGCAGCACGTGCACGCCGTCCAGGTCGGCGCCCGGACCATCGAGCCGACGAGCGACCGAGCCGGTGGCGAGGATCAGCAATTCCCACGCGATCTCGCGCCCGTCGGCCAGCGCGACGATCTTGCGTGCCGTGTCGATCCCGGTCGCGCGCGCGTCGAGCAATACTTCGATATTGTTGGTGTCGTAGAATTTGGCCGGGCGCAGATAGAGCGCCTCGAGCGTCGAGCCGCCCTTGAGATAGGCCTTGGAAAGCGGTGGGCGATGATAGGGCAGCACCGATTCGTCGGAGATCATCACGATCTCGCCGTCGTGCCCGGCCTGGCGCAGCGAGGCGACGGCATTTGCGCCGGCGTGCCCGCCGCCGAGAATCACGATTCGAGGTGCGTTCGTCGTCATTGAACCCGTTTCTCCCCCATTGCGCTGTTCGTTGACGGCGCGGTCGACCTGGCCTCAGCGTGCCGAATGCGGGCTGGAGAGCCGAAGAACTGGAGCGGGTGAAGGGAATCGAACCCTCGTCGTAAGCTTGGGAAGCTTCTGCTCTGCCATTGAGCTACACCCGCGCGATCGGTCCGGGGGCTGGCGTCGCCTACGTCCGATCCGCCGCCCACTCGCACATTCGTGCCCGCCCGGTCAACGACCTCGCTGCGGCGTGAACAGCGACTTCAGCGTGTTGAGATCGCGGTTGATCCATTTCGCGTCGGCCGCGAACCGCTCGTCGTCCATGTCCGGCTGGCGATAGAGTGTCAGCATCACCTCGGCGCCCGCACCATTCTGCACGACACGCAACGGAATGTGGATTTCTCCGCCGGTGCCCGGATCGACGAAATGATCCATCACACCATAGTCGTTATGCGGCGTGAAGCGGATGCGGATCGGACCTTCAGGCCCATCGGCCAGCCAGGCATCGCCGTCTGTCCGGAGGTCGGATTCGGAAAGGCCGGACGCCCATTTCGCGAAAAAGCCGGGGCGCCAGATCTCGTCGTACAGCGCGCGCCAGTCGCGATCGATCGAAACGCTATAGGTACGGGCCGGCAGCATCGTGGTTTCCTTCATCATCTGGGCTCAATCGGCAAAGGTTCGAGCGTAGGTGCTGCGCAATTCGGCCTTCTGGATCTTGCCCATCGCGTTACGCGGTAGCTGGTCGACCACATATACCTGTTTCGGTCGCTTGAACGCCGCCAGCGTATCGGCCAGCGCTGCCTTCACTGCCTGTGCGTCCACGGCGCCCGGTGCCTTGGCCGCGACGACAGCGACCACGCCCTCGCCAAGATCGGGATGCGGCACCCCGATCACCGCGCATTCGGCGACTCCCGCCATCTCGTCGATCAGCGCCTCGACCTCGGCGGGATAGACGTTGAGCCCGCCGGAGATGATCAGGTCCTTCTGCCGGCCCGAGATGAACAGATAGCCGCGTTCGTCGACGCTGCCGATATCGCCTGTAATGAAGAACCCGTCGGCACGCTTCTCCTCCGCCGTCTTCTCCGGCATCCGCCAATAACCTTTGAAGACGTTAGGCCCGCGGACCTCGATCATGCCGATTGCGCCCTGCGCCAATGGCGTTGCGGCCTCCGCATCGGTGATGCGGATTTCCACGCCCGGTAGCGGAAAGCCGATGCTTCCCGGCACCCGGTCTCCGTCATAGGGGTTGGAACTGTTCATGTTGGTCTCGGTCATGCCATACCGTTCGAGGATGGCGTGGCTGGTGCGGGCGCTGAACTCGCGGTGGACCTCGGCTGACAGCGGCGCTGAACCCGAGACGAACAGGCGCATGTTGCTGACGAGGTCCCGAGTGAACTCAGGTCGAGACAGCAGTCGCGAATAGAAGGTCGGCACGCCCATCAGCGCGGTGCATTGCGGCATAAGCCGGATCATTGCGTCGAGATCGAACGCCGGCAGGAAGATCATCCGTGCGCCCGCGAGCAGGATGATGTTGGTCGCGACGAACAGGCCGTGAGTGTGGAAGGTCGGCAGCGCGTGGAGCAGCACGTCGTCGCGCGTGAAGCGCCAGAGCTCGACCAGTGTCTCGGCATTGGAGCCGAGATTGTCGTGAGTGAGCATCGCGCCCTTGGAGCGCCCGGTGGTGCCGGAGGTATAGAGGATCGCGGCCAGCTCGTCGCCCGCCACATCGACGGTCGCGAAATCGGCCGGCATCGCCTCGGCCGCTTCGGGCAGGCTGCCATCGCCTGCCTTGCCCAGGGTCATCACGGTGGGGATGCCGATCTCCCGGCACAGCGGCCCGAGTACCGCCTCGTTCGCCGGGCTGCACACGAACAGCGTCGGCTCCGCGTCGCGCAGGAAATAGTCGAGCTCGCGGGGTGTATAGGCCGGGTTGAGCGGCAGGTGGATCGCCCCGATCCGCAGTGTCGCTAGGTAGACCAGCAGCCCTTCAGCCGACTTGTCGACCTGCATCGCGATCCGGTCGCCGCGTCCGATCCCGAGCGACACGAACAAATTGGCGATCCGTCCCGTCGCGGCATGGAGATCGCGGTAGGTGATCGACGTGCCGTCGGGTCGAACGATGAACGGCTCGTCGAGCCGGGGTGTAAAGCATGCGACGAAACGGTCATACAGGTTCGGCACGAGTCTCTCCGCTGTTTTCGCGTGCTGCCTATCCCGTCCGGGACAATGCGTCACCATTCTCTCCCTCGCGCGTTGGGATCGCCATGCAGAAACTGTGGTTCATCACCAACACCGCCTCCGGCACGGCAACGACGGAAAAGGCGGTAGCGATCGAGACTGTATTCGTCGAACAAGGTCTCGCGCTGGCCGGACGAACCGCCTTCCCGGCGGACGATCTGCCCCAGGCCGCGGAACTGGAGGCGGCAGGGGTCGATACGGTCGTCCTGTTCGCCGGGGACGGCACGATCAACGCCGCTGCCTGCGCGCTGGCCGAATGGAAAGGCGCGATCCTCATCCTGCCAGGCGGCACGATGAACCTGCTGGCCAAGCTGCTGCATGGCGACGCCGAGCCGGTGGCGATCATCCATGCTGCCGGGACGCAGGGACGCCTTGTCGCCTTGCCGATGGTCGAAGCTGGTCCGCATCGTGCCTTTGTCGGACTGATCCTGGGCCCTGCCGCGACCTGGGTACGCGCACGCGAACTGGTGCGTGCCGGCCGGGTCCGTGGCCTGGTCCGTGCGATCAGGACGGCATGGCGCCGGACCTTTTCAGGGGGCATCCGCCTGTCCGGCGTGCCCGGGTTCCGCCATCATGCGCAGGCGGTGTTCGTGCGGCCGGAGGCCGACCATCTCGATGTGGCGGCCGTGGATGCACGCGACTGGCGGTCGATCGCGTCGCTCGGCTGGGAGTGGCTGACCGGTGATTGGGTCGCTGCAGCGGAAGTGACACAGGTCCGCGCAACCCGGTTCCGCATCGCCGGAACCCGGCCGGCACTGGCGCTGTTCGATGGCGAGCCGGTGATGCTCGATCCGGATATCGTCATTCGCGGTGGCATGGGACGGGAGATGTTCATCGCGACGAAGGCGCGGGGATGATCCGCCTGTTCCACGTCAGCGACGTGCATTTCGGTCGCGAGGACCGCGCCGCGATCGCCTGGTTCGATGGCCTGGTGCAGGTCGAGAAGCCCGATGCTGTGATCATGACCGGCGACCTGACGATGCACGCGCGGCGTCGTGAATTCGCCGTCGGTCTTGCCTGGCTGCAGGGTCTGGGCGTGCCGGTCACCGTGGAGGTCGGCAATCACGACCTGCCCTATTTCAATCCCGTGGCGCGGTTGTTCCGCCCCTATGACCGGATCGGCGCGATCGAACGCCTGATCGAACGGCCGCTCGACTTGCCCGGTGTGGCGATCGTGCCGATGGTCACGACAGCGCGGGCCCAGTGGCGGCTCGACTGGTCGAAGGGGCATGTCAGTTCTCGCGCGCTGCAACGGGCGCTGGCGCTGGTCGAGGCTGCGCCGAAGGATGCGCTGGTCTTCGTCGCCTGTCATCACCCGCTGATCGGGGCACATGAGCGGATGCGCTCCTCGACCCGCAATGGGGCTGACGCGTTCAAGGCGCTGGCCGCGGCCGGCGCGAATGCGGTGCTGACCGGTCATGTCCATGATCCGTTCGACGTCGTTCGCGAAGCTGGCGGCCGGAAGATCCGGATGATCGGGGCGGGGACGCTCTCCGAACGGACTCGCGACACACCGCCGTCGTTCAACGAAATCCGCATCGAAAACGGCCGTTTCGACGTGGTGCTCCGTCGGCTCGGTCCTGAGCCCGATATGGTGCTGCCGAAGGAGAAGATTGAATAGGATTGCCCGAATTCGGCTGACTGCCCCGACCCGCTTCCGCGAGCCGGGGCAATCGGGGATGGCAATCTATTGCTTCTGCGGTGAAGGGGCGCCCTGCTCGCTCGCGATCCATCGATCGATCTGCGCGTCGAGAATGTCGAGCGGAACCGCGCCCTGTCCAAGCACGGCGTCATGGAATCGCCGCACGTCGAATTTCGGGCCGAGTTTCGACTCCGCCTTGTGCCGGAGCGCGAGGATCTTGAGCTCGCCGAGCTTGTACGCGAGTGCCTGGCCAGGATTGCTGATGTAGCGGTTCACCTCGGCATCGATATTCGCATCCGTGAGCGCCGTATTGGCCTTCATGAAGGCAACTGCCTGTTCCTTGGTCCAGCCCTGCGCGTGAAGCCCGGTATCCACCACCAGGCGACACGCGCGCCACATTTCGTAGGACAGGCGGCCCATGTCCTTTTCGGGTGTGTCGTAGATGCCCATCTCGATGCCGAGATGTTCCGAATAGAGCCCCCAGCCTTCAACAAAGGCGTTGAAACCCGCAACATATTTGCGGAAATCGGGGAGACTCATTTCCTGCTGAAGCGCGATCTGATTGTGATGGCCGGGAACCGCTTCATGGCTGGTGAGCGCCGGTAGCTCGTACAGGGGGCGCTGATTCAGCTTCGAAGTGTTGACGTAGTAGGTGCCGGAAATACCGGCCTGCGGCGATCCCGGCATATAATAGGCGGTGGTCGTTCCTTCAGCGGTCTCGGCGGGGACGGCACGCACGCCATAAGGAAGCCGGGGGAGGGTAGCGAACAGCGTCGGCATCTTGCCGTCGTTGAGCTTCGCCTGAAGCGCCGCCGCGCTCATCAGTTCGCCGGCACTCTTGGGGTAATATTTGGGGTTGCTCCGCAGATCCTGGATGAACGCTTCGCGACTGGCATAGCCGGCTTTTTGGGCGATCGAATCCATCTCGGCGCGGATGCGCTTCACCTCTCCGAGGCCGAGCTCATGGATCTGGCCCGGCGTCATCTCGGTCGTGGTCTGCTGGCGAACCTGGAAAGCGTAATATTGCTGGCCCTGGGGAAGCGCCGAAACCCCATAGGTCGCCCGGCATTTCGGCAGGTAGCTGGTGCGATAATAATCGTCGATCTTGCGATATTCGGGATTGAGCGTGCCGCTGATCAGTTCTTTTGTCTTCGCCTTCATGGCGTTCCACTCGGTCTCGGTCATTCCTGCCGGCCGGTTGCCCTTGAACGGTGCGAAGAACCGCGAGTCCTCGGGGTTCTCGGCGATGACGCCGGTGATCGTCTTCTCGAAGCCGGCGAGTGCGGCGCAGGGAAGGACATAGCCTCCCTCGACACCCTGCCGGGTCACCGCGAGCGCCTGGGCGTTCGCCTTGGGGAACAGGGAGAGGCGAGTCGTATAGCTCACGAAATCGGCCCTGGTGCGGACCGGCACGACATCGGCGAGCCCGGCGAAATTCTGGAACCAGCTTCCCAGCGTGGAGAAGGTGATCATCCGTTCGCCAAAGCTGTTGGCTTCGATCTGCTCGGAAAGGATGCGGTGCAGGATCGCCTTGTTGGTCTGTTCCTCCAGGGAGAGCTGAGCGGTCGGTATCGCGTCGAGCCGCTTGATGAAGACTCCCGCCTGCGCCGCCTGGCGGTCTGCTTCCGCCAGGCTGAAATCCCCGATCTGGTCGTCATAATCATGGACGTCCAGCGTGGTCGCGTAGATCGGATTGGACTTCAGATACCATGCCCAATGGTCGGTTATCACTGAGTTGAGATCGCTCGTCGGCGTGGCTCCGGCTGAAACCGGTATCGTGGCAATCAAAGCAGCCAGGAACAGACGGCGCATGGCATTCCCCTATTGATCAGAAGTGATGCGACGTTGTCGATCATCCGCCCGTCGACGGCAATATCGATACGACGCAAGGCCGGTCGGCCCGATGGAGCGGCCAGTTCGGTCGCGATCGACCTGTCTGAGAAACGCACGCCGATCGGTTCGCAATCAGCCCCTTCGGCACGGCAGGGTTCTTGACTCTGTCCGCATAATCTGTAATTTCTGATTTAACAGAAATAACCGGAACAAGAGGAAGAGATGGCAACCCTTGCAGCGCGTCCGGTCCCCATTCCGCAGTATGCCCCGCGTACCGGCGTCACCATGGTCGATCCGCGCTTCCGCCAGTTGCTTGGCGAGACTGGCTGGGCCAGTCTGCCGCCTGCCGTACGCGCCCGCTTCGGACGCAAGGCGCTGGCGACGCAGACGATCAGCTATGTCGGAGAGATCGCCGAGTGCCGGATGAGCAGGCTCGGCTGGGCTTTCGCCCAGGCCTGCCGCCTGGTCGGCGCGCCGTTGCCGCTGAGCACCGACACCGGCGTCGCGGCGGCGGTGTGCGTGACCGAGGATGCAAGCGGCGGTGGTCAGTTCTGGACTCGCCAGTACAGTCGCCGCGCGGGCTTTCCGCAGGTGATCCACAGTTCCAAGCGCTTCGCCGGCCCCACCGGGCTTGAGGAATATCTCGGCATGGGTTTCGGTATCGCGCTCCGGCTGCGGGTCGAGAACGAGGCGCTGTATTTCGACAGCGACCATTATTTCTGGCGCCTTGGCCCCCTCCGGCTGCGCCTGCCGCGCTGGCTCAGCCCCGGCCGGCTCAGCATCGGTCATGTGGATTGCGACCATGGCTGGTTCGCCTTCACCCTGGCGCTCGACCATCCCTGGTTCGGCGCGCTGGTCCATCAATGCGGCATGTTCACTGAATACCGCCCGGGAGATGCGAGATGAACGATCCGGTCTTCGTAGCGCTGTTGCTGCTCCAGATCGCAATGGGCGGTTTCGACACGCTCTATCATCATGAACTGACCCTGCGGCTGCCCTGGAAGCCGGGCCAGGCGACCGAGCTTCGTCTCCACGGCGCGCGGAACCTGATCTACGCGGTGGTCTTCCTTGCGTTGGGCTGGACTGAACTGCACGGCGTCCCGGCGCTGGTACTGCTGGCAGCACTGGCGGTCGAGACGGGCATCACCTTGTGGGATTTCGTCGAGGAGGATCGCATCCGGGCGCTGCCGGCGAGCGAACGGGTGACTCACACCTTGCTGACGCTCAACTACGGTGTGTTGCTCGCCATGCTCGTGCCGGTGCTGGTTGGCTGGGCGAGTCTGCCTGACGCGATCGTCCTCCACGGCCATGGCGTTGTCTCGATCCTGCTTGCCATCGCTGCGGCGGGCGCGGTGGTCTCGGGCGTGCGGGACCTGCTCGCCGCGACCCGCAACGAGCGGCTCGGCGATGGCCCTGCTGCTGAGCTGGCGCAAGCATTGCCGGGCCGGCAGGCGGTTCTCGTGACTGGCGGCACCGGCTTCGTCGGAAACCGTCTGGTCGCCGCGCTTGTCGAGGCCGGCCACGACGTGACCGTCCTGACTCGCAATCCGGCGCATGCGTTCGGGCTTGCCACGCCGGTACGGATCGTCACCGATCTTGCGGCTCTGCCCAACGACTTCCGCTGCGACGTCGCGATCAATCTCGCCGGGGAGCCGATTGCGGGCGGCCGCTGGACCGAGGCACGTCGGCGGCGGATCGTCGAATCCCGGCTTGATGTGACGCGAGCGCTCGGCCTGTTGTTCGAACGGCTCGATCGGCGTCCCGCGGTTCTGGTCAGCGGTTCAGCGATCGGCTTCTACGGCATCGATGACGGCACGATCCTGGACGAAACCGTGGCGCGGGGCAGGGGCTTCGCGGCGGATGTCTGCGCGACCTGGGAAGCGGCGGCCACGCGCGCCGCTGCTGCTGCTGGCACCCGTGTCGTGCTGCTGCGCACCGGGCTGGTGCTCGCTTCAAGCGGCGGGATGCTGGGCGGGTTGCTGCCGATCTTCGAATTCGGGCTGGGCGGGCCGATCGGGACAGGCAGGCAGGTGACGAGTTGGATCCATCGTGACGATCTGGTGCGCCTCATCGTCGCCGCGGCGGCCGATCCGGAGATCAGCGGCCCGCTCAATGCGACCGCGCCCAATCCCGTCAGCAATGGCGACTTCGCCCGCGCTGTCGGTCGCGCGCTCGGTCGTCCCGCGGCCCTGCCGCTCCCGGCACTGCCGCTTCGCCTGTTACTCGGCGATCTGGCCGGGGAGCTGATGCTTGGCGGGCAGAAGGTGCTTCCGGTGAAAGCGGTCTTCCACGGCTTTCGTTTCCACTATCCGCGCATCGACGATGCGCTGGCGGCGATCCTGGGCGGGCCGGCGCCTCGGAAAGCGGCGGTGCTTCATCCCTTCCGCGAGGCCCGGCTGCTCCATTGAGGCTAGTTTTGAAACCCCGATCCGAAGATGCGCAACGCAATCCATTCGTGACCAGGCATGCCGGTCATTCAGCGCTCGTCCGGGTGCGCAGCCAGGAGAGCATGAACGGATAGGGTGCCATCCCGCGTTCCTCGGCGAAGCGTTCGGTCAGCGTCATGCCGTAATATTCCAGCATCGGTACGCCGAAATAACGGCCGGCCGTGAAATTCTCGAGGATCGAATCGCCGCCGCCTCGGTAGCCGTGCTCGTGGAATACGATCGCCGGATCCAGGTCCATCTCGAGCGCCGCGGCATAGGACCAGACAATGGCGGCCATCTCCTCGGCAGGATCGGAGCGCACCTCGTTGAGGGTCGGGCGCAACGCAGGATCGGTAACCGCGACGTGCCCCGCTTCGTGGAGCAGATCGCCAGGCCATTCGAGCAGTGCGGGATCATAGACCACGGCGCCGTTCCTGATCGCCATTGCGGGAAGGAAAGATCCTTCGGGCACCGTGTCGGTTTCGACGGGGATGCCGATCCGCTCCAGGAACGCCACGATGCGAGCCGTCACGGGGTCCTCCAAAGCCAATGCGCATCTCCTTCCTGCTTCGAAAGCTAATCGACCCTTTCGAAAAAGGGGAGCGCTGATTGATGGAGCGATAGCTTGCGAAGCGCGGCTTGCGCCGCCGGCATCGCGATCTATGCTCGCGGTATGAAACCAGCCCTTCTGCTCGCCCTCGCGCCATTGTTGATGGCCGCCGCTCCCGACAAGACCAGTGACATCGACGCGCGGATCGCCCGCGTCCTCGCCCGGAGCCCAGTGATCGATGGCCATAACGATTGGGCTGAAACATTGGTGGGGCAGGCCAGGGACGAGCGCTGGACCATCGACCTGACCAGGCTCGATCCCACGAAATATCATACCGATATCGATCGGCTGCGTGCCGGGCATGTCGGCGGCCAATTCTGGTCGGTCTATGTCTCCGCCGGGCTGCCGGAAACCGAGCAGGTCGTCGAGACGCTCGAGCAGATCGACCTGATGCATCAGATCTTCGCCCGCTATCCGAAGGTGTTCGAGCCGGCCGTCACGGCGGCCGATGTCCGGCGCATCCAGGCGCAGGGCAAGGTCGCCTCGATGCTCGGCGTGGAGGGCGGCGGCCAGATCGACGGCAGCTTCGCCGTGCTGCGTGCCTATCGCAAGCTTGGTGCCTCGTACCTGACGCTGACTCATTCGCGCACGATCGCCTGGGCGGATTCAGCCACCGACAATCCGGAGCATGACGGCCTCACCAAGTTCGGCGAGGCAGTGGTGGGCGAGCTCAACCGGCTCGGCATGCTGGTCGATCTGAGCCATGTCAGCGAGGCGACGATGGTCGATGCGCTGCGCGTGTCGAAGGCACCGGTCATCTTCTCGCATTCCAGCGCTCGGGCCCTGTGCGATCATTCGCGCAACGTCTCCGACGCGGTGCTGCGCCAGGTCGCGGCGAATGGCGGCGTGGTGATGGTCAATTTCGCGCCCGGCTATATCTCCGAGGCGCGGCGGCGCTGGGATGCGGCGCGCGCGGGCGAGATCGCGAGCTACAACGCGCCACCGTTCAGCGGCCTCTATCTCGGCCAGCCGGCGGCGGCCAAGGCGGCGCTGGCCGAATGGGACAAGGCGCACCCCATGCCGGTGGTCACGCTGGCGATGGTTGCCGATCATATCGATCACATCGCGAAGGTCGCGGGCCCCGATCATGTCGGGATCGGATCGGATTTCGACGGCGTGCCGGATCTGCCCAAGGGACTCGAAAGCGTCGCCACCTACCCGGCGCTGCTTGCCGAGCTGATGCGGCGCGGCTGGAGTGACGCCGACATCGCCAAGCTGGCGGGCGGGAACGTCCTGCGGGCGATGGAGGGTGCGGAGCGCGCCGCTGCCGCGATGAGGGACGCGGCGGTCGCGAACGGGACCGTGGCCGCGCTCGACTCGGGCAAATAGGCAACGAAAAAGGGCGGCCCGTTGCCGGACCGCCCCTGTTCGCGCAGTCGAGAAACGCTTAGCGCTTCGAGAACTGGAAGCTGCGGCGTGCCTTGGCGCGGCCGTACTTCTTGCGCTCGACCGTGCGGCTGTCGCGGGTCAGGAACCCGGCGGCCTTGACGGGCGCGCGCAGGATCGGCTCGAACTTGGTGAGCGCCTGGCTGATGCCATGCTTGACCGCACCGGCCTGGCCCGAAAGCCCGCCACCCTTGACGGTGCAGACCACGTCATACGCACCCTCGCGCTCGGTCACGCCGAACACCTGGTTGATGACGAGGCGCAGCGTCGGACGTGCGAAATACACTTCCTGGTCGCGGCCGTTGATCGTGATCTTGCCGGAACCCGGCTTGATCCAGACGCGGGCGACGGCGTCCTTGCGGCGGCCGGTCGCATAGGCGCGGCCCTGCTTGTCGAGGATCTGCTCGCGCAGCGGCATCGGCTCGCGCACGACGACCGGAGCGGCAGGTGCATATTCGTCACCGGCGAGAACCGTCGAGGTGGCTGCGACCGGCGCCGGCTGGCTGGTCAGGTTTGCGAGATCGGAAAGGGACTGACGATTGTCGGACATCAATTAGCCCACCTTGTTCTTGCGGTTCATCGAACCGATGTCGAGGACTTCAGGGTTCTGTGCTGCATGCGGATGCTCGGCACCGGCGAAGACGCGCAGGTTGCGCATCTGCTCGCGACCCAGCGGACCGCGCGGGATCATGCGTTCCACGGCCTTTTCAAGCACGCGCTCGGGGAAGCGGCCGTCGAGCACCTTGCCCGCGGTCACGCCCTTGATGCCGCCGGCATAACCGGTGTGCTTGTAATAGACCTTGTCCTTGAGCTTGTTGCCTGTGAACCGGATCTTGTCGGCGTTGATGACGATGACATTGTCACCGCAGTCGACATGCGGGGTGAAGCTCGGCTTGTGCTTGCCGCGCAGGACGTTGGCGATGATCGAGGCTGCACGACCGACCACCAGGCCGTCGGCATCGACGATATGCCATTTCTTCTCCACCTCGTGCGGCTTTACCGACTTGGTGGTCTTCATCAGCGCCTTCATGGGGCCAGACCTCTTTCGTTCAAACGACATGCGCCGCCCCCACGGGACGGCGCTGATGGCGGGCTAATGTGAGGAAGGGGTAAAAAAGTCAAGCGAAAGGCCGGTTTCATGACGGGTATCAGGATACCTTGGCTGTTTCCGCATAGACCCAGTCCGCGACCGCAGGGTCGACATCCGCTTCCCATGCCTCGATGACGGGCTGATCGTAGCTGTGCCGCGCTTCGATCGCGGCGCTGAGCGCGGCGGCGCGATCCGGGGTGGTCTTGAACAGGACCGCCGTTTCGTCGTCTGCCTCTACCTCGCCCTGCCAGCGATAGATCGAGTGGGTCGGGGAAAGCGACGCGCAGGCGGCGAGGCGGCCCTCGATCATCGCCCGGGCGACGCGCGCAGCCTCGTCCGCGTTGCCGAAGGTGGTGCGGACGAGGCGGATCCTGCTCACCGCGTTGCGCGCCCGATCCTGTGGGCGGCGAACGTCGCCGCGATCAGGGTCAGCGCCGCGTTCGCCTGGTGCGCGATGGCGATCACGATCTGCACGCCGCTGAGCAGGGTCGCGATGCCCAGCGCGATTTGCAGCACCACCAGCCAGATGAGCATTCGGCCGGCGACGCCGGCACCCTGCCTGATCGACCGCAGCGCAAGCATGATCAGCGCGGTGGCCGCGACGCAGGCGAACCAGCGGTGGATGAATTGCACCACCACCGGATTGTCGACCGCGTTGCGCCAGATCGGCTCGATGAAGGCGACCCCGGCGGGGAAGAGGGTGTTGCCCATCAGCGGCCAGCTCGAAAAAGCATAGCCTGCGTCGAGTCCAGCGGTGAAGGCGCCGAACATGATCTGGCCGAACAGCAGCAGCAACGCGGCCAGGGCGAGCGGACGAAGCGAGGCAGGCACGGCCAGCCGGCTTTCCGCCAGCGCGCGCAGATCAAGCGCGGTCCACACCAGGCCGGACAGCAGCACGAGCGCGGTGATCAGATGGACGGCGAGCCTGACATGGCTGACATCGGTGCGCACCGACAGGCCGGAGGCGACCATCCACCATCCGATCGCGCCCTGGAGCCCGCCAAGGGCGAGCAGGGCGACCAGCCGCCAGCCATAGCCGGGTGGAATCCGTCGCCGAACGGCGAACCACAACAGCGGCAGGGCGAAGGCAAGGCCGATCAGTCGGCCGAGCAGGCGATGGACGAATTCCCAGAAGAAGATCGACTTGAACCCGGCCAGCGTCATGCCATGGTTGATCTGGGTATATTCCGGGATTCGCTTGTAATTGTCGAACTCGGCCTGCCACGCAGCGTCGGTGAGCGGGGGGATGATGCCGCTGATCGGCTTCCATTCAGTGATCGACAGCCCCGATTCGGTAAGCCGGGTAATGCCGCCGATCACGACCATCAGGACGATAAGACCGGCGACCGAGAAGAGCCACGCAGCGAGGGCGCGCGGCCGCGACGGATGGGCGAGCGAGGAAGCCTGAAGCATGGCCCGCTCCTAGACCCATCGCCCGCGCGCGTCGATTCGGGATTGTGACGAGCGGTCGGACGAAAAATATCGATGATATATTGTAACTTTTGGGCGGTTATGCCACATGGGCCCCGCAATGACAGCGCATGCCCATTCTTCCTCGCCCGCCTTTGCGTGGTTCGAGTCGCGGTTCGATCGGTTCGCGATCGGACTGTCGGGGTTATGTGCGGTGCATTGCCTCGCCAGCTCCGTGTTCCTTGCCCTGGCGGCTTCCGCCGGCGGGCTACTGTTGAATCCGCTGTTCCACGAAATCGGCCTGACGTTCGCGATCGGCTTCGGCGTGCTCGCCCTGGGGCGCGGGATCTTCGCGCATGGCTATATGATGCCGGCGGTGGTCGGCTCGCTTGGCCTCGGCATCATGGCGGGCGCGATTACCATGCCGCATGACGGCGGCACTGAGACGATCTGGACGCTGATCGGCGTGGCGATCCTGGCCCTGGGCCATGATCTGAACCGCCGCGCCACTTACTAGCCCCATTTGCCGGCACCGTGCTTGCCGCCGAGGGCGGCAATGCCTAAATTGACTCTCATGGCCGCACATCATCACCATCACGAGCCCCAGGGCGCCGACCTTTCCAGGGTAGCGCGCGAGACGCTCGAGAAATCGGGCGAGCAGTGGACGACGATGCGTGCCCATATCTTCGAGGCGCTTGCCGGTTTCGACAAGCCGGCCTCCGCCTATGACATTGCCGAGGCGGTATCGAAGACTGAAGGGCGGCGGGTTGCCGCCAACAGCGTGTACCGTATCCTCGACCTGTTCGTCGGGGCAAATCTGGCGCGGCGAGTCGAAAGCTCGAACGCCTATGTCGCCAACGCGCATCCCGATTGCCTGCACGATTGCATCTTCCTGGTCTGCGATACCTGCGGCCAGACGACTCATCTCGACAATGATCGAATCACCAGCGGAGTCCGCTCCGCCGCTGAGGCTGCCGGCTTTTCGCCGGTGCGGCCGGTGATCGAAGTGCGCGGTAAGTGCGCCGACTGCGACTAGAATAAGGGCCTAGAATAACGGTTTGCCCATGCGCACGAGTGGGACGGCGATGCCGCCCGTCGGCGGTGCAGTGACGCGTTCTATCTCGGCATAGCCACAGGCCCGGTACAGCGGCTCGCCCGCCAGGGTCGCCATCATTTCCGCCCGGGCGAATCCTGCCTGTCGCGCAGCCCCCTCGCACAAGGACAGGATCAGGCGTCCGATTCCGCGTCGCGCGAAATCGGGATCAGTGAACATCGCCCGGATTCGCGCCGCGTCTTGCGCCGGATCGAGCGGTTTCGGGTCACGCAGCGCCGCGCTGTGATCTCCGCCATAAAGTGTCGCCCGCGCGCTCCAGCCGCCGCAACCGGCGATCGCCTCGCCGGATTCGATGATGAAATAGGTCCTGTCCTCGATCAGCTGCGTATCGAGGCCCATCACAGCGCGACTCGCGGCGATTTCGGAAGGGTTGAGGAAACCCTGCTGCAACTGCGCGATCGACCGTGCCATCAGGGCGCGGATGGCGGGAATGTCCGCCGGAACGGCGAGTCGGCTGGTGAGAGGATGCATTGCATTATTGTCACGATCCGGTGCGCTCTTCGTCAAGAAACGATCTGAGCGGTTGCAGCAATCGACACCCATCATCTCGTTCGCTAAATGGGCATGATGTCTGACGTTCCTAAAACGCCGTTGTTGGATACGGTGATCACGCCTGCGGATTTGCGCGGGTTACCTGTGGCGAAGCTGCGGCAGCTGGCGGATGAGCTGCGTGCGGAGACGATAGCGGCGGTTGGGGTGACGGGCGGTCACCTTGGTTCTGGTCTTGGCGTGGTGGAGCTGACGACGGCGATCCATTACGTGTTCGAGACGCCGCGAGACCGGCTGATCTGGGATGTCGGGCACCAATGCTATCCGCACAAGATCCTGACGGGGCGGCGAGACCGGATCCGGACGCTTCGGGCTGGCGGCGGGCTGAGCGGTTTCACGAAGCGCAGCGAGAGCGAGTATGATCCGTTCGGCGCGGCGCACAGCTCGACCTCGATTTCGGCGGCGCTTGGCTTTGCGATCGCGAACAAGATCAAGGGGGAGCCGGGCAAGGCGATCGCGGTGATCGGGGACGGGGCGATGTCGGCGGGCATGGCCTATGAGGCGATGAACAACGCTGAAGGGGCGGGCAACCGGCTTGTCGTGATCCTGAACGACAACGACATGTCGATCGCGCCGCCGGTTGGCGGGTTGTCGGCCTATCTGTCGCGGATCGTGTCGAGCCGTGAGTTCCTGAGCCTGAGGGAGCTGGCGCGTCGCTTTGCGCGCAAGCTGCCGCGTCCGCTGCATTCGGCGGCGAAGAAGACGGATTCGTTCGCGCGCGGGATGGCGATGGGCGGGACCTTGTTCGAGGAGCTGGGCTTTTATTATGTGGGGCCGGTCGACGGGCACAATCTGGACCAGCTGATCCCGGTGCTGGAGAATGTGCGCGATGCGGAGGAAGGCCCGATCCTGGTCCATGTGGTGACCAAGAAGGGCAAGGGCTATGCGCCGGCGGAAGCGGCGGCGGACAAATATCACGGGGTGCAGAAGTTCGACGTGATCACCGGCGCGCAGGCCAAGGCGCCGCCGGGGCCGCCGGCGTACCAGAATGTGTTCGGCGCGGCGCTGGTCGCCGAGGCGGCGAGCGATGCGAGGATCTGCGCGATCACGGCGGCGATGCCGTCGGGGACCGGGCTGGACAAGTTCGCGGCGGCCTATCCCGACCGGTTCTTCGATGTCGGCATCGCCGAGCAGCATGCGGTGACGTTCGCGGCGGGTCTTGCCGCGCAGGGGATGCGGCCGTTCTGCGCGATCTACTCGACGTTCCTGCAGCGGGCGTACGACCAGGTGGTGCACGACGTGGCGATCCAGAACCTGCCGGTGCGGTTCGCGATCGACCGGGCCGGGCTGGTCGGGGCCGACGGGGCGACCCATGCGGGCAGCTTCGACGTGACCTATCTGGCGACCCTGCCGAACTTCGTGGTGATGGCGGCGGCCGACGAGGCGGAACTGGTGCACATGACGCATACCTGCGTCCATCACGACTCAGGGCCGATCGCGGTGCGCTATCCGCGCGGCAACGGCACCGGGGTGGCGCTGCCCGAGGTTCCCGAGCTGCTGGAGATCGGCAAGGGTCGGATCGTGCGCACGGGGCACAAGGTGGCGATCCTGTCGCTGGGGACGCGGCTTGGCGAGGCGCTGAAGGCGGCTGACGCGCTCGATGCGCGGGGGCTGTCGACGACGGTCGCCGATCTTCGGTTCGTGAAGCCGCTCGACGAGGCGCTGATCCGCAAGCTGCTGAGCACGCATGAGGTTGCGGTCACGATCGAGGAAGGCGCCATCGGCGGGCTCGGCGCGCATGTGCTGACGCTGGCCAGCGACACCGGGCTGGTCGATGCTGGCCTGAAGATCCGCACCCTGCGCCTGCCCGACACCTTCCAGGACCAGGACAAGCCCGAGAAACAATATGCCGAGGCTGGCCTCGATGCCGACGCCATCGTCGATACCGTCCTCAAGGCGCTCAGACACAATTCGGGGGGCGTGGCCGAGGGTGCGCGGGCGTAACCTGCGATAAATCGGACGAACTGATTGAGCTAGGCCGCTTTTCTTGGCGAGGATATCGCGGTCTTAGCATTCGGGTTACCAATCCGGCCTAGAAGCGTGCCCGAAGAGCGAGGCGATGCGGTACGACCATCAATGGCATAGGGCACGGGCGCGCGAGGGGCGCGGGCAGGGGTGGGACAAGCCCACGG
Source organism: Candidatus Sphingomonas phytovorans (assembly GCA_029202385.1). Taxonomy (NCBI): domain Bacteria; kingdom Pseudomonadati; phylum Pseudomonadota; class Alphaproteobacteria; order Sphingomonadales; family Sphingomonadaceae; genus Sphingomonas; species Candidatus Sphingomonas phytovorans. Next base: position 5,279,814 of record CP119314.1, read on the forward strand.
TGCCGACACCGCGCGCCCATGGGCCCTGGTTGCGCCTCGGCGTGCTGGCCCTGATCGGCGCGATCGCTGGCCTGGCGATCGCCGAGGGGCTGAGCGCCACCGCCGATCCCGTTATGATCGACTGCTGAGCAGCGTCGATATCGCGCCACCCGGCGGCGCCGGCACGCCGCAGGGGTGAAACGAGCCGATGCGGGGTGGTGCCTTCCGTCATTGACCCGCGATGGCGCCAAGCCCACAAACGGGCCGTCATAGCGGCTGCGTGCGCACCATGCCGGCGGCGCCACGGACCTAGGAGGAAACGCGATGCGACTGATCCTGCTCACTCTCGCGGCGACAATGGCGGTGACGCCTGCATGTGCCGCCGATCCCGTCAAGCTCAAGGCGACACTCGCGGGGAACGCCGAGACCGATGCCGACGGCACGGGCAGCGCGACCGTGACGGTGGATACCGACAGGAACGAAGTCTGCTACACGCTCAAGGTCTCGGGCATCGAGCCCGCGACGATGGCGCATATCCACAAGGGCGCGGCGGGGGTCTCGGGTCCCGTGGTGGTGCCGTTCGATCCGCCGACGACTGGCAGCTCCGAAGGATGCAAGCCGGTGACGGCCGAGGTTTCAGGCGCGATCGCCTCGAACCCGGGCGACTATTATGTCAACGTCCACAATGCCAGCTTTCCCCGGGGCGCGATCCGCGGTCAGCTCGGCAAATAGCGACGCGCGGGGAGCGTTCGCCGGCGTCCCTTCAGCGGATTCGTGCGAGCAGTTCCCCGCTCCCGACGACCTCGAAGGTTTCAGCGTCGACGTACCGTACTGCCTGCCCCGTGGTGAGCGCCATCTGGCGCGCGCCGGGGTAGCGCCGTGGCGTGCCGCCCTGTGACTGGCCGATATGGACGTAGCGATATTCGACGACGGTCACGGTCGCACCGTCGTCGCCATGGCATCGGTGGCGTGCGAGCTCCTCCATGCCTCAGGCGCCCGGCGCGCGAACGTCGACGATTTCGAGCCACCGCTCATGGCCGTCGCGATCCGGCCATAGGATTGAATCGCCCTGCGCAAGGCCGATCAGCCCGGCGCCCACCGGTGTAAGAATCGAGACCTTGCCGGCGTCGATATCGGCTTCCTGCGGATAGACCAGCTCGACGGTGCGGCTCGCATCGCTGCCCCGGTCGAGGAAGGTCACGACCGAATGCATGGAGACGATGCGTGCCGGCAGTTCGCGGGCGGTATGAACTTCGGCGCGATCGAGTTCCGCCAGCAGCAATCCGGCGACCTCGGGCTGGCGGTGCCGGGCCTGGAGAGCCAGCGCTGCGATGGCGTCATATTCGCTGTCGATGACATGGATTGGCGGCCGCTCGGGCGGCCGCGCAGGGGCAGGGTTGGTCACGGGGAAAGGGCTTTCGTTTCGCGGAGATCATGCTGCGGCCTTGCCGCATGACGCGGGATGGCTCGCTTGAGGGATGCTTGTTTTCCCGGGTCTGGGGCGGACGAACGCCGCCGGCAGCCCGGGCTAGGTACGCGCGGGAAGTTGTCCCGAATGGTGGCGGCTCTGCCGCTGTCGCGCTGAAACAGGCATGGTGACAGAGTGGGCATCCATCGCCGGGAAGTCAAATCGCGGAACGGCTGCGGAGTGTAGCCGGTGTCGGAAATGGGGCTCACGGTTACAGCGAGATCCGCCTCGCGGTTGCCGAAAAATGGCTGATTTCGGCCATGTTTCGTTCATCGGGGCGACAGAAACCGTTGCCCGAAAGCCGCAATATCGGCCTCGGTGGAGCTTATTTGCACCGCAGTGCAACAGCTTGGGACTTGATGGGTTGGGACGGACCTCGGCGATGTCGGGATGCGCGAGGCGTCCGATACCCGGGGAGTAACAGATAAAGGTGTACCCATGCGCAAGTTTTTCATCGTGACCGCCGCGGCGGCCGCGTTCGTCGCCATCCCAGCCGTCGCGCAGGACAATGGATCGGCGGCATCGGATGGCGCCCGGACCTCCCGCCTTGAGCCCTATGTCGGCGTGATGGGCGGCTGGGAGCAGTTCGACAACGAACGCAATGCCGGCATTCCCCAATCGCCCAATCGCAACGACCGCCTGAACGGCGCGCTCGTGCAGGGTGTCGTCGGCGTGAACGCAACGGTTGCGGGCCCCCTGTTCGTCGGCATCGAAGGCAATGTCATCAAGGGTGTCTCGGGTGACATCGACTGGGAATATGGCGCAGCGGGCCGGGTCGGCGTGCGCGCGGGCCAGAACGGCCTGTTCTACGGCAAGGTCGGCTATCAATGGGCCAATTTCGACAAGTTCGGCGACAATAGCCGCGACTATCACGCCATGACCTATGGCGCCGGCGTGGAGGTCGGCACCAAGAGCGGCATCCGCGTGCGCGGCGAGGTGAACACCTTCGGCGCGGCGCACAGCCTCCGGCCGATGGCAGGCCTTGTAAAGGCGTTCTGATCGACGTGATGCAATGGTGAAAGGGCGGGTGCGGCAGCGCCCGCGCCCGCCCTTTTGCTGCGCGCCGCTATTCGTGTTCCGCAAGCTGCTGTTCGGCCGGAACCGGCGTGATCTCGTAGATGGTGAGCAGCGCTGACCGGTCGACCGGAGCAAGGGTCAGCCGCCAGCGGAACGGGGCGATGCGTTCGACCACGCCAAGCGCGCTCCGGCCGCGCTCGGCGCCATAGATCGGTGCCTTGGCATTGCCCTCTGCATAGGCGCCGAGGAAGATGAAGCGGGTATCATCGTCCGGGTAGAGCCAGCCCGATGGACGCTCGGTGCCGGTCTGCTTGGTGAAGGACTGGCCGGTGCCCTCGCCGCCGATATAGCAGAAGGTTGCCGGGAAAGTGCGGTAGGCAGGCACCCTCCGGCCTTCCCCGCCGAGTTTCACGACGCGGCAACGATAGGAACCGGGCGGCAGCGCGGGGTGGCCGAGCGCGCGGGTGGGGTCGAGCAGCGCGCCCTCCCGCGCCAGCGCGGCGGCGAAACGCGGCGTCGCGGCAGCGAGCGCGGTCGACCAGAGCGTACCGAACGTGGCGAGCCGGTCCGAATCCTCGGCAACGATCAGCCTTTGCCATTGCTTGTCGGGGACGGCGGGAACCTCGACGATCGCCGAGGGGCGGTGCGCGGGTGTGGCTGCACACCCGCCAAGAGCCGCGGCGAGCAGGAGCGCTATCGGAAGGCGAGCGTCGCGGCGCATGAATTCTCCCCCGGACGGAACACCGGCACCTTATATGATTGCCGAGCCTTTAAGGAGGGGTGCGTGGCCATGGTTGATGGAAAATAAGCTGCGGCGTGCTTCTCAGCAGGCCGGCTTGTGCCATTCCATGATCAGGAACCAGGGGACGCGGCGGTAGCGGGCGACGTGCGCGGCGTCACCGCCATAGGGGACGGGTTCGGCGAAGTGTCGCAGGATCAGGCCCTGCTCCAGCAGCAACGCCATGTAGGTGCCGAGCGGCCGGTGCCAGTTGCGGATGCGGATGCCGCGCCAGGCGACCCAGTCGACCCGTTCTTCGAGATACCGATCGATCGAGAAACGCGGCCGCCCCTTGCCGTCGCGCGCCCATCCCTCGGGCTGCCCGGCGGTGTTGAAGCTGGTGAGGTTTGCGATCAGCAGCGATCCGCCGGGCCGGAGCACGCGCGCCATCTCCGATATGGCCCGGGCGATGTCCGGAATGTCGATCAGCGACAGGTAACTCACCACCAGGTCGAAGGAGTTTTCGGGAAAGTCGAGCATCTCGGCCCTGCCGATCCGATAGTCGCCGTCCGGGTCTTTCCGCCGCGCCTGCTCGATCAGGGCGGCGATCGGGTCGACGCCGATCGCCTGAATGCCCGTCGCGTTGAGCATGCGGCAGAAGCGGCCCTCGCCACAGCCGACATCCAGCGCGGACGTGAAGCTGCCCGCGGCCACACGCTCGAGCATCGGCCGGTCGAGCACCCAGGCCCGGCCGAAATCCCCGACTTCGCCCATGTCGGCGATCCAGGCTTTCGCTGATTCAGTCCATCCGTCGGACATCATGCCCCTCCTTGCCCGATCCCCCCGGATGCGAGCGACGTTAGTGCGGGGCGCGGCACAGGGCTATCCTCGCGCCGCCAGAATGGCGGGCATGGTCGATCGCCGATCTCGCCTGTCGGTCTTTGGTCGCAAGGCGTGTCGTCGTGGCGCGAATCCGCGCTAGGCTTTCCCGAATTCCCGGGATGGAGGCAGCAATGAAATCGTTCCAATTCTCCCTTGCGCCGGAGAAGCTGTGGCAGGCGATCAACCCGATGACCTTCTATCAGCCGGGTGCGCAATATGGCTTCATCAACATCGATCTCGGCGCGACGCCGAAACCGGAGGTCGAGCAGGATATCCTTGACGAGGTCGGCAGCTATGGCCGCCAGCTCGGCCGGATCGGCGACGCGCTTGAGGTGCTGATGAAGCATGTCGATCTCAAAGGGCTGAGCGCGGACGAGCAGGATGCGCTCTCGATCCTGCAGGGGCAGCTCGCCGAGGTGCGGAAGATCAAGCGGCGAGACCGCGCACAGGAATGAGGCAGCGCTGCGCCGTTGCCTCGTGCGGCGGGCGCGGCAATTGCCACCATTCCGGTGCCGAAAACGCCCAGCCAGCGGGCAAATTTCTGCATATTCCTGCCCGGCAACGAGGGAGCGGGCCTCGCGGCGCTGATCGCCGCCAGCAGGAACCGCATCGATCCGATCATGTTGCCGGCCAGGGGAGGGAATGCGAAACATGAGTCTCAAGCCGCCGTCGACGATCCAGGACCAGCTTCGGTTCTTCCATTCGATGCCGGGATCGGGCGGGATCGCGAAGATCAACGACGTCACCGTTCAGAACAGCACGCAGAACGAGAAGCACAAGACCGCGACCGGGCTGCATGTCATCCTGGACGATCAGGATCCGGAGCAGACGCTGTTCGGGATCACCTCGGTACCCCGCGAAACCCGCCTTGCCGGCAACGCGCGGGAAAAGGGCTGGCAGAAGGTCGCGAAGCTGACCGTCATCTGCGATACGCTGACCGTCCGATGCGACTGGTGGCTGCCCGAATGCGACCTGACCATCTATGCCCGCAGGATCGAGTTCGAGGGCGACGGGCGGATCGATACCAGCCCGCCCGGCTGGGCGACGCCCAAGGCGCAGGATTCGGTCGGCAAGACGCCCGGCGCGAACGGCGCCAACGGCCATGCGGGCGGCGATGCCAGCATCTATGCGAGCGAAATAGTCACCCCGAAGGGCACCAGCCGCAAACGCGTCATCACCGACGGGCTGGACGGCCAGGGCGGCGGCAAGGGGCAGAATGGCGCGGACGGCAAGAACGCCTCAGGCTATCTCTATCTCTCGAGCGATTATGTCGACCGGAGATCCTATATCGACAGCGGCATGAAGACGACGGTCGCCGTCAAGCTCGACAAGCATGGGGACCGGCAGGTGCTGGGCATCCGGCGAATCTGGAAGGTGGCCGAGTTCTTCGAGGGCAGCAATAATGTGGAAGGCACGACCGTGCCGCCCACCAATGGCGAGCCGAGCATCGCCCCCGGGGATTCCGGCAATGGCGGGGCGGCCGGCAAGCTGGTCACCAACCAGCCGGCGATCGCGAAACTGTGGTCGGGCAAGCCGGGCAAGGCGGGACCCCGCGCGCCAAAGGCCGTGGGCGGGAAGGGCGGCCAGCCGCGTGCTTCGGTGTTCTACGACTGCACCTATTATCACGAATTCCACTTGTGGGGCGACGACGACAATTCGAAGAGCGCGAAGGTCTCCGTCACCGAATACAGCACAAAGGACGGCAGCGATGCGGAAGGGAAGGCGGGCACCGACGCAGCACCGATAGCCGAGCAGGTGGTGGAAGCTGACGCAGCGATCTGGCTCCATCCGACGCTGGTGCCGCTCACGATGGGCTATATTCGCGAAAGCTACCTGACCGAGCAGCGCGACGAGGCGAAGCGGCTGGTCGATGTGTATGCCGACGCCTTCCTGTCACCGCTCCCGACCGCCAACAAGGCCTGGAAAGCCAAGGACGGCGCTTATTGGCGGTCGATCCAGACCGAGCTGGCGACGCTTGCCCAGCGGCTCGCCTCCCACCTCGATTATTTCGGCAAGCCAGCAGGTTATACGCCGCTGCTGTCGCTTTCCAGCTCCTTCCAGCTTTATCGGATGGAGGTCGACATGGCGCTTGAAGTGCTGATGTTCACCAGCTGGGTGGTCGAGAAGCAGCGCTCCCAGGCGGAAGGGGCCGAAAGCAGCGAGGCCGCCGCGCGGCTGATCCTCAAGGAAAATGCGAAGCTGGTCGAGCAGATCGGCGGCGCCGAAGCGAAGTCGGCGGCGCTGACTCAGCGCATCACTGCGCTGGGCAAGGCGCAGGACGAGATCCAGGGCAAGCTCAACGTCACCTATACCCGCCTCTACAACGAGGCCTCGAACGACATGGCGAAGAAGGGGCAGATCAAGTTCGCCGCGAACCTGGCGGCCGCCCTGTGCCAGGTCGTGCCGGTGGGCCAGCCGATCCTTGGCGGTGTCGCGTCGATGGCGGCGGACGCCACCGACCTGCTCGACAAGGACCCGAAGGACGTGATGGCCTCGCTCAAGACGAGGCTGGGCGATACCGTCGATGCCTATAAGGCGGCGAAGAAGGACGCTGACGAGGTCATCAAGAAGGCCAAGGATGAGGCGAAGGAACTGGCCGGCGCGGAAGGCGGCAAGAAGCTGAGCGTCGCTGACATCAAGAAGCTGTCCGAAACCAAGCCTTCGGCCTGGTCGACGGTTGGCAAGGGGCTCGCCCCCGCCGCCTCGCATCTCAAGAAAGCCTATGAGAGCATGCAGCTTCCCCAAGCGGAGATCGAGGCGCAACTGGCCAAACTCGCCGCCAAGGACGAGGCATGGAAGGCCCTGTCCAAGGACATCAAGGAGGTCATCGAGCAACGCGCCTCGGTCCAGGAGGAGGTGATCCAGCTCGGCCAGCAGGTCGGTCAGGGCTATGCCGACCTCGCCGATAATATGGACAGCCTGGCAGGCCTGTTCGACAAGGAGGCGTCGGCACGCACCCGGATGCTCAACGCCAATGCGTTCACCGCGATCGCTGGCATGCGCAACCGCGCCCGGATCGCGCTGACCGAGGCGCTGTACAATCTGGTGCGGGCGTTCGAATCCTCGCTGCTCAAATCGGTCGAGGTCAACTGGTCGCTCGATACGCTGTACGAGCAGGTCAACACGCTGCTGAGCGACAAGCCGCTCCATAAATGGACGGACAAGGAGGTTCGCGACCGGGTCGCCACGCTGAAGCCGCTGTTCAAGAGCAACCTTGCCGATATCCGCGCGAGCCTGATCAAGGACGTGGAAAAGCTCGACATGGTCGATCGCGACGTCGACCTGGTCATCGACGGCGACACCGGGGGCGATCCGATCGAGCTGCTGAACGAGGGCGTCAGCGCCGAGATCAGCACGCTCCGGCTCGGCGCGGTCGAGCCCGACTGGCAGCGGCAGATGATGGCCGACATCAGGCTCAATCGAATCGTCTTCGAAGGGACGCCAGCCGATCTGCCCGACAAGGGCGATGTCGAGATCATCATCGAGATCGGCGAGCTGGGGATCGTGCGCAACGACGACCAGCTTTATGGCCTGAGGCTGCCGGTCTCGCTGGTGAAGTCCTATCGCTATCATTTCTCCAACGGCACCATCACCAAGGCGCAGCAAAGCGCGCTGGCCAAGGACCTGATGAACCTGATCCTCGACGACGCCGACGACCGGATCAAACAGAAGATGGCGATGCCCTCGGCCTGGACGACGCTGACCCTGAAGGCGGCGTTCAACCTGCGCGGCAACAAGCCGGCGCCGAAGATAAAGCGGATCGACCTGACGATGGTCGTCAGCAGCGTGAAGGCGAAATCGAAGCAGATAGTGCTCGATCTTGCCACGTCCGACGGCTTCTCCGCGCTGGCGTTGCCCGCCCTGTCGGCTGACGGCTTCACGGAAACCTATCGGATCTTCGACGGCAAGCAGGGCGATACGGAGATCGCGGTTGTCGAGGCAAGTGCGGGGACGGTGATCGACCATTGGGTGGTCAGCCAGGGCGGCAAGACAGTCGAGAAGACCGGGCAGTCGATCAAACTGCCGATCGATCGCAACACGCGGATCGAGGCGGTGTTCAGGCAGGCATGATCCGATCCGCCGCCGCGACAGGGACCGGCCCGGTCGCGGCGGCGTTCAGGAAACGGGCGTCGTCATTCCCCGCACCATCGTCTCGGCTGCAACCCGGGGGCGATCCGATGCCGGAAGCATGATCGTCGCCATGCGATTCATCGCGGCGGCGAAGGAGTGGGAGGCATCGTACAGCGCACGCGACGCCGGGTCGAACGCCGGCAGGTCGGCCCCGGCCGCGTGCCGTATCGCCGCCAGGAAGCCGGTCGCGTCCTCGGCCAGCCATCCGGCCGCGGCGACGGCTGGGGCATAGCCTGAAAAGGCCTCGCTGGTGCCGATGATGCGCTTGCCGAACATCAGTGCCTCGGCGACCTTGGTCTTCATGCCCGATCCCTCGAAGATCGGCGCGACGACGCAGCAGGCGCCGGCATAGCAATGGGCGAGATCGTCAACGGCGCCGACGATGCGGATGGTGGGTGAGGAGCCGAATTCCCCGCGCAGGGCCTCCATGCCTTGCCCGACGATCATGGCCGGCAGCGGGGATCGCGGCGCTACCTCCCGCAAGAACCATTCGATCCCGCGCCGGTTGGCGTAGAAGGCGCCGCCGACGAAAAGCAGGTAGTGCTCGCTTCGGGACAGGGGCCCGGGGCGAGGCGAGGGGAGGGCGTCCTCGACCGCGATGGGCGATATATAGTCGGCGCCGCGGCCATAGACGCGACTCAGGCCCTCCGAATCCCGCGCTGAAAGACAGATGATCGCGTCGCTGTGCCGCACCGCGTTGCGCTCCGCGGCATAGTTTGCGGCGAGGAGGCGAAGCGACAGAACCGTTCGCTTCGCCCGGACGGCACCCAGGAAGAAGCGCGCCTCGACATTGTGGAAGAAGGTGACCACCCGGACGTCGGGAAAGGCGCGTTTGATCGGCGGGACGAGATGCCCGAGGCTGGACCCGTCGACGAATACCTGCCCTGCGGAGACGTCGCCGATCCGGGCGAGGATGCGCGCCGTTTCCAGCCGGTCGGCTTCGCCCGGATGCCCGCGCATGGTGTCGATCAGGCCGGCGACTGATCTCTTCGTCAGCCGGTGAACCGTCAGGGACTCGCCGAACAATATCTTCAGCACCCGCGCGTTGAGCCGGCACAGAAGCTCCCGCCCTCCCGGTGGCGCGTCCGGATCCATCAAGGAGATCAGCAGAACCGTTGAAGGATCGGGCATGCCGTTCAGGGTGCAATGGGCAGGATGGCGCGACAAGCATTGTTGCGGTGTCGGGGTTCGTTTGACCGGCCGGGGTGCCGCGCGCGCCCGCGACGTGGAGACGACATGTGACATAAATCGACATGGATATCGGCGGGCTTGCCGGGTTTTCACGAAGGGGAATCGAATGAAGACGGGCTCCTCGCGCGCGTGAGTTTTGTCATGCCTGTAAGCAGGTGGGCGTATGGTCGGTGAGGATGGCCGTTTTGATCGCGTTCGGAACGTCGGTATCTGATACGCTGGCGGCACAAGCCGAAGAGGGGGCAAGCCGATGAAAACCTGGATCACAGCCTTGGCAGCGGTGGCGATCGCGGCGACCGGGCAAGTTGCGGCGGCACAGGAGGTGCCGGCGGCGATCTTCACTGATCCGGTGCGCGATACGACGCATCCCGCGCGTATGGAGGTGCTGCATATCCCGAGCGGTGGCGTGGCGATCAACGGCCTCGCCTATGTCGCGGCGGGGGCGGGGCCGCATCCGGTGGTGGTGCTGTGCCACGGCCTGCCCGGCCATGAGAAGAATCTCGATCTCGCCCAGGCGATGCGGCGGGCCGGGTGGACGGTGGTCACCTTCAACTATCGCGGCTCCTGGGGGAGCCCGGGCAGCTATCGCTTCATGAACGACCTCGAGGATGCCGATGCGGTGCTTGCCTGGCTGCGCACCCCGGCCAATGCCGCGCGCCTTGGCATCGATCCGAAGCGCATCGCGATCGTCGGGCACAGCCTTGGCGGATGGGTGACGGCGCTCACGGCGGCGCATGATCCGGCGCTGCTCGGCGCCGCGATGATCTCGCCCGGCAATATCGGCTTCCTCGGCCACATGCCGCGCGACACGGCGGCGGGCTTCTTCGCCGCCAACGGCCTTGAAGCACTGACCGATACGAGCGGCGCGATCATGGCGGACGAGGCGATCGCCCATGCAGACGCTTTCGATTTCGTGAAGGCCGGGCCGCGCCTGACCGGCACCAATTTGTTCGTGCTGACCTCCGACGACGGCTTCGCGCCGGAGGCCGACCGGCTGGCCGCCGCGGTGAAGGCGGCCGGGGGCAAGAAGCTGTCGACCGTGCATGTCGCGACCGATCATGGCTGGTCCGACCGGCGCATCCGGCTGGAGAGCGAGATCATTCGGTGGCTGGACGGGTTGGGGCGGTGATTGCCGACGAGGCTCTGCGTTCTGCCGTCGAGCGAAGCTATGAAGCGTTTGCCCGGGAGGCACCCCCGACACAATGGCGTGCGGCTCCCTCGCGGAATGGGGATAGGCTCCTGCGTACCCTGACGTCAGTACCGTTGCGTGACCTGAGTGCCGAGGCCATCGGTCCTTATTCGGGTTGGGCGATCACGACGGTAGGTTCGGAACGCGACTACCGCCATTTTCTGCCGCGTATCCTGGAGCTTGCTGCATGCGATGACACATGGCTCGGGGCAGAACCGGCGGTGATAGCCAGCAAGCTGAAGATGGGGCGGTGGGAAGAGTGGGATACGGACCAGTACAGTGCGGTGCCGGCCGTGTTCGAGGCGGGATTTTGCGCGTCGCTCGATATGCTGCCGGGTTATGAGTGTACGGCGGATAGCTGGTTGTGTGGGTTGGCGGCGCTCGATCGGCCCGTTGAGCCGTGGCTGACGCTGTGGGAAGGATCGACGTCTTTGAACGCCGCGCTTCAGTTGTCCTCCTTCATACGAATGGAGGAGTGGCCGCTGGATTCTGCCACGGCGGTATCGGGTGGCTTCTGGAAGGAAGCGAGTCCCGCTTTATGTCGGCAGGTTGCCCGCTGGCTTATGAGTGCGCCTGTTCGACGGGTGATCGAAACGGCGCTCGATATGGTGACGCCGGAGGATCGATGGGATGTGGGGCAAGCGATGGCCGATTTGGATCGGGTGGCCAGCTGACCGGGCTTTCGGTGAGCTAAGTATGGTGCCCCCAATCTCCCTTCACGCCGAGCTTTCGGGATCCCATTCGCCATACCCTCGCGCATCCAAGGTGGCTCGCACGGCTTGGTTTCTCTTCGTGCTGCCCGGATATAACGCGATCGCCCGGACCGACGCCGGCCAGTAACCAGTCGCGAGCGCTTCCATGTCGAGCTTGGTCTGCATTGTCCTGAAGCTTTCGAGATGCTCCAGTGTTTCAATACCCCTTACCTCGGCGAGGTTCTTGCAGTTTGCCAGCAGGACGCGCCGCAGCGGCGGTCCCACAAGATCGATCGACAATAACTGAAGTTGATCCTCTATCTCCAAGCTGCGAAGATGCGGGAAGCGCCTGAGATCGCCGACGGTTTGCAACCCACGAACCCGGACGATGGACAAATCCTCCAAGCCTGGATGACTGAACTCATCGATCGACGATCGCCCGCCCAGGATGACGCGGAGTGATTTCAGTGCTTTGGCATCTTTCAGGAACCCAAGATCCTTCTTGTTGGGGAAAGCCCCCAGCATGAGGTCGGCCAGCTGTGGAAGGTCCGCTATCACCTCGATATTGCGCGTGTGGCCGTGGATCAACAAGCGTTTCATGTTCCTGGCGGCACCCAGAGGCGCGAGATCGAAGTTCCGTTTGGCCGTTTCGACCAAGGTCAGGCTCGTAAGACGATCGGTCCCGATCTGATCGAGGAAGCCGGGATTGTCATAGCGGAACACGCCGAAGGACAGCGCCGATAAAGCCGGTAGCGTCGCGATCAGATGCTCATTGGTGATCGTGGTGAGGCAGTCGACCAGCAACGATCGCACGTCGGGCAGATGCTCTAGCGCGGAGGCGTCAAACCCGGTGCTGTAGTGGCCGTAAAAGCGGACCTGCAGTTTCTCCCCTAACTCCGCGCAAAGCTGATTGAGCGTGCCCAGCAGCTTTGGGGTGTAGCCGGGCTGTGAGAATTGAACGACGGGCGTGTAGCCAGCCGCAACCAGCGACCTGATTGCGTTGCTGTCGATGTTCTGCGGATCATTGAGACGGTCGTGGCGCATCGTGCCTGCGGCTTTAGAGGGCGGATTTGAGGATGTTTATGCCAGCACCGAAGTTTCTTGAGGTGTTCTTAATCCGATAATCCGATGCCGCGTAATTAAGTGCACTGTCACCACAATTATTCTTCTAGCCAAGCCACAGGATGAGCCCAAGAACCGCGGCGAGGTGGCGTTTGCGCTCGTTTTTCTTGGCCGGGGGGTAGCTGCGCTTTGCGGGAGATCGAGCAGGGGCGCTGACGCATGACCTTTGATCGGCTAATTAATAAACTGTCGCCGTAATTCGTGACAGCGCTAAAGGGTGGCTGTGTTGATCTATCGTTCCGTGAGAAGTGTGCTATCTTGTTGATATGGCGCCTGCAATTCAAATCTAAAGAAGCTTAGGCTCCAAATCTTTTGGCTTTCCAAGGGTAGTCAACAGTTCGCTAGCTCTTAAGAAGAACAAGAAGTATGGATCAATAATTGCGAATGTCCCTGATGCTGCTTCTGGATCCCATTCGACTATCTTCTGGGAAGGGTGCATTTGTTCCGCGAATCCTGCAATCTGCTTAAGTGATTCGGTAATGCTGCTGCCTACTGGCTTGTCATCAACGCAGACCGCGGTTATCCTCACCAATAGGTCTGCGTAATTGAATTCCATCGATGGTGGGTCTTCGCTAAGGGCGAGAAGCGATGCGCGGTAAGCATCTCCTTTGGTTCTGTCGGAAAATAAAAACTCTTTCCGTTCAGTTCCTCGTACTCGCGGTCCCGCGTGCATTTGTTTAACTAGGGAAGTATAGTCGGAGCGCGTTGAAGTCTGTTCTAGAGCTTCTCTTAGATCGTCTTCGGATACGGCGATATCTTTTAGTTCATCATTCGCTTCTCGAAGTTTCAAATTGAAGCAAAGTTGCAGGCAGAGCCCTTGCATAATTTGAGGGGAGGTGCAGCTTTCTTGTGCGAAACGTTGTACTATGCCAATGTCAACTTTTGCGTTCAGTGCTTGGAAGCCTTGGGTTGCAATTTTCGTGAGATCTTCAAAGGTCCAAAAGGAAGTATCAATATTTATTGTGCGTCCGCGAAGTTCGTGATTGGAGCGAACCACGTCATCTGATCGATGGGGCACTGATGCAATGCAAAAGCGTATGCCAGTTTCGGCTGCTGCCTTAATTTGTCGTCCAATTGATTCTTGAAGATCTCGATGAATATAATGAAAATCATCTAAAAATACAATAAAATTACTATTGGCAATTTCTCTCGCGACTGCTGCCATGCCTCTGTTTTGTTGCGTTGACGTTACGTTATTATTTGCGGAGGTTGTTGTAGAAATTCCACCGCCAATACCAGCGGATCCGATACCAGGGATGCTTATCCTTGCGTTCACACTGGCGTTAGGAGTTAGCGCTTCGCTAGATCCATTGGTTGTATTCACCGATGTTGGAGTTGCCATCCAATTAAGAATCGCTTCCCATAGATCGTTCTGAGATTCTATTTGAGTGCCAAATATGTGTATGAGATTATCTTCGCCAACGATGTTCCGAACTAGTGCAGTCTTTCCCGTCTTTGAAGGTCCAGAGATAGATATCGGTGATCTTGGTGTCTCAATAGCCTCTCTTACTTTTCGTTCGAGTCTCTCGTCCCTGCGCTCTACATAAGTTATTGTCGGAAAATCGCTGGGTACGAAAACTTCGGTTGCTCTTATTGGCATTATTCAGCCGCCACGCCAGCCTGCGAGAACATATCCCCGCCGCTAGCCCCATCCCCGGCATCCTCATTCGCCGCCTTGCCGCCCTTGGCCTTCTGCCGCTTGTCGAAGCCGTCCCACACCTCGTTCCAGTTCCCGCGTGTCGCGGCCTTGGAATATTCCGTCGCGCGCTGTTCGAAGAAGTTGGCGTGCTCCACGCCGTTGAGCAGCGGGGCGAGCCAGGGCAGGGGGTGCTCGTCGATCATGTAGATCGGCTTCAGGCCGAGCTGGCCAAGCCGCCAGTCGGCGATGTAGCGGATATACTTCTTGATCTCCTTCGGCGTCATGCCGTTGACCGGGCCCATCTCGAAGGCGAGATCGATGAAATTATCCTCAAGGTGCACGGTCGTCTGGCACATCTCGCGGATGTCGGACTTGACCGCCTTGGTCAGGCAATCCCGCTCCTTGCAGAAGGCGTGGAACAGCTTGATGATGCCCTCGCAGTGCAGGCTCTCGTCGCGCACGCTCCACGACACGATCTGGCCCATGCCCTTCATCTTGTTGAAGCGCGGGAAGTTCATCAGCATCGCGAAGCTGGCGAAGAGCTGAAGCCCCTCGGTAAAGCCGCCGAACATCGCCAGCGTCTTGGCGATATCCTCATCGGTGTCGACGCCGAAGCCCTGCAGGTAATCATGCTTGTCCTTCATCTCGCTATATTCGAGGAAGGCGCCATATTCGCTCTCGGGCATGCCGATGGTGTCGAGCAGGTGGCTGTACGCGGCGATATGCACCGTCTCCATGTTGGAGAAGGCGGCGAGCATCATCTTGATCTCGGTCGGCTTGAAGATGCGGCCATATTTCTCGTGATAGCAATCCTGCACCTCGACGTCCGCCTGGGTGAAGAAGCGGAAGATCTGGGTGAGCAGGTTGCGCTCATGGTCGCTGAGCTTTTGCGCCCAGTCGCGGCAATCCTCGCCGAGCGGCACTTCCTCCGGCATCCAGTGGATCTGCTGCTGACGCTTCCAGAACTCGAACGCCCAGGGGTATTCGAACGGCTTGTACTGCTTGCGGGCTTCGAGGAGGGACATGGGTACGCCTTTCAGGTGTAACGGATGAGTTCGAGAATGAGGTCGACGGAAAACAGGGCGATCATGGCGAGGCCGAGAATGACGAAGCCCCACCTTGGTCGGCCCGGTGGATCATTGGCTCCCCATGCCGTCTGCACCCCTACCAGGATGAAGATGCAGGGTGCCATCAAACGGGTCCAATCCGGCACCCGATCCTCGGGGAGAAACCAGGAAAGAAGCAAGATGCCGAAGAAGGGGATGCTGGCGATCTGCACAACCCGATCGATCATATTCGTCGGCCGAGGTGCCTTGTCGGTCAAGGCTATCGAGGTTTCGATAGAGCGAAGCTCCTCGAAATAGCGGTCGGTGCCACGCGCCAGCCGGAAGCGCAGACGGCGCTCCAGCCAGCGGCGATGCAGCCGGTTGACCGGGGCGTTTACATAATGGCCGATGGCCCGGAGCAGCAGGGCCAGCCCAATGCCGGCAGCTATCCCGGCACCCGGGAAAGTCGGCGCGTTCACGATCCCGCTCCCCAGGAATTCAGCGCCCAGGCGAAGCGGCCGAGCAGCAGCGCCAGCGCGATCAGCATGGTGCCGGCGATGCGGCGGCCATAGACGGCGCCTTCGCTGCGCGCCGGTCGCGTGAACACGTACAGCCCGCCAGCGGCGGAGGTCGCCGCGACCGCGGCCATGATGAGGGGCGCGCGGTTCACCCGTTGCGGCCCCGTACATAGACGGTCCTGTAGACGGTCCGGGTGCCGCGGTGCGATCCGACGCCGAAGAACACGATGCCGATGAAATAGCCGAAATCATACCAGCCGCCATTGTTCGGCACCGCATAGACAGCGACGTCGGGCATGAAGAGCGACAGGAACCAGGCGACCGGGAAAATGATGCCGTGCCACACGCCAAGCAGGAAGCCGGGTGCGCTTGGCTGAACCGCGGAACCGATCTGGTGCGCGCAGGCCGACAGGGTCGCGACGAGTGCGAGGGCGGCAAGGGTGCGGAGGCGGGTGCTGTTCATTCGACCACTCTCAGATAGAGGCTGTAGGCGAGCAGGCCGACGCCGACGATGAACGGGACCAGCGCGACGATCTTCGCCTGTTCGGGCGGGATGCGCTGGCCGAGCGCGTCCTTCTTCGCCTCGCGGCTGGCGATCATCGTCACCAGCACGCCGAGGAAGATGCAGAAACAGGCGATGGTCACCAACATGGCCAGGACTCCGGTCGCTTGCATCGAATCGGTTTTGCGCGCGTTGTGTGGCGGCATCCGTAACGAAGGAGGAATGCACATGGCCGACGCGAGCGCAATCAGGGAACATATGGAAGTCATCGGCGCCGACGGCGTCCATGTCGGCACCGTCGACCATGTCGAGGGCGACCGGATCAAGCTGACCAAGGCCGACAGCGGCCAGGGGCGCCATGAGGGGCACCATCATTTCATCTCGCTCGGCCTGGTGGCCGATGTCGAGGGCGACAAGGTGCGGCTCAGCGCCAACGGCGATGTCGCCGTGACGTTCGAGGAAGAGGCGTGAGCTAATTCCCCTCTCCCCTTGTGGGAGAGGGAGGGGCCCATGCGAAGCATGGGAGGGTGAGGGGGCTGAGGTCACCGCGTGCGACTCCCCCTCATCCGGCCCTTCGGGCCACCTTCTCCCACAGGGGGAGAAGGGATGTGCGGTGCTATCGTTGCGATGACGCCATCGATGTTCGTCAGGACATCGTTGTTCCAGAAACGCAGCACCCGATAGCCCTCGTCTTCGAGAAAGCGGGTGCGTTGCGCGTCATAGGTCGCGGCATCGGCATGCTGGCCGCCGTCAGCCTCGACGATCAGCTTGGCGGCATGCGAGCAATAGTCGGCGAAATAGCCGCCCATCGGGACCTGGCGACGGAATTTCGCATGGGGAAAAGCTTCCCGTAGCGCACGCCACAGTAGCTTCTCGGCCTCGGTCGGGTCGCGGCGTAAATCGCGTGCACGGGCGGTCGTTGTCGAGGGTAGCAGTTGGCGTTTCGTCAGGCCTTCTGCATTCCCCCTCACCTTCCCACGCGGCTTCGCCACGCGGGCCCCTTCCTCTCCCACAGGGGGAGAGGAGTTAAGGCGCGATTCCTCGTTTCCCTCTCCCCTTGTGGGAGAGGGAGGGAGCGCCGGAGGCGCGGAAGGGTGAGGGGGACTTAACGGAACCACCTCACTGGCACGCCAGACACTCGTCATAATCCTTCGATTCGACCTGGATCTCGCGCAGGTCGATCGTGTTGTCGGCCTCAACGCCGCCGGCGAAACCCGCGCGCTGGATGCTCTTCGAGCGGAGATAATAGAGCGACTTGATGCCAAGCTCCCACGCGCGGAAGTGGAGCATCAGCAGGTCCCATTTCTCGACATCGGCCGGGATGAACAGGTTCAGCGAGGCCGACTGGTCGATATAGGGCGTGCGGTCGGCGGCGAGTTCGATCAGCCAGCGCTGGTCGATCTCGAAGCTGGTCTTGAAGCAGTCCTTCTCCTCCTGGGTGAGGAAGTCGAGATGCTGCACCGAACCGCCCTGCTCCAGGATCGAGTTCCACACCGCATCCGAATTCTTCGACTTCTCGATCAGCAGCTTTTCCAGATACGGATTGCGGATCGACCAGGAGCCACTGAGCGTCTTGTGGGTATAGACGTTCGCCGGGATCGGCTCGATGCAGGCGCTGGTGCCGCCGCAGATGATGCTGATCGACGCGGTCGGCGCGATCGCCATCTTGCAGCTGAACCGCTCCATCACGCCCATGTCGGCCGCGTCGGGGCACGGCCCGCGCTCGACCGCGAGCTGCATCGATGCCTCGTCGACCTGGCCCTTGATGTGCTTGAACATCTTCAGGTTCCAGCTCTTGGCCATCGCGCCTTCGAAGGCGAGGCCGCGGGCCTGGAGGAAGCTGTGATAGCCCATCACGCCGAGGCCGACCGAGCGCTCGCGCATCGCCGAATAGGCGGCATGCTCCATGCCGGGCTCGGCGCGGTCGATGAAATCCTGAAGGACATTGTCGAGGAAACGCATCACGTCCTCGATGAAGCCCTTCTCGCCCTTCCACTGATCCCAGGTCTCAAGGTTCAGCGACGACAGGCAGCAGACCGCGGTGCGATCATTGCCGAGATGGTCCTTGCCGGTCGGCAGCGTGATCTCGGAACACAGGTTCGAGGTCGAGACCTTGAGGCCCAGGTCGCGGTGATGCTTTGGCATCGCCTTGTTCACATGGTCGGAGAAGACGATGTAGGGCTCGCCGGTGGCGAGGCGGGTCTCGACCAGCTTCTGGAACAGCGCGCGGGCATCGACCGTGCCGCGAACCGAACCGTCCTTCGGGCTGGTCAGGTTCCATTCGGCGCCGTCGCGCACCGCCTCCATGAAGGCGTCGGGGATCAGCACGCCGTGATGCAGGTTCAGCGCCTTGCGGTTGAAATCGCCCGAGGGTTTGCGGATCTCGAGGAACTCCTCGATCTCGGGATGCGAGACGTCGAGATAGCAGGCGGCCGAGCCGCGGCGCAGGCTGCCCTGGCTGATCGCGAGGGTGAGCGAATCCATCACGCGCACGAACGGGATGATGCCGCTTGTCTTGCCGTTCAGCCCCACCGGCTCGCCGATGCCGCGCACATTGCCCCAATAGGTGCCGATGCCGCCGCCGCGCGAGGCGAGCCAGACATTCTCGTTCCAGGTGTCGACGATGCCGTTCAGGCTGTCGGGCACCGAGTTGAGGAAGCAGGAGATCGGCAGGCCGCGGCCGGTGCCGCCGTTCGACAGGACAGGCGTTGCGGGCATGAACCACAGGCGCGAGATATAGTCGTAGATTCGCTGCGCATGCGCCGCATCGTCGGCATAGGCCGAGGCGACGCGGACGAACAGGTCCTGGTACCGCTCGCCGGGAAGGAGGTAGCGGTCGTTCAGCGTCTCCTTGCCGAAATCGGTGAGCAGCGCGTCGCGCGAATGATCGACCTCGACCGGGTAGAGCTGTGGCTTCACTTCCTTGGAATCGCCGCGCGCCGCCAGCTTGCGCTTGGCGCCACCATTCTTGCTCGATGTGTCGGCGGCAGGCGCGGCGCTCGCCGCGGCGTCGATCGTATCGGTGGCCATGGTTACGCTTGCCTCCTGGGTATCTCTGAAATCCATCGCTCTCTGCCCCTGTCTTTCATCAAACATACACGACCGTCCCGCCCATTGGCGTTCCCGGTCCGTTCGAATCGGGGGCGAACCCCCATGATATCATTTTCGAGGGCGCCCATGGAGAACAAACTCTGCCCTGCCCGCGACTTGCGACGCGAGGTTGGCACATTCCGCAATATGGGGTCGCGGTGGTTGTTCTACCAGTTCTTGGGTTCGCCCCCGAACTCAACCCCAACAGATTGTGCCTATTCGATCCGGATCGCAAGACGGTAAATGACAGTTGGGAGACTCGGTTCGTCGCTAATTTGAGTCAGTTCATGGCATCGACGAAGCGGTGCGATGCAACGACGCGTGGAGTTCTGCGGGGTTCACGGATTGCAAGGGAACGAACGCGGAACGCGACTAAATTTTCACGACGAGCCGGTTGCCGCCATCGGCAAGGTGACGATCGCGCGCAGCCCGCCTGAGGGGGTTGCCTCAAGCGCCAGGGCGCCGCCATACAGTTCGGCCAGTTCGCGCACGATCGACAGGCCGAAGCCATGACCGTCGCCGCTTTCGTCGAGTCGGCGGCCCGGGCGCAAGGCTTCTGCCCGGTCTCCGGCGGCAATGCCCGGGCCGTCATCCTCGATGTTGATTCGGACTCGGCCAGCGAGGCCGGGCTCGGCCGACAGCGTGATTCGGCTGGCCGCCCAGCGCCAGCCATTGTCGAGCAGATTGCCGAGCAGCTCGTCCAGATCCTGTGGGTCGATCGCCAGTGCGAGCCCGGCTGGCATTGATCGGGAGAAGGAGATGGCGCGGTCGGCATGGATTCGCGCGAGCGCCTCGGCGACGCCGTCCACCGCCGGTTCGAGCAGAGTGCGCCGCCGCGCAGCGCCGCCCGACGCATCGGCGCGGGCTCGGCCGAGATGGTGGCGGATCGACCTGTCCATGCGCGAGACCTCGGCGGCCATCATGCCGTCCGGGTCGCTGCCCTGCTCACCCAGGCGCAGCGCGAGCGCGGCAAGCGGCGTCTTCAGGCCGTGCGCGAGATTGGCAACATGGCCGCGCGCATTGGCGAGCGCAGCGGCGTTCTCGGCGAGCAGGGCGTTGAGTTCGTCGGCGAGTGGTTGAAGTTCGGCTGGCTGGTCGGCCGGGACGGCTTCCGCGCGCCCGGCACGGACCGAGGCGAGCGACTCCTTCAACAAGGCGAGCGGGCGCAGGCCAAGACGGAGCTGGACCAGGGTCGCGACGCCGAGCGCCAGCCCGAGCAGGGCGAGCGAGCCGAGCAAGGGCGTCATGGCGGCACGCAGCGGCCGCTCGACGATCTCGCGTGGCGCCGAGGCAGCGATTCGCACCGGGCCGGCGCTCGTCCGGACGGTGATGCTGCGCGCGTGGCGGGCGCCACCCTTCGCATCGCGCCAGTCGAGCGGCCGGGGCTCGCCTTCCTCGCGCCGGCGATGGCGATGATCCTGCAGGTCGGGGGGCGGGGGCTGCTCGATCCGGGGGAGGTCAGCCGAGGCGATGCTCCCGGCGGGTGCATCGATCCGCCAGCCCCAGCCCGAGCCGGCCCGGTCGAACGGCGCGGGCGAGACAAGGCGCGATCGATCGACCGTGCCGTCGGGGCCGACCGCGGTGGCAAGCAGCGCGACCTGGGCGTCGAGGCGCTGGTCGAGGCCCTGCATGACGAAATGTTCGAGCACCGCGCCGATCGCCAGCGCGGCGAAGGCGAGCGCGGCGATCGTCGCGAGCGCGGCCAGCGCGGCAAGGCGGCCGAACAGCGATCGCGGCATCAGCCTCACGGTTGGGTCCCGGTCAGGCGATAGCCCCGGCCGCGCACCGTCTCGATCAGGTCGCGGCCGATCTTCCGCCGTAACCGGCCGATGATCACTTCGAGCGAGTTGGAATCGGGATCGGCATCGCTTTCATAGACATGCTCGAGCAGGTCGAGCCGGTCGATCACCGCTTCCTTGCGCAGCATCAGCGCCGAGAGCACGCGCCATTCGAGCGCGGTGAGGCGGAGCGGCAGGCGGTCGAGTTCGAACTGGCCGGTCTGGGCGTCGAAGCTGAGCGGGCCGCAGGCGATCAGCGTGGCGGAATGGCCGGCGGCGCGGCGGATCAGCGCGCGCAGGCGCATCACCAGCTCCTCGACCCGGAACGGCTTGGTCAGATAGTCGTCGGCCCCGGCGCGAAACCCCTCGACCTTGTCCGACCAGCCGTCGCGCGCGGTGAGGATCAGCACGGGCAGGCTGCGGCCGGCGGCGCGCCATTCCTGCAGCACGGCGATGCCCGGCTTCACCGGCAGGCCGAGATCCAGCACCGCCGCGTCATAGGTGCCGGTATCGCCGAGATGCGCGCCGTCCTCGCCATTGCCGGCGATGTCGACCGCGAAATTCTCGGCGCGCAGCGCCCGGGCGATGCCGTCGGCGAGCGCCGCGTCGTCCTCGACCAGCAAAATGCGCATCGGGGCTCCTTTCCGTCACCGCGCTAGGCCCGCGGCTTAAACCGAAACTGAACGGGGAGGTTCAGCGGGGTGTGGGCGGGCATCGCTATCACGGCTTCACTCGGAAACGATGGAGTGAAACCGAATGACTGAAGAAATCACCCGGAAGCCGGCCCGCAAGCCGTCGCTTCGCATGACCCTTGCCGCCATCGCCCTGCTGGGCGCGGGCGGCGCGGTTGGCGCGACCGCGGCGCGGATGGCCGGCCCCTCGATCGAGGTGGCGCCGCTCAATCCCGTGACGATCGCCTCGCTCAAGACCGGTCAGGGCCTGGTCACCGTGCGCGGCAGGGTCGGGGAGGTCTATGGATCGAACTTCATCCTAGCCGATGCGAGCGGCCGTACGATGATCGAGGGCGGGCCGCGGTCCGACGGCCTCGTCACGGCCGGCAGCTCGGTGACGGTGCAGGGCTGGAACCGGAACGGCGTGCTGCGCGCCTCCTTCCTCGTCGGCGCGGACGGCACGGTGACCGCACTCGGGCCGATGGGCCATGGGCATGGCGGAAGACATGGCGGGCCGGATGATCCCGGCCGCGAGGGTCCCGGCCGCGAGGGGCCTGATCGTGACGGTCCCGGCACTCCGCCGCCGCCCGCCGCGGTAGCGCCGCCTGCCCCGGCGCCGGTCGGCAACAGCGCGGGGTAAAACAGCGCTCACCGTCATGCCGGACTCTTTTCCGGCATCCACCGTCCCGCAGGCGCCGCCGTTGCGAGTGCGGAACCATGGACCCCGGGGCAGGCCTCGGGGTGACGGCGCCGGGTGGGTCAGGCCGGGGCCTGAGCCCCCCTGATCGCTTCGTAAGCCGCCTGAAGGCGCATCGCGACGCTCGGGCGGCCGGTCGTCGGGGTGCCGAGATGCTCGGTGCGCAGCTCGTCCATGAAATCCGCCCACATCTCCGGCCCGCCTTCTTCCAGCAATTGCGCGCGGATCGCCAGGTCGGGGGTGACGGGCAGATGCCGCCGCCCCCAGGCGCCCAGCTGCGCCATCAGCGGCACGAGCTGGATCGCCGGCTCGGTCAGGCTGTAGAAATGCTTCTGCTTGTGGCTCGGATCGTCAGTGATGGCGAGCAGGCCCGACGCGACCAGCTTCTTCAGCCGGTCCGCCAGGATGTTCGAAGCGATGCCTTCCTCCGATGCACCCAGCAGCGCGCGGAAATGGCGGCGGTTGCCGAACATGATGTCGCGGATGACGATCAGGCTCCACCGATCGCCCAGTGTCTGGATGGTGAGGTTGATCGGACAGCCCGAACGTGGATCGTCGATATGGATCGCCATGACTGATTGCAATATAGGATCGGTTGTGCGACTCAACAACCGATTTTGATTCGCAAGCAGTCTGGAGAGGTTCGATGACCAGGGTTCGGGTTGGCGCTTTCTCGATATCGGTGGACGGCTTCGGTGCCGGCCCCGATCAGGATCTGGAACATCCGCTGGGCGTGCGCGGGCAAGAGCTGCACCAATGGGCGTTCGCGACGAAGACGTTTCGGACGATGTTCGGCCAGGAGGGTGGTTCCACCGGCGTCGACGAAGCCTATGCCGCCCGGTCGATGGAGGGCATGGGTGCCTGGATCATGGGGCGCAATATGTTCGCGCACAGTCGTGGCGACTGGTCCGACGATGGATGGAAGGGCTGGTGGGGGGACACGCCGCCTTATCATTGCCCGGTATTCGTCCTCACGCACTACGCGCGGGCGCCGGTCGAGATGAACGGCGGCACCGTCTTTCATTTCGTCACCGAGGGGGCCGAAGAGGCGCTGCGGCTTGCCCGCGAGGCGGCTGGTGATCGCGATATCCGCATCGGCGGCGGCACCGCGACGATCCGGGAATATCTGACCATGGGGGCGATCGACGAAGTGCATCTGGCGATCTCGCCCGTCGTGCTGGGCAGGGGCGAGGCGCTGTTCGCGGGGCTCGACCTGCCGGCGCTTGGCTATGCGGTGAGCCAGCAGGCGCTGGGCGAGAACGCCACGCACATCATTCTGACGAAGCAATAAGGAAAGCCCGCCATGACGCTCAAACTCTACGCACACCCTTTGTCGTCCTATTGCCACAAGGCGCTGGTCGCCTTTTACGAGAACGACATTCCGTTCGAGTACAAGATGCTCGACCAAAGCGAGCCCGTGGCGAGCGAGTTCGCCCGGCTATGGCCGGTCAAGCGCTTCCCGCTGCTGGTCGATGGCGACCGGGTCGTGCCGGAATCGAGCGTGATCGTCGAATATCTCGGCGTGCATTATCCGGGGCCGGTCAAGCTGATACCGGCCGATCCCGATGCGGCGATCGAGGTTCGGATGATGGACCGGTTCTTCGACAATTATGTGATGAACGCGCAAAGCCGGGTCGTGTTCGATGCCCTGCGCGAGGAAGGCAAGCGCGACGCGCTGAATGTCGAGGAGGCCCGGGCGATGCTCGATACCGCCTATGCGTGGCTCGACGGCTGGATGGAGGGTCGCGAATGGGCCGCGGGCGGGGCGTTCAGCCTGGCTGACTGCGCGGCGGCACCGGCGCTGCTCTATGCCGACTGGACTTACGCGATCCCCAAAAAATACGCCAATGTCTGGGCGTATCGGGCGCGGCTGCTGGCACGGCCTTCCTATGCGCGGGCACTGGATGAGGCGCGGCCGTATCGCCATTATTTCCCGCTGGGCGCGCCGACCGACCGCGACTGAACGTCTTCATCATGCCGACCTGTTCCGGCATGAACTCGGCGACGGGGCGCAACTCGTGTTCCGGGTGACGGTCCGGAGAGTCAGGCCGATCGGCGCGCCGGGGGAATCTGTGCCGATGCGGTCTGCGGATTCAGCCGCTCAAGGTTGAAATGCTGCGCGAATTCAAGCCCGGCCTTGCCGTCCGTAGCCCAGCGGATCGTGGCGGGGAACATCTGCTCCTCAAGCAGCTCGATCATGATCTCGAGCCCGATCGCGTCGGGGTCGACATCGATACCGTCGATCATCGCGCCGGTCGAGGACATGTTGCGGATGCGGATATCGCCGGCGACGTCGCCCGCCGTGATCCGCGCATTGCGGATCATCGAGTGGCGCGGCGCGCGGCTGACGCGGTAGCCCGACGCGGTCGCCATGCCGCCGGCTGCCGCGAGCTGCCTTACCACTTCGGCGGCGCGCGCGGGTTTGCCGTAGACATAGCCCTGGATATGGCTGCAGCCGAGTTCGCGGATCAGCGCGATCTCGTCCTGGCCTTCAACGCCCTCGGCGGTCGTTTCCATGCCCAGCGTATCGGCCAGCGTGACGATCGCCCCGATGATCGCGGCGTTGCGGTTGCCCGCGATGGTGGCGCCGCGCACGAAGCTCTGGTCGATCTTGATCTTGTCGAACGGCGCCTTCTTCAGATAGCCGAGCGACGAATAGCCCGTGCCGAAATCGTCGAGCGCGAGCCGCACGCCGATGCCCTTCAGCATCTTGAACATTGTCTCGGACGAGGCGGTTTCGTCGAGGAACACGCCTTCGGTGATCTCCAGTTCGAGCCGGTCCGGCGAGATGCCCGATCTGGCAAGCGCGCTCGTCACCACAGCGGGCAGCGCTGGATTGGCGAACTGGATCGGCGAGACGTTGACCGCGACTCGGATGTCCCTTGGCCAGGTCGCCGCCTCGGTGCAGGCAGTCCGCAGCACCCATGCGCCGATCGCCTCGATCAGCCCGCAATCCTCGGCGACCGGCACGAACTCGGCAGGGGAGATGGCGCCACGGGTCGGGTGATCCCAGCGGATCAGCGCCTCATAGCCGACGATCCGCTCGGTCTTCGTGCTGACCACCGGCTGATAGGCGACATGGAACTGGTCCTGCGCGAGCGCGTGGCGGAGATCGTCCTCGAGCTGCTTGCGGCTCTGCGCGCCGACCAGCAGTTCCTCGCGGAAGAAGCGGTGGATGCCGCGGCCATCGGCCTTGGCGGCATAGAGCGCGAGGTCGGCGTTGCGGATCAGCGTCTCGGCGTCGCGGCCATGCTCCGGCGCGATGGCGATGCCGATCGAGCAGCCGATCGTGACCGAGGAACCGTCGATGAAATAGGGCTGGGAAAGCGCGGCGATGATCGAGCGGCCGAGATCGGCCAGGCGCTCGCGATTGGCCTCGCTCGGCAGCACGACCTGGAACTCGTCGCCGCCGAGCCGCCCGACCAGGCCGGCCTCGCCGACCGCGCGCTGAAGCCGCTGGCCGACTTGCTTGAGCAGCGCGTCCCCCGACTGATGGCCCATCGTGTCGTTGACCGCCTTGAACCGGTCGAGATCGAGCAGCAGCAGCGAGGTCGCGCGATAGGTGCCCGACGGCTGGTTGAGCATCTGGTCGAGCGACAGCCGCATGCGCTGGCGGTTAGCCAGGCCGGTCAGGCTGTCGAACAGCGCGAGACGCGTGATTTCCGCATCGGCGCGACGGCGTTCGGTCAGGTCGCTGCCGCTGCCGACAAAGCCCTGGAAACGCCCGAGATCGTCGACCGTGGGCCTGCCAGAGATCGACCACCAGCGTTCCAGCTTGCCGGTGCTGGCGGGACGGACCGAATAGTTGGAAAAAGCCGTGCGCGAGGATAGGTGGAAGGCAAGGGTTCGCTCGGTCTCGGGCGAGGCGCTGTCCATGCGGAACAATGCGGTCAGCATCTCCCCGATCGCCTGGGTATCGCTGGTGTTCAGTTCCTGCGCGACCTTGTCGGAAAGATAGACCAGCCGGCCATGGCTGTCGGTCTGCCAGAACCAGCCGGTCGTGTGGCTTTCGAATTCATGGACCAGGCGCGCCGCCATCCTGCCGCGGACCTCGGCCGCGCCGCGGTTTCCGGCGGCCGAGCGGTCGAGACGAGCGAGGCGGTAGGTGGCGATCGACAGGCATAGCAGGAAGGCAAAGGCGACGCCGCTGGCCATGCCGAAGCCGGTCTGCAGCGTGATCGTCCCGACCAGCGCCGCGGCAAAGCCGATCGTCGCAGCCCGCATGGGATGAAGCACCACGACAAGCACGACGATCGTCGCGAAGATCGCGACGAATCCGGCAAGCTGGACAGTGCTCGCGGGGAATTTCGCGCTGATGCCCAATAGCGAGAAGAGCAGGACGGCGATGGCGGCGCCGATCAGCGTCATCGCGCGGACATGCGCGTGCGGCGAGGCCTCGGCGAGAGCGGGGATTTTGAGCAGCGCCAGGGCGAAGATGCCGAGCCCGACACCGATCGAGCCGCGCAGTTCGATGCCCGACAGCAGGTCAAGACGATCGACACTGAACGCACCGTACCAGAGCAATGCCGGTGCGGCGATCAGCGCCACCAGCGCGAAAGGCCAGGTGGCGGCGAGCTGATCGACCTGAATGCGCAGGGCATTCAGGTGCGCGTCGGGCGTTTCCGACACGGGGGCGAGATCATCCCGGAACGCGCCGGCGGTGGAGGTCAGGGCGCGGAAGGGGTGGAAGGCGACAAGCATGCACGCCGACTATAGCGAGCGAACCTTGCCAAAATCCTTGCGCGCGATGGTGAAGGAAGGGTTGCGCCGCCCCTTGGCCGCGCGCCGCCACCGGCATAAGGCAGCCCCGATTCAATCTCCGACTCACTACCTCACGGAACCGACATGACCACCATCATCCGCGAAGCCGACCTGATCGAGAGCGTGGCCGACGCACTGCAGTTCATCAGCTATTACCATCCGATGGATTATATCCGCGCCCTGGGCGTCGCCTATGAGGCCGAGCGGAGCCCGGCGGCCAAGGACGCCATCGCGCAGATCCTGACCAACAGCCGCATGTGCGCCGAGGGCCATCGGCCGATCTGCCAGGATACCGGCATCGTCACCGTGTTCGTGAAATGGGGCCAGGATTGCCGGCTGGAGAGCGACCGTTCCTTGCAGGAAGTGATCGATGAGGGCGTGCGCCGCGCCTATCTTCATCCGGAGAACAAGCTGCGCGCCTCGATCCTGGCCGATCCGGCTTTCACTCGCCGCAACACGAAGGACAACACGCCGAGCGTGCTTCACGTCGAGATGGTGCCGGGGTCGAAAGTCTCGGTGGATGTCGCGGCGAAGGGCGGCGGGTCCGAGAACAAGTCCAAGTTCAAGATGATGAACCCGAGCGATTCGATCCTCGACTGGGTCCTTGAGATGATCCCGCAAATGGGCGCCGGCTGGTGCCCGCCGGGCATGCTCGGCATCGGGATCGGCGGAACGGCCGAGAAGGCGATGCTGCTCGCCAAGGAAAGCCTGATGGGCTCGATCGACATGGCGCAGCTCAAGCAGCGCGGTCCGCGCAACGATATCGAGACGCTGCGCATCCAGGTCTTCGACGCGGTCAACGCGCTCGGCATCGGCGCGCAGGGGCTTGGCGGTCTTTCGACCATCCTCGACGTGAAGATTTTCGACTGGCCGACTCATGCAGCATCCAAGCCGGTGGCGATGATCCCGAACTGCGCGGCGACCCGTCACGCGCATTTCACGCTTGATGGATCGGGTCCGGTCTATCTGGAAGCGCCGAAGCTGGACGAGTGGCCCGATGTCGACTGGAAGCCCGACCAGGCGGCGATCCGGGTCGATCTCGACACGCTCACGCCCGAGGTGGTGCAGAGTTGGAAGCATGGCGACCGGCTGCTGCTCAACGGCAAGATGCTCACCGGGCGCGATGCGGCGCACAAGCGGATCAAGGATATGCTCGACGCTGGCGAGGAGCTGCCAGTCGAGTTCAAGGGCCGCGTGATCTATTATGTCGGTCCGGTCGATCCGGTCGGGGAAGAGGTGGTGGGGCCAGCAGGCCCCACGACCGCGACGCGGATGGACAAGTTCACCCGCATGATGCTTGAACAGGGGCTGCTGGCGATGGTCGGCAAGGCAGAGCGCGGTCCCGCGGCGACCGAGGCGATCCGTGATCACAGATCGGCCTATATGATGGCGGTTGGCGGCGCGGCCTATCTCGTCGCGCGGGCGATCAAGGGATCGAAGGTCGTCGGGTTCGAGGATCTCGGCATGGAGGCGATCTACGAATTCGAGGTCAGCGATTTCCCGGTGACGGTGGCGGTCGACAGCGAGGGGCAGAATGTCCACCAGCTCGCACCGCTCGTCTGGCGCGAGAAGATCGCGCGGGAGAAGTTGCTGGAAGGCGTCTGATCCATGGCCCGGCGCATCGTCCTTACCTCGCCGCTTGCGCCCGACGCGATCGCCAGGAAGCTGAAGGATGTGCTGGGCGATCGGACCGCGAAACCCGTGAGGGGCGTGACAGGCGCAGGTTTCGGCGCCAGCATCCGGTCGGGCGCTTCGTGCTGGATTTCTATTGCCCGGCAGTTCAGCTTGTCATTGAGGTCGATGGTGAGGCGCATAGTCGAGGCGATCAGCCGGCGCGCGACGAGGCCCGGGACATATGGTGCGCCGAACGGGGTCTCCGTGTCCTGCGCATCCCCGCAACCTTGGTGATGAACGACCTGGACACCGTCGCTCGCGGGATCCTGGCGGTTTGCCACGAACAACTGTCGCGCCTTCCCCTCCACCATTCGCCGGAAGAGGCGAATGGTCCCCCTCCCCGTGCAAAGCATGGGGAGGAATAGAAACGTGATCACTTCTCCTATCTGGTTGCCCGCGACGATCGTCGCGGGCGCGGTGCAGGCGTGGCGCACGGCGGTGCAGAAACGCGTAAGCTACAGCATGTCTGTCAACGCCGCAGGCCTGGTGCGCTATCTCTATGGCCTGCCTTTCGCGATGCTGCTGGTTGCAGGCTATGAGGGGTTCTTCGCATCGGGCGGTTTCCCCGCGCTCGGCAGGTACTTTCTGCTGTTCTGCGCCGCGGGCGGGCTGGCGCAGATCGTCGCGACGAACCTGCTGATCATGGCTTTTTCCTATCGCAACTTCGTGGTCGGCACTGCCTATTCGAAGACCGAGGCGGTGCAGGGCGCGATCCTGTCCTTCCTGCTGCTCGGCGAGCGGCTGAGCCCGCTGAGCTGGGCCGGCATCGGCTGCGGTGTCCTTGGCGTGATGGTGCTGTCGACCGGCGGCAAGCGCATGGGGCCGATGGATTTCCTCCGCGCGCTGGGCCAGCCGGCCGCGCTTTGCGGAATCGCCTCCGGTTTCTTCTTCGCGCTGACCGCGATCGGAATCCGCCGGGCGACTCAGGAAGTGGGTACGCCCGATCCTATCCGGGCCGCGCTGATCGTGCTGGCGACGACGATATGCCTGCAGGTGGCGATGCAGGGCTGCTACCTGTTCCTGCGCGAGCGTGACCAGGTGCGCGCGGTGTTTGCCAACTGGCGGGTTGCTGGTCAGGTCGGGCTGCTCTCCTCGATCGGATCGGCCTGCTGGTTCACCGGCTTCGCCACGGCACCGGTGGCGCTCGTACGGATCGTCGGGCAGGTCGAGGTCGCTTTCACCTTCGCCTTCTCGCGTTTCTATCTCGGCGAGCGCATGATGCGCAGCGAGGGGCTTGGCCTGATCCTGGTGGTGACGGGGGTGATCCTCGCGCTGGCCGGAACGCGTTAGGGACGATGATCGCATGAGAGCCGGGAACTGACAGGATGGCAGGTGCTGGCCGCAAGACGGGGAGCACCGGCGCGCTGATCGCCACCGTGCTCGGATCGAGCGTCGCGATGATCGATGGATCAGTGGTCAATGTCGCGCTGCCGGCGATGGCACGGGGCCTGGGCGCCGACAGCACTGGCGTTCAGTGGATCGTCAACGGCTTCATGCTGCCCCTGTCGGCTTTGGTGCTGACCGGGGGGGCGCTGGCCGATAGGGTCGGGCGCAAGCTGACCTTCCTCTTGGGGCTGCTGGCATTCGCCGCCACCACGCTTGCCTGCATGGTTGCGCCGACGCTGGGGTGGCTGATCGCCGCGCGGATCGGCCAGGGTGTCGGGGCGGCGCTGCTAGTCCCGGCGAGCCTTGCCATCCTCGGCGCCGATTTCGAGGGCGCGGCACGGGCCAGGGCGATCGGCACCTGGGCGGCGGCGGGTGCGATCGGGGGCGCGATTGGCCCGGTGCTTGGCGGTTGGCTGGTCGATCATGTCGGCTGGCGTTCGATCTTCGCGCTGATCCTGCCCATCGCGGTGGCGGCGTTCGCCATGGGCTGGCGCTATGTGCCGGGCGGCCATGATGAGGACGCAAGCCCGCCCGACTGGTTCGGGGCCATGCTTGCGACCGTCGGGCTCGGCCTGCTTGTCTGGGGCCTGACGCTGATGACGGCGCACGAGCGTGGTATCGGCGCGGCGATGATCGGCGGCGGCACGATCGCGCTGGTCGCATTCGTGTCGCTTGAGGCGCGGCTGGGCGACAGGGCGATGGTACCGCTTGCCTTGTTCGGGACACGTACCTTCACTGGCCTGACCCTGCTGACCTTCCTGCTCTACGCCGCGCTGTCGGGCGCGCTGCTGCTGTTGCCCTATCTGCTGATCGCGCGCGGCTGGAGCGCGGCGGCGGCGGGCACGGCGGTACTGCCCCTGCCGCTGATCATGGGGCTCGGCTCGCGAAGCGTGGGGACTCTCGCGGCGAAGATCGGCGCCCGGCCGCTGCTCGCGATCGGGCCGATGGTGACGGGCGCCGGCTTCGCGCTGTTCGCGGCGATGCCGGGCGAGGGGATCGACTATGCGCGGCACGTATTGCCGGGCATGCTGCTGATCGGGATCGGCATGACGACAGCGGTGGCGCCGCTGACCACGACGGTGATGGCGGCGGTCGACCATCGGCACGCCGGCGCTGCTTCAGGCGTCAACAACGCGACCG
This sequence comes from Candidatus Sphingomonas phytovorans, assembly GCA_029202385.1. NCBI lineage: Bacteria > Pseudomonadati > Pseudomonadota > Alphaproteobacteria > Sphingomonadales > Sphingomonadaceae > Sphingomonas > Candidatus Sphingomonas phytovorans. The sequence goes on from CP119314.1 coordinate 5,311,105, forward strand.
CGCGGATCGGCGGGATGATCGCGGTGGCGCTGATGGGGCTGGTGCTGACCGGCGATGGGCGCGGGGTGTCGCTCGATGCTTTCCACGCCGCGGCGATCATGGCGGCGGCGATGGCGGTGGGCGCGGGGCTGTGCGGGTGGCTGCTGGTGCGGCTTGAGCGGGTCTAGCTTTTCCAGATTGCGGGTAGCCGTGGCCTGGGAGAGAAGCGGGGCGATCAACACGGCCGACAATCGCACCCCAACATGCTTGCGGGCTGGCAATGGTTATGGGACGGGCCGGAGATGGATTCGCTGAGAGGTTTGGCGCACACGGGTCGGTGGCTGATGACCGTGCTGCTGTTCGGAACGGTCTTCATCTGTCTGGCCTTCACCATCGTTCCCCATTTCCTCGACCGAATCTATTATCGCGGGCCTGTCTCAAGCCATTTCGACGGGCAGCGCTTCTTCAACCCGGACGGCGATGAGGATACGATCCGTGTGCCGGCGGGCGGTAGCCGGGCGGGGTTCTTCGCGCGCTATTTGACGGGCAGTGACGGCCGCCCGGCCTGGCCCGGGCATGTCGCCGTCCGCCACGCGGCGATCCCGGCGCGGGTTGCCGGCGAGGCGATGACCGTGACCTGGATCGGTCATGCGACGGTGTTGATCCAGACCCAGGGCCTCAACATCCTGACCGATCCGATCTGGGCCGAGCGTTCCGGGCCGCTGGGTATCGGACCGAAGCGGGTCGCTGAACCGGGTATCGCCTTCGATGACCTGCCCAAGATCGATCTCGTGCTGGTCAGCCACAATCACTACGACCATCTCGATCTGGCGACCCTGAAGCGCCTGTGGGATCGCGACCATCCCCGCATCATCACCGCGCTCGGCAATGACAGCGTCATCCGCCAGGCTGGCGTGCCCTCGATCGCGCACGACTGGGGCGGCAAGGTCGCGGTGAAGCCGGGTGTCGAGGTGTTTGTCACCCGCAACCACCATTGGGACAGCCGCTGGTTCACCGATCGCAATCGCGCGCTCTGGTCGAGCTTCGTCATCAGGCTGCCGGGTGGGAACGTCTTCTTCGCCGGCGATACTGGGCCGGGCGATCTGAAATGGCCGGACGAGGCGCGGGCGCTGGGTCCGATACGGCTGGCGCTGATCCCGATCGGGGCCTTTCGCTTCGAGGCCGGGCAGATGGCGTCGGGCAGCCATGTCGGGCCGATCGACGCGGTGGAGGTCTATCGCCGTCTCGGCGCATCGACTGGCATCGGAATTCACTGGGGCACGTTCCGTCTCTCGTACGAGGCCTATGATACGCCACCCAGGCTGCTCGCGGCGGCGGAGAAATGTGCCGGGCTACGCGGTTTCGATACGGTGGCGCTGGGCCAGCCGACAATGGTCCCGCCTTATGCGTCGCCCGGTGCCGAGGCGATGGTGACGCGCGCCGAGATGGTGCGCTGCCTCGATACGGCGGCGGTCAGGGCGCTGCGCTGATCGTCATTGGCCGCAGGCGGAGAGGCGTTTCCAGTCGATGACATAAGCGGTGTGCACTCGTACCGTCTGTCCATCCTGCAAGTGAGCATAGGCATTCAGTTCAAGCAGGGAGTGGATTCGGGCAGGGGCCTCGTCGCCGTTCACGGTGAAGGTCGCGCCGACTGAAACACCGGCCTTGGCTTGCGGCGCGCATCGCCCGCCGCCCGTGATTGCGTTTCCGTCGAGGTCGAGCGATTCGAACCGGCAATCGATCTTGCTCAGATTGGCGATGGTGGCATTGGCCTCTTCCATCGTTCTCAGCCTGGGTTCGACACAGCCCCTGTCCTCTCTCTTGTCAGGCGGCATGGCGAAGGGCACTTCTTCGCGAGTCACCGCGCGATCGTCGATCGTCAGGGCAACCAGCCTCACGCTCGATTCCCAATGGCCGCGCTCGGGGATGTTGTCGGGGTCGTCGGGCGGGGTGCAGCCGCCAAGCAGCGTGAGCGCAATCGCGGCGAGCCATGAGCGCATGACGTTTCCCCCTTCGCATCCGGCAGGATGGGCGCGAAGCATTGCATCAGGGTTAAACTGGCGCCGTTCCAGCCCGGATCGGCCCAAACGGATGGGCTTGGGTGCGGCGCGCGGCAGTGATATGGAGCCCGCACCGGGGGAGTAGGGACATTGGCCGAGCGGGTCGCGCTGCGCGGATATGACACGACATTGGATCGCGCCGGTCTCGCGCTCGGCGCTGGCGGGCTCGTGGGCGGCATTGTCGCCAGCCTCCTGGTCGCGATCGGCGGAGCGCCGTCGCTTTTGGGAATCGCGGTCGGCTTCGTCGTCGGCGCGGTGATCACTGCGATGACCGTTGTGGCGGTCGCCGGGCCATTGTGGCTGGTCGCGCATGCGTTGCAACGGCGCGGTCCGCGCACCGCGGCGCTGATCGGGGCGATCTCAGGCTTTGCCCTGTTCCTCGGTGGGCAGACCTATGGCTTCGGTCTCTTCGCGATGCCCCCGACCGATTCGCGCACGCTGATGTTCCGCTGGATCAGCGCCGTCGCGACGAGCGTGATCCTGGCCGGTCTTTCCGCCTTGATCGGGCTGGTGATGTGGCGCGTGGCGTATCGGCGGATCTATTGACCTTTCCCCTCCCGGCGGGCGGGAGGGGGAGGCTCAATCACGCCCCGCCCATCCGGAAGGCGCAGATCTTGTTTCCGTCGAGATCCCGAAAATAGGCGCCGTAAAAGGCCCGCGGGCCCTCGTCGCTGCGCAGTCCGGGTGCGCCTTCGTCCGATGCCCCAAGTTCCATCGCCCTGGCATGGAATGAATCGACCTTGGCGCGCTCGTCCATCGGGATCGCGATCATCGTTCCGTTGCCGACGCTCGCCTTGCCGCCGTCGAACGGGCTGGTGATGACGATCCCGGGCGATCCCATGCCGGTGCCGTAAAAGGTGAAGCCGCCATGCTCCGGAACCTCCATCAGCCGCTTTGCGCCGATCGTGCCGAGCAGCGCATCGTAAAAGGCCTGGGCCCGCGGCACATCATTGGTGCCGATCGTCACGTAACCGATCATCTGCTTTCTCCCTTGGTGCTTATTTCGGGCAGTCGCCGACTCGCTTGCCGGCCATCGTCATCCGCATCTTCATCTCGGCGGGCGCCGCCGTGCCGGGGCTGGGCAGCTTCATCGTCATGTCGATGATCATGTCGATCGCGGTGGGCTTCACCGTACCGTTCATCTTGCCGGTGGCTTCCATGCCGCCATTGCTGCAGATCGCGGTGCCGGCGATGCTGCCGGCGACGGTCTCGACCCGCTCGAAGCGGCAGCCGCCCTGGTCCTTCTGCACGGCCTTGCTGATATCCTCCTCGGCCTGCTCCTTGCTCATGCACTCGCGGCGTGTGGTGGCCGGCGACGATTTCCGCATCTGTTCGGCCAGGCCGGGCGGGCCGCCCTGCACGTCGAGAAGCTCGACCTTCGTGAGATATTCCCACTCGCCCGGAATGCGTGGGGGCACCTTCACGGCCACCGGCGCGGCGGGCGTGCTGGCGCTGGCCGTCGTGGCTATGGTGGCGGTGTTCCCGCCCGGCGCGGGCTGGCCGCACGCCGCGAGCGATACCGCGGCGCCGGCCAGCAGAATCTGGATTCGCATCGTCATTCCCCTCTTGGATCGTTCATGTCTTGTCACGGCCAGCACAGCCGACGCGCCGGCCGACCATATGTTTCTTCGTCGTCTCCGCATCCCGCCCGCGTACCCCCGGGGATCGAGACCGGTCGTATAGCTGCCGTTCGATGTCACCGTCATGGCACCGCCAGTGAAGGGACGGGTCATCACGCCGTTGATATGCCCGTCGCTCAGTTTGAAGCCTGTATAGTGGCACTTGCCCTTGCTCACCTGATCAGCAGGCTTCCTGTGACGGCACGGAACTTGTTCATCGCATTATGCTCCGATGCGGAAGTGACACGCGGCCGTTCCCGTTCGTTGCGGGCTGGCGTGTTCCTCCCCATATTCCGCGACTATGGCAATCCAGATTCGCACCAGCCTCGAGGAGCCCGAAACGGGCGCCAGCTTCGTCCCGCATCGCCCCGCGCGGCCGCCCAAGGCGGAGGGCGGCAAGAGCTTCAAGCTTGTCTCCGACTATACGCCGTCGGGGGATCAGCCGACGGCGATCGCGGAACTGGTCGAGCAGACCGAGGCGGGCGAGCGCGACCAGGTACTGCTCGGCGTGACCGGTTCGGGCAAGACCTTCACCATGGCCAAGGTGATCGAGGCGGTGCAGCGCCCGGCCTTGGTGCTGGCGCCGAACAAGATCCTCGCGGCGCAGCTCTATGGGGAATTCAAGAGCTTCTTCCCCGAGAACGCGGTCGAATATTTCGTCAGCTATTACGACTATTATCAGCCCGAGGCCTATGTGCCCCGGTCCGACACGTACATCGAGAAGGAAAGCTCGGTAAACGAGTCGATCGACCGGATGCGCCATTCGGCGACACGCGCGCTGCTTGAGCGGGACGATGTGATCATCGTCGCCTCGGTATCGTGCCTCTACGGCATCGGCTCGGTCGAGACCTATTCGGCGATGATCTTCGACCTGAAGAAGGGCCAGACGGTCGACCAGCGCGAGATCGTGCGCAAGTTGGTGTCGCTCCAGTACAAGCGCAACGACGCTGCGTTCCAGCGCGGCAATTTCCGGGTGAAGGGCGACACGCTCGAAATTTTCCCGTCGCATTATGAGGATACCGCATGGCGCGTGTCCTTCTTCGGCGACGATATCGAGGAGATCGTCGAGTTCGATCCGCTGACCGGCAAGAAGGTGGCCAGCCTCGACTATGTCCGCGTCTATGCGAACAGCCACTATGTCACGCCGGGGCCGACGCTGAAACAGGCGATGGAGGCGATCAAGCACGAGCTGGCCGAACGGCTGAAGGAGCTGGTGCCGGAGGGGAAATTGCTCGAGGCGCAGCGGCTCGAGCAGCGCACGAACTTCGATCTCGAGATGATCGCAGCGACCGGGTCCTGTGCCGGCATCGAGAATTACTCGCGCTTCCTCACGGGACGCATGCCGGGCGAGCCGCCGCCCACCCTGTTCGAATATCTGCCCGACAATGCCCTGCTGTTCATCGACGAAAGCCATGTCACGATCGGCCAGATCAACGGCATGTCGCGCGGCGACCACCGGCGCAAGCTGACGCTCGCCGAATATGGCTTCCGCCTGCCCTCGGCGATCGACAACCGACCGCTTCGCTTCAACGAATGGGAGGCGATGCGCCCCCAGACCACCTATGTCTCGGCGACGCCGGGCGGGTGGGAGATGGAGCAGACCGGCGGCGTCTTCGCCGAGCAGGTCATCCGCCCGACCGGGCTGATCGATCCGCCGATCGAGATCAAGCCGGTGGAGGAACAGGTGCAGGATCTGATCGTCGAGGCGAAGAAGACGGCGGAGGCCGGGTACCGCACCCTCGTGACGACGCTGACCAAGCGCATGGCGGAGGATTTGACCGAGTTCATGCACGAGGCGGGGATCAAGGTCCGCTACATGCATTCGGACGTCGAGACGCTTGAGCGCATCGAGCTGATCCGCGACCTGCGGCTCGGGGTGTACGACGTGCTGGTCGGCATCAACCTGCTGCGCGAGGGGCTCGATATTCCCGAATGCGGGCTGGTCGCGATCCTCGATGCCGACAAGGAAGGATTCCTGCGTTCCGAGACGTCGCTGATCCAGACCATCGGCCGGGCGGCGCGCAACGTCGACGGGCGGGTGATCCTCTATGCCGATCGCATCACGGGCTCGATGGAGCGCGCGATGAACGAGACGGCCCGGCGACGCGAGAAGCAGCTCGCCTATAATGCCGAGCATGGCATCACGCCGCAGACGATCCGCCGCAATATCGGCGATATCATCCAGGATGTGTCGAGCCGCGATCAGGTGACGGTCGAGATCGGCGACGATCGGCCGCACATGGTCGGCCACAATCTGCGCGCCTATATCGAGGAGCTCGAAAAGAAGATGCGCGCCGCCGCAGCCGACCTCGAATTCGAGGAGGCCGGCCGCCTGCGCGACGAGATCCGGTCGCTCGAGGCGGAAGAACTCGGGCTCCCGGCGGACGAGCATCGCGCGCCGGTGATGGGCCGCTCGAACGAAGGCAAGCCCGGCACCCGCAAGACCCGCTACGGCAAGAGCCAGAAGATGCGCATGGGAGGGAGCGGGCGCCGCTCCTGAGGCTCGACCCCGGCTATTCCCGGGGCGACGGGACAGTCTCAGTCGGGCTCGTGCTGGGAGCCGCGCTACCTTCGCTTCCGCGGTGCTCCGGCGCCGAGGTCCGCGGGGTTGGGCCCAGCGGATTGAGCGTTGGGTTGGTAAGCTCGGGCGCTGGAACGGCGCTCTTGTGGCGCTTGCCGCGCAGCCCGTCGATCTCGGCCTGGCGCCTCTGCAGATAAAAGGTGCGGGCGGCGGTATAGGGATCACCGCTGCTCTCGCGCAGTTCGTTGAGCTTCTCGTCGAACTCGGCGCGATAGTCGATCGCACTGATGACACCGCGTGGAACGCTGAAATAGAGCTTGTTGAACGGCGTTCCGAAAGACATCGGCAGGACCAGGCTGTCCACGCCGCCGCCCACGAGATCGCGTAAGGTGGTCGGTCCGATCAGCGGCAGGAACAGGAAAGGCCCGGGCTTCACCCCGTAATAGCCGAGGGTGTCGGCGAAGCCGTTCGGGCGGCGCGGCAGGTTGAAGGGGCGCTTCTTCGCGACATCGAACAGGCCGGCGCCGCCGATCGTGGAATTGACCGCGAAGCGGCCGAGTGTTTCCCCCGCCTTGCCGGGCTTTAACTGCACCAGGAAATTCAGGAAGACGACCGGCTCGCGCAGATTGCCGAGGAAATTGCGCAGGCCGCTGCGGATCGGTCCGGGGATGTTCTTCTTGTAGGCGAGCGCGACCGGGCCGACGAATGCCTTGTCGACTGACTGGGTGACCTCGAAGGACTGGGCGTTGACCGCGCTGAGAGGATCGCCCGGGGTCGAGCGCGGACGCGCCGTCACGATGATGTCGTTCTGGTCCACGGCGGAAGCGGGCACCATGGCGGCCGGTTCTGCCGGTGGCGGCTGAACGCCCGGAGTCGGTTCCGCCGCGACTGGCGGCACCGCCGGTTGAGCTACGTCTTGGCCGCTCGGGGCGGGAACGAGCTGGACCATGGCGGGTGTCGCCGGCTGGGTGTCACCCATGCCCGCCGATGCATTGGCCAGCAGCAACGCGGTGGTAAAAGCCGGAATACTCAAATGGTTGTCCTTTCTGCCGACCGCCCGGTTCTGCGCGATGGGGTGCTGGGCGCCCGCAATCGCATCGGCCTCACCTCTAGGACGTCACCAATTCCGGTTTCCTCAGATGACGGCATCGCATCAGTGTCATATTTCCACGCGGTCATGCCGAACCGGCTGTTCCGGCCGGCCCTGGCGCTCGTGGCCCAGCCTGTGGACAGGCCCGATCAGCCAAGCGACAGGTCCTCCAGCGCGGCGCCGTAATAGCTGGCCACGCGATTGGCATAGGCCTGGTCGAATAGCGGCGCATTGTTCGCCCAGCTCGGCCCGCCTTCGAGCACGCTGCGCTCGATCCGCACGATATAGATGTCGGCGGACGGATCATAGGCGAGCAGGCTGAAGGGCAGGGGATAGAAGGCCTTGCCCATGCCGAGGAACCCGCCGATCGTCAGCACGACATAGGCAGTCTGGCCGGTCCGCTTGTTGATCAGGAATTCCTGGACCGAGCCGACCTTCTCCCCCTCGCGGGTCTTCACCTTGATCGCATCGGCCTCGCTCGAATGGGCGAGCAGTTGAACGGGCGGCTGGTTCTTGGACATGGTCATTCCTCCAAATCGGTCAATCCTCGAGGATCAAACTCGTACGCTTCGTTTCCGGCAGCATGAGAAACGCGATTGTCGCGCAGGCGAGGATTGCGGTGACGTACCAGTAGAAGGCTGCCTCGACATTGGCGTTCTTGAACCAGAGCGCGACATATTCGGCCGTGCCGCCGAACGCGGCATTGCCGATCGCATAGGGAAAGGCGACGCCCAGCGCGCGGATATGCGCCGGGAACAGCTCGGCCTTCACCAGGGCGCTGATCGAGGTATAGGCTGACAGCAGCATCAGCGGCACCAGGATGATGGCGAAGGCGACCAGCGGATCGTGCGCCACCGCCAGCGCGCTGAACACGGGCACCGTGACGATCATGCCGCCGATGCCGAACAGCAGCAGCATCGGCCTGCGCCCGAACGTGTCGGCGAGCATGCCGAACACCGGCTGCGCGATCATGTAGACGATCAGCGCGGCGGTCATCACCTGGGTCGCGGTCTGGATCTCGAAGCCGCTTGTGTTGACCAGGAATTTCTGGAGATAGGTGGTGTAGGCGTAGAAGGTGCAGCTTCCGCCAGCGCTGATGATCATGACCAGCAGGAATTCGCGCGGATGCGCCTTCCACAAGGCGGCGAGGCTGGATTTGGGGCGGTCGGCTGGCTGGTTCTCGAACGAGGCGGTCTCGGCCAGCCGGCGGCGCAGGACATAGACGATCAGCGCCAGCGCCGCGCCGAATGCGAAGGCGAGGCGCCAGCCCCAGGACGACAGTTCCGTCTTGCTCAGCCAGGCCTGGAGCAGGAGCGTGACGGCGAGCGCGGTGAGCTGCCCGCCGATCAGCGTGACATATTGGAAGCTCGACCAGAAGCCGCGCCGGTCGCGCGTCGCCATTTCGGAAAGATAGGTCGCGCTCGCGCCATATTCCCCGCCGACCGACAGGCCCTGGATCATGCGGGCAAGCACCAGGATGATCGGCGCGGCGACGCCGATCACGGCATAGCCCGGCACCAGCGCGATCATCAGCGAGCCGAGGCACATCAGCCCGACCGAAAGCGCGAGGCCGGCCTTGCGGCCATGCGTGTCGGCATAGCGGCCCATCCAATAGGCGCCGATCGGGCGCATCACGAATCCGACGGCGAAGATCGCGCCGGTGCCCATCAGCTGCGCCGTCAGGTTGCCCTTGGGAAAGAAGGTCGCGGCGAAATAGAGCGACAGCGAGGAATAGGCGTACCAGTCATACCATTCGACCAGATTGCCAGCCGATCCGCCAACGATTGATTTCAGTCGCTTGGCATCGATCGCCATGTGCCGTCTCTCCCCACCCGTGTCCTTGCACGACCCGACTGTAACAAAGGCGAAATCTTGCCTGGGCGCAAGACGGGCGGTTGAGCCGCATGGCTGCTTCGCGCATAGAGATGGCGATGCGTCTGCTTCCGCTTCTCGCCGTGATGATCGCCCTGGCCAGTTGCGTCGGGCCGACCGCGCCGCCCAGGCCAGTACCGAGGCCGGTTCCGCCCCCCGTCCATACTCCGCCGCCGCCGGCTCCCAGGCCGACCGCGACGCCGGTCGGCAAGGACTGGCGCGACTGGCCGGTGACGCCCGGCGACTGGGTCTATCGGCAGGATGGTCGCGGCTCGATCGCGCTGTTCGGCGTGCCCGGCGCTGATGCAGTGCTGACGCTGCGCTGCGACCGGGCGGCGAACGCCCTCTATTTGTCGCGCCAGGGCTCCGCCGCCGCACCGGTGGCGATGACGATCCGCACCTCGACCCTGTTGCGCACGCTTTCAGCCGCGCCGACCGGCGGCACGCCGCCCTATGTGGCGGTGGCGATCCAGCCGCGCGATGGGCTGCTCGATGCGATTGGTTTCAGCCGCGGCCGCTTCGTGGTTGAACAGGCCGGTTCCGCGACGCTGGTCATACCCGCCTGGGCCGAGATCGAGCGCGTGACCGAGGATTGCCGGCGCTAGCGGCGGCCCGTTTCTTCTCGAAATCTCGCATCGCAGAACACAGGTCACGTACTGCCGCTGCCGGTCATTGGCGTCATGGGAACAAAATCCGTTCCAAACTCTTTTACGCCCGGCGCCACGGGCATCATCGGTTGCCCCGCGCGGGACATGACTGGCTATGACGTTGCCTCGGCGGTCATATTGGGCTTTCGGCGCGCTGGGCCTGGTTGTCGTTATCCTGATTGCATGGGCAATCCTTCACAAGAAACCTGCCGGCCCCCCGAAAGCTCATCCCGTTCCAGTGTCGGTTGCCGTCGCGACCGTACGAGACGTGCCGGTTTCCCTCACCGCGCTCGGTGCGGCGCAAGCCTGGAAGAGCGCGCTCGTCCGCACCCAGGTCAACGGCAAGCTGCTCAGCGCATCCTTTGTCGAGGGCACCGATGTCCAGGCCGGGCAGCTTCTGGCCCAGATCGATCCCGGGCCCTATCAGGCGGCGCTCCTCCAGGCCCGTGGCGCGCTTGAGCGTGACAAGGCCCTGCTGCGCGACGCCCGCCTCGATCTGGAGCGATATCGAACCCTGAAGAGCCAGGATTCGATCGCGCTCCAGCAGGTTTCGACTCAGGCCGCGCTGGTCCAGCAGGACGAAGGTCTCGTCCATATCGACGAAGGCGCGGTGGCCGCCGCGCAGATCAATCTCCGCTGGTGCCGTATCCTTTCCCCGATCACGGGCAGAACCGGCGTGCGGCTGGTCGATCCGGGCAATCTGGTCAGCACGAGCGACACGACCGGGATCGTCATCGTCAACCAGATCGAGCCGATTGCGGTGACCTTCACGGTTCCCCAGGGAGATTTCCAGCGCCTCTCGGATATTTCAGACGGGTTCCGCAAGCCGCTGACGACCGTGGCGCTCAGCCAGGAGACCAATGCGTCGCTGGGGTCGGGCGAGCTGAGCATCGCCGACAACAAGGTCGATCCCACGACCGGGACGGTGCAGCTCAAGGCGCGCTTCGCCAATGCGGGCCGGCGTCTCTGGCCCGGACAGTTCGTCAATGTCGTGCTGACGCTCCAGACGCTTGAGCAGAAGGTCACGATCCCGTCGGGCGCGGTCAATCAGGGTCCGAATGGCGCGTTCGCCTATGTCGTCGTGGGCGGCAAGGCCATGGCGCGGACGATCAGGGTCGGCTCGAACCAGGGTGGGAACGCCGTCATCGAGGCGGGCGTCAAGGCTGGCGAGACCGTCGTGATCGACGGACAGATGACGCTGACGCCCGGCTTGCCGGTCAGTATCCACCGGCCGGCGGCCGCGGGAAGGCCAGCTGTTTGAGTCTGTCCAGTCCCTTCATCCAGCGCCCGGTCGCGACATCGCTCGTCGCGATCGCGTTGCTGCTTGTCGGCATCATCGCTTATCTCGTCCTGCCCGTGGCGGCCCTGCCGCAGGTCGATTTCCCGACCCTGCAGGTCAGCGCCAGCCTGCCCGGCGCAAGCCCGGAGACCATGGCGTCGAACGTCGCCACGCCCCTCGAACGCCAGTTCTCGCTGATTCCCGGCGTCAGCCAGATGACATCGGTCAGCTCGCTGGGCACGACCAGCATCACGCTCCAGTTCGAGCTGTCGCGCAACATCGATGCCGCCGCCCAGGACGTGCAGTCGGCGATCAACGCGGCGAGCGGCCAGCTTCCCACCAATCTGCCCAGCGCACCCAGCTTCCGAAAGGTGAACCCGGCGGATGCGCCGGTCATGATCCTGTCGCTCAGCTCCGACACGATCGCGCTTCCGCAGATCAGCGACTATGCCGACAACATCCTGGCGCAGCAGATCTCGCGGATCGACGGCGTCGGCCTGGTCAATATCGGCGGGCAGCAGAAACCCGCCATGCGCATCCAGATCGATCCCCGTAAGGTCGCGGCGCTTGGGTTGCAGATCGATGGCGTCCGCGCCCAGATCGCGGCCGCCACCGCCAATGCGCCAAAGGGCGCGATCGTCGGCCCAAGCCAGAATCTGACGGTCTATGCCAACGACCAGATCCTCGACGCGGCGGTGTGGAGGCAACTGGTCGTCGGCTATCAGAATGGAGCACCGGTTCGCGTCAGGGATGTGGGCGATGCCGTCCAGAGCGTCGAGAACAACCAGATCGGCGCCTGGGCCTTCCCCGGCAAGGCGAATACCGATCCCGGGCTGAAGGCGGGGCAGAGCATCCTCCTGATCGTGTACAAGCAGCCGGGCGCCAACGTCATCGATACGGTGGATCGGATCACCCAGGCGCTGCCGGGCCTGCAGGCGGATATCCCGCCGGCGATCTCCATTCACATATTGTCTGATCGCACCCAGACCATCCGCGCCTCGGTCAGGGACGTGCAGACGACGCTTCTCATCAGCATCATCCTGGTGGTCGCGGTCATCTTCCTGTTCCTGCGCAACCTGCGCGCGACGCTGATCCCGAGCGCGGTCATCCCGCTCGCGCTGCTCGGCACGGCGGCGATCATGCTGGCGCTTGGCTTCAGCCTCGACAATTTGTCGCTGATGGCGCTGACCATCGCGGTGGGCTTCGTGGTCGACGACGCGATCGTCATGGTCGAAGTGATCTGGCAGCGGATCGAACGGGGTGAAACGCCCTTCGCCGCCGCCCTGGCCGGCGCGGGCGAGATCAGTTTCACCATCCTGACGATCTCGATCTCGCTGATCGCGGTGTTCACGCCGCTGATGTTCATGGGCGGCGTGGTGGGCCGGCTGATGCGCGAATTCGCGCTGACACTGAGCGCGGCGGTCGTCCTCTCGCTGCTGCTGTCGCTCAGCCTGACGCCGATGCTGTGCGGCCAGTTCCTCCGTCCCCCGTCGCCGCCCTCGAACCGTTTCACCAGGATGCTCGAACGGGGCTTCGAAAAGCTCGAGTCAGGCTATGCGCGGGCACTCGACATGGTCCTGCGCCATATGCCGATCATGCTCGTCATCTTCCTGACGACGATGGCGGCGACCATCCTGCTCTACGTCACGGTGCCAACCGGCTTCTTCCCCCAGCAGGATACCGGTTTCATCAATGGTGTCGTGGTCACGTCCCAGGATGCGTCCTTCGCGAAGATGACCCGGAAGCTGCACGACGTGGCGGCCGTCCTGCAACAGGATCGGGGGATCGCCGCCTTCGGCATGTTCATTGGCTCGTCGAGCGCCAACCAGGCGAATATCAGCATTGCCCTGAGGCCCAAGGACAGCGGCCGGACCGCGACGGTGGACGAGATCATCGGCCGGCTCCGCCCGAAGCTGGCCGATCTGGTCGGCGTGCAGACCTTTCTTCAGGCGGCGCAGGACATCAACGTCGGTGGCCGCGCCGGGCGGGCGCAATATCAATATACGCTTTCCGACGCCAATCTCGACGAACTGAACAGCTGGGCACCGCGGCTGCTAGCGGCCTTGCAGGGACTGCCCCAGCTTAAGGACGTAAGCTCCGATCAGCAGACCCAGGCGGGCGCCGTCGTCATGACCATCGATCGGGATGCCGCCGCCCGGTTCGGCATCTCCCCCACCGATATCGACACGGCGATCTACAATCTGATCGGGCAGCATCAGGTCGCCCAGTATTTCACCCAGCTCAACAGCTATCATATCGTCGTGGAAGGCCCGCCGGGTCTTCAGGCGACGCCCGACCTGTTCAACGCGGTGCGCCTCCTGTCGCCGATCACCGGGAAGACGGTTCCGCTGGCGCAGTTCGTGAAGATCGATCCGTCAGCCACCAGCAACCTGACGATCAGCCATCAGAGCCAGTTTCCGGCCGCCACCCTGTCGTTCAATCTGGCGCCGGGCGTGTCGCTGGGCGAGGCGACTCAGCTCGTTCAGGAGGCGCGGTCCAGGCTGGGGGCGCCCGTGGCGCTCACCGGTGCCTTTCAGGGAACCGCCCAGGCGTTCGAGCAATCCCTGTCTTCGGAGCCGTTGCTGATCCTCGGGGCGCTGCTGGCGGTCTATGTCATCCTGGGGGTGCTCTATGAGAGCTTCATCCATCCGCTCACCATTCTTTCGACGCTGCCGTCGGCGGGGCTTGGTGCCTTGCTGACGCTGCGGGCCGTCGGGCAGGATCTCAACGTGATCGGCATCATCGCCATCATTCTGCTCATCGGCATCGTCAAGAAGAACGGCATCATGATCGTCGATGTCGCGCTTCGCCTCGAACGCGAGCACGGGCTCCCGGCCGAGGAAGCCGCGCGGCAGGCGTCGCATCAGCGGTTGCGCCCGATCCTGATGACGACGGCCTGCGCCGCGCTCGGTGGCGTTCCGATGATCCTGATGCAGGGCACCGGATCGGAATTCCGGCAGCCGCTGGGCTGGGCTATCGTCGGCGGGCTGGTCGTTTCCCAGGCGCTCACGCTGTTCAGCACGCCGGTGGTCTATATCTACCTCGACCGGATGCGCCGTCGCCGCCGTCCGGAGCCGGATCTGGTTACCGACATCCCCGCCAGCCAGGGTTGAACGAAGCGGTTTGCGGGCCGGGATGCGGCTGGCCCGGGGATAAACCCTTCATCCCGCGCGTTTCTGCGGGAAGGAGAACATCATGATCCGCAAGCTCGCATCGGGCGAATATCGGCTTTATTCGCGCAAGGTCGATCCCGAAACCCACAAGCGCCGCAACCTCGGTACCTTCGGCAGCCGCGCCGCCGCCGAAAAGCACGAGCGCGAGGTCCAGTATTTCAAACGGCACTGACCATGGCCGACGGAAAATGGTCGCAGGATGCGGCCAGCGATAGCAATGCGCTCGACCTGGAGCGCGCGGTCTTCACCTGGAATGACCCGAAACGCATCGCCGCCTCGCTCAAGCGCTCCGCCGAGCATAGTTCCCGGCGAAGGAGCACGCCGTTCCGGTCGGCGATGTCGATGCTGACCTTCTACATCAATCGCGCCGGGCACAGCCTGGACGCGAAGCAGAAGAGGGTGCTGGAAGAGGCGAAGAAGGAGCTGCGCGTCGCCTTCGGGAAGGCATGACCGCCATCTTCCCGCGGAAGCGGCGCAGACGGAGGAGAATCGTCGAAAACGCAAAACATTACAAGACTTGTTTATGCGATTCGGATGATTCAAACAGGGGGCGTACCCAGTCCTGGGTACGGCGTTTTAACAAGCGAAAGGAGGTGATCCGATGTCTCATGGTTCAGCAATGGGGTCGGTTCAGTTCGTTCGGGGGACGCACCGCTAGCTTTATCGGGATGACGGCGGGGGGTATCTTCCTCCAATCAACGCTGCCGTCTATCGAAGCTGCGGTTCGCATGGTCTCCCGGGCTGGAACATCCGGCCGCTGACCATGTCAGGAGGTTGCCGGGCCTGCGGGCCCGGCAGCCTCTTTTCATATCCGGGCTCTGAATTCTTCTGCCATCGGCGCTTGTTCGCGGGTCGAACCGGGCGCAAGGCGATGCGCGATGTCGCTTCATCCCCGTCTGATCGCGCTGACCTGGTTCGCGCGTCTGCGCCGGAGATTCCGGTCGAGCGAAGCCTGGTTCATCGTGCTTGCCATCGCCGTCGGCGGCGCGGCCGGGCTTCTCACCGTCATCCTCGGTGGAATCGCGCGGACGTTGCAGCACCTGCTGTTCCGGCTGCCGACGATGACGAGCCTGAGCAGCCTGACCTCCCTCGGTCCGCTGCAATTGCTGATGCTGCCGCTCGGCGGCCTGGTGCTGGCCGGGTTCACCTGGCTCACCCGCGCCCGGAAGCGGGCGATGGTCGACGCGGTCGAGGCGAACGCGCTTCACGGCGGGCATATGTCGATGGCCGACAGCCTGGTCATTTCCGGCCAGACGGTGATCTCCAACGGCTTCGGCGCGTCGGTCGGGCTTGAGGCTGGCTATGCCCAGCTTGGCGGCGCGGTGGGATCGGTGGCGGGCGGGGCGCTGAGGTTGCGCCGCGCCGATCTGCGCACGCTGGTGGGCGCCGGGGCGGGCGCCGGGATCGCCGCTGCGTTCGGCGCCCCGCTGGCCGGCGCCTTCTACGCGTTCGAGATCGTCATCGGCGCCTATACGCCATCGGCCATCGCGCCGGTCGCGGCGGCGGCGCTGGCCGGTGCGAGCCTGTCGCAGGCGGTGGGCATCGCGCCCTATATCGTCTCGACCACCACGCATGTTTCGGTCCCGACGGTCGATTATCTGCTCTACGCGCTGCTCGGCGCGTTGTGCGCCGTGCTCGGCATCGGGCTGATGCGCGCCGTCGCGCTTGTCGAGGCGGGCACGCGCACGCTGCGGCTGCCCGGCCATATCCGGCCGGCGATCGGCGGGGCGTTGCTGATTCCGATCGCGATGGTGTCGCCGCAGGTATTGTCGTCGGGACATGGCGCGCTGCACCTCGATCTGGCGATCGGCTTCCCTTTGTCGCTGATCGCGCTGGTGCTGGCCGCGAAATGCCTGGCCTCGATCGTGTCGCTCGGCTTCGGCTTTCGCGGCGGCCTGTTCTTCGCTTCGCTGTTCATCGGTACCCTGGTCGGCCATCTGTTCGCCGGCCTGCTCGGCCAGGTCGCCGGACACCCGCTTCTGGTCCAGGACGATGCGGCGGTGGTCGGCATGGCAGCGCTGGCGGTGGCGGTCGTTGGCGGGCCGATGACGGTCGCGATGCTCGTGCTTGAGGCGACCCACGACTTTTTCCTGACCGGTGCGGTGGTCGCTGCCTCGCTCGTCGCGAGCACGATCGTGCGGGCACGCTTCGGCTATTCCTTCTCCACCTGGCGGCTCCATCTGCGCGGCGAGACGATCAAGAGCGCGCGCGACGTGGGCTGGGTCAGGACGCTGACCGCGGGGCGGATGATGCGGCGGGAGACGCAGGCGACGCCGGCCGATATCGGCATCGCCGAGTTCCGCCGGCGCTTCCCGCTCGGGTCGGCCAGCCGGGCCGTGCTGGTCGGGCCTGACGGCGGCTATGCCGGGATCGTCGTGCCGGCCATTGCCTATGCCGATGGCGTGGACGAGCGTGCGCCGGTGGCGTCGCTGGTGCCGGTCCCGTCAGCCCCGCTCGCGCCCGATGCTGACATCGTGGCGATCATGGCGCGGTTCGATGCCGATCAGGTCGACGAGCTTGCCGTGGTGGGCCCCGACGGGGTCGTGCTGGGCGTGCTGTCGGAGAAGTTCGTTCGGCGGCGCTATGCCGAGGAGCTGGAAAAGGGACAGCGCGATCTGTTCGGCGAGTAGGCGCGCTTGCGCCGCTCCGCCCGCTTGTTCCGCGAGAAGCGCTGCCGCATGTTCGGGCTGGTGCGGTCAGGTCTCTGGTCGTCCGGAAAAGGGGAATCCGATGCGCGTCTTCGCTGTCGTTTCGTTGTCGGCCGTCCTGTTGTCGGCGACCCTGTTGTCGAGTGTCGTGCTTGCATCCCCGGCACGCGTCAAATCGACTTTCGGGGAACAGTCGATCGACCAGCTCCAGGCGGCGATGGCGAGCGGCGCGCCGGGCAGGTCGAGCGAAGCCATCACCGGCGCGTATCTCGCCCGCATCCGGACGATGGATCGAAGCGGACCGGCGCTGCGCGCTATCATCGCGATTAACCCCGATGCGATTGCCCAGGCGCGGGCAAGCGACGCCCGGCGCAAGGTCGGCCGGCTGCTCGGTTCGCTTGACGGCATTCCGGTCCTGATCAAGGACAATATCGAGACCAGCGATCCCATCGCCACCACCGCCGGCAGTCTTGCGCTCAAGGACAATATCACCGGCCGCGACGCGCCGGTGGTGGCTGAACTGCGCAAGGGCGGGGCGGTGATCCTCGGCAAGACCAACCTCTCGGAATGGGCGAACATCCGCTCGACCAGATCGATAAGCGGGTGGAGCGCGGTCGGCGGCCTGGTGCGCAATCCCTATGCGCTCGACCGGAGTTCCTGCGGCTCGTCCAGCGGGTCGGGCGCGGCGATCGCGGCGAATTTCGCGGCGGTGGCGATCGGCACCGAGACCGACGGGTCGGTGGTCTGCCCTTCCGCGATGAACGGGCTGGTCGGGCTCAAGCCGACGATCGGCATGGTCAGCCGCACTCATGTCGTGCCGATCAGCCACAGCCAGGATACGCCGGGGCCGATGGGGCGGTCCGTGAAGGATGTCGCGATCCTGTTTTCGACCATGGTCGCGCCGGATCCAGCGGATGCTGCGACGAAGGACGCGGCGAAGTACAAGCGCGATTTCGCCGCTGGCCTGTCGGCGGACTCGCTGAAGGGGCTGCGCGTGGCGGTGCTGCGGCCGGATATGCCGGCGCGGCTTAAGGCGACGTTCGAGGCAGCGCTCGCGATATTGAAGGCGGCCGGCGCAGTGCTGGTCGACGTCGAGAAGCCGAAGCTCGACGGCATGGGGGAAGCCGAATTCGAGGTGCTGAAGGTCGAGCTGAAGGCTGACCTCGACGCCTATCTCGCGACGACGCCAAAGGCGGTGACGACGCGGACGCTCGATCAGGTGATTGCGTTCAACGAGGCGAACAGGGCGGCCGAGATGCCGTTCTTCGGGCAGGAGCTCTTCCTCGACGCGGCGAAGACGCGGGGCCTCGCCGATGCCGAATATCTCGGCGCGCGCGCGAAATCATTGCGTTTGGCCGGGGCCGAGGGGATCGATGCGATGCTGGCAAAGGCGAACGCGACGATCCTGGTCGAGCCGACCTATGGCCTGCCCTGGCTGAGCGACAGCGTGTCGGGCGATCATTTCACCGGCCCGAGCGCGAGCGACCTGCCGGCGATCGCCGGCTATCCGCACCTGACCGTGCCGATGGGGCTGGTGAAGGGCCTGCCGGTCGGCCTGTCCTTCATCGCGACGGCCCATGGCGATCAGGCAGTGCTGAATGCAGGTTATGCCTATGAGCAGGCGAGCCATGCGCGGGTCGCGCCGCGATATCCGCCGGTGGCTGATGTGGGGCCGGGGCTGGAGGGGAGGCAGTAACGGCTCATTTGTTTTTTCCCCCGACCTTTGCCGGGGAAGATAGATCAGGTTGGAGCACCCCACCTTTTCGCGAAGCCCGCCTGCCACAGCAGCAGCAGCGGTACGACGCCGAGTTCCATCGTCAGCCCGAACAGGTGTCCCGTCGAGGGCACGCCGACCGCGATCAGCGAGACCAGCCGCGAGAGCCCGCCCGCGATCACCAGCGCGCCGAGCAGGCGGAAACGCGGGCCTTTCGCCTCGATCCCCGGCACGCAGGTGGCGAACGCAATGCCCACCGCGAAGAAGATGCCGGAGATATAGCGGAAATGGCTGTCGAGATCGGTCGGGATCACGGGTGGATGGCCGAGAAAGCCCGGGCCGCGAAGGATGCTCTGCCCGCCGGCGATCAGCGGCACCAGGCAGGCGATCGCCACCACCGCCTGGAGCAGCCGCTTCTCGACGGCGATGTTCAGCGCCGGTCCTTTTCGAGCAGCTCGGGCCTGATATGGATCGCGCGGAGCGACATGCGCACTTCGATCAGGAAGGCGGCCAGCGCGGCGATCAGCAGGATCATCGCGAGGATGAAGGACAGCGCGACGACGGTGCCGATGTGCAGCCGCGCCAGTTCGGCAACGAACAGCAGCGCGACGACGAGGCAGGTCATGACCGCGCTCGACACCGCCATCACCAGCGCGGCGTTGATGACCGACATGCGCTTGTCGAGCAGGCGCAACTCCCAGACGTGCCGGTCATGCTCAGGGCCGGTCGAGCGGGGATGAAGCGCCTCCACCGCCCGCGCGCGGTCGACCACGCGCGACAGGCGGCCCGCCAGCACGTTGAGCAATGCGCCGATGCCGGCCAGCATGAAGACGGGCGAGAGCGAGAGCTGGATCGTCTGGGCGATCGTCGTGACGGCGGGCGAATATTCCACGCGAGGGACTGTGGCGGCTGCGCGACGGGATGGTCAAGCGCGAACCGGATGGTAACCGATGGCGGCTAACACCCGGGCCATGACGAAGCCGATGCTGCTCGCCGAATTCACGCGCCTGCCACCGGCGACGCGCGCCTTCGTGCTCGATGGTCTGTCCGGCGCGATTGATCTCGTCGCCCAGGCAGCGCCCGAAACGCATCGCTTCCTGCGCTATCAATGGTTCGCCGCCGCGCTCGCAGCCTATGGCGGATCGGCCCGAACGATCCTGGTCGAGCGTGACGGTGATGCGGTGATCGCGCTGCCAATGGTCCGCTTCGGCCCGGCGGCGGCCCGGCTTGCCGCGGTGCCCGGCTGTTATTGGCCCTTCCGCAGCTTTCCGGTGAGCGTCGATGCCGGCGACGGCGCGTTCGAGGCGCTGCTCGACCGGCTTGGCCAGGAAGTGAACGCGCTCCGTATCGGGCCGGTCTGCGATGGCGATCCTGCGCTCCAGCCGTTGCTCGCAACCGCACGGGGCAGGGGCTGGGTGACGCTCGATCGCTTCGTCGCCGACAGCTATCTCCTCGATATGGTCGCGGCGCAGGCCGATGGCGGCTGGCCGCGCGCCTCGACGCTGCGCAAGAACCGCTATCATGAAAAACATCTGGGTGAGCATGGCGTGCTCGACTGGCGGTTCCTGCGGGGTGCCGAACTGGCGGCCGGCGGCTTCGATTCATTGGCCACGATCGAGGAGAAGAGCTGGATCGCCGCCCGCACTGACGGACGCGACGCCAAGTTCACCATGAGTGGCCATGGTGCCTTCTGGCGCGCCGCGACCGGCGATCCGGTCCTGGCGGAGATGCTGTGGGCGGCACTGCTCACCGTCGATGGGGCGCCGGCGGCGTTTTCGTTCGATGTGAATGCCGGCACGCTGAAATACGCCATCGCCAACAGCTATGATCCCGCCTTCGCCAAACAGTCGCCGGGCAAGCTGCTGTATTACCGGAACCTCGTCCGGGCGATGGCCGATGGAATCGACACCGTCGACTGGGGGGCGGGCGACAGTGGCTACAAACGCGTGATGGGAGCTGAGCAGGGGCCGGCGATCCGCGACTGGATGCTGGTGCGGCCCGGCCTTCCCGCCTTGCTGGGACGGGGGCTGCGCGGGATGTGGGAACGCAGTGGCCAGCGTCCCGCGGCGCCTGCGGTTGACGAGGGTTCGCAGGCCGCCCTATGAGCGGCGCTCCAGTTCGGAGTGGTTCATGTCTGAGATTGTCGCCCGCTGATCGCCTGATCGGAACCTGAGGTTCCGAGGCCAGGCGTTGTGCGCAGCCGCTGACCGCGCTCCTTCGGGGAGGCGGGCCGGTCGGCTGTGCGGGCCTCAACCCCTTTCCAGGGGCCGACATTCCCATGAATATCTCGAAATACGAACAGCGCGTGCTCCACGCGCTGGCGCAGGGTGGGCGGATCGTCCACCGGCGCGACGAGGAGAGCAGCCGCATCGTCGCGGTCGATTGCTTCACCCGTGACGGCTATGTGCTGGCTGATTGCACCATGCCGTTGTTCCGCAAGCTCAGGCGGCGGCGACTGATCGCCAGCCTCGACGGAGGGCCGTATCGCGTCACCCGTCTCGGGCTCGCGGCGGTAAGGGCGCAGCTCGACAATCGTTGATCTTGGCGTTGATCCAGGCGTTGATCCCGACGCTGAACGGGAGCCCGGCGTCCTGCGCCGGGCTCCCTGCCATTTGCTCGATCTTGCATACAATTATCGCCGAAATGGAGGTAATGTTAAGGATTTCGCAGGGGCTATGAACGATAGTCCGGATCGGGAGGGGCGCTGCTGCGCGGGGGGTGATCACCACCCGTCACGCTATTGGCGATGCTGTACAAACATCGCTCGTAAGAGGTGCCCCCAATGCTGGATCATTTCGATGACGGCGAATTGACGACGTTCTCCTTCTCCAGCCGACCGCCACTATCCGACGAGCGGCGTCAGGCCAGGCGTCATGTAACGGTGCTGCGCGTCGCCAAGCTGCAGACGCCGCGCAGCGAGGAGCTGTGCCTGGTCCGCAATATTTCGTCCGGCGGCCTGATGGCGCATATCTACTCCGAACTGAACATTGGCGAGCTGGTTACCGCCGAATTCAAGTCCGGCCAGTCGGTCTCGGGACGGGTACTCTGGCGTCGCGACGGCCTGGCCGGCGTCAAGTTCGACGAACCGGTGGATGCGGCGAAGATCCTCGCCGACAACCATGATTATGCGCCGTCGTCGCAGCAGCCGCGCGCGCCGCGCGTGGGCATCGACGTCAAGGCGCGCATCCGCGTCGGCGCGCGCTACTATGCCGTCACCCTCTGCAACATCTCGCAGGCGGGCGGGCGGGTGTCGCCCGGGGAGCCGCTTGAGAAAGGGGAGAAGCTGATCCTGATGCTCAACGGCCTGCCCCCGATCGCGGGCTCGGTGCGCTGGTGCGACAAGGAGCATGCCGGCATCGCGTTCGACAATCCGATCGCGTTCGAGGCGCTGGCGCGCTGGGTGCCGACGATGCAGGCCCAGGCACGGGAACGCCGCGATGCCGCATCCGACGACAAGCCGGACGCGCAGACGGGTTGATCAGGGTCTGAGGTAGCGGAAGTACCAGACCTCATGGCCCTGTCGCCGCGCCTTGCGTTCGTACCGGGTCTCGGGCCAGTCGTCGGGGCGGATCAGGAAATCGCGCGGGTGCTTTGCCTGCCAGATGAAGTCGGTTCGGGCGTTCATCACCATCATCGACCAGCGGCAATAGGTGGGGTCGTCAGTGCCAAGGCGGAATTCGGCGCCCGGCTTCAGCTTGCGCGCAATCAGGTCGAGGGGACCGTGATTGACCATCCGCCGCTTGGCGTGGCGGGCCTTGCGCCATGGATCGGGGTGGAGAAGATAGACGCGGTTGAGGGATTCATCGGGCAGGCGCTCGATCACGTCGAGCGCGTCGCCCATGTGCAGCCGGACATTCTCCAGGTCGCCATCGCGGACATGGTTGAGCGCGCCGACCACACCGTTGAGAAAGGGTTCGCACCCGATAAACCCGGTGCCGGGCCGCATCGCCGCCTGTCCGGCGAGATGCTCGCCAGCACCGAAGCCGATCTCGACCTCTAGCGGACGCTCTTCGCCGAACAGGGTCGTCGCGTCGATCGGTCCACTATCTGGTACGCTGATCCGCGGCAGCAATTCCTCGACGAGGGCAGCCTGGCCAAGGCGCAGCTTATGCCCCTGGCGTCGGCCATAGAGACGGCGGATGGTGGTCGGATCGTTCATCGTCGGGGGCCATAGCCGCGTGGGGCTTCGGTGCAAGCCTTCAACGAAAAAGGCGCGGCTCCGTGAGGAACCGCGCCTTTTCGCTTGCTCTTGTCCGGATGGCTCAGGCGATAGCTGCCTTGAGCTCATCGACCAGGTCGGTCTTTTCCCAGGTGAAGAAATCGCCATCGGGCTTGCGGCCGAAATGGCCATAGGCGGCGGTCTTCTGGTAGATCGGGGCGTTGAGCTTCAGATGCTCGCGGATGCCCTTGGGGGTCAGGCGGACCAGCTTCGGCAGCACCTCTTCCAGCTTGGCTTCGGGAACCGTGCCGGTGCCGTGCGTGTCGACATAGACTGACAGCGGCTCGGCGATGCCGATCGCGTAGCTGAGCTGGATCGTGCAGCGGTCGGGCGAGGCCGGCGGCGACGACGTTCTTCGCGAGGTAGCGCGCGACATAAGCTGCCGAGCGGTCGACCTTGGTCGGATCCTTGCCCGAGAAGGCGCCGCCGCCGTGCGGCGCTGCGCCGCCATAGGTGTCGACGATGATCTTGCGGCCGGTGACGCCGGCGTCGCCGTCAGGGCCGCCGATTTCGAAACGGCCGGTCGGGTTGACGTAGATCTTGGTGTCGGCGTCAACGAAACCTTCCGGCAGGACGTCGTTGAACACGCCGACGACATAGTCGCGAAGCTCCTTGTAGAGTTCCGGATTGCCTTCCTTGCCGTCGTAGAAATAGCCCGGCGCGTGCTGGGTCGAGACGACCAGCGCGGTCGCGCGGACCGGAACCTCGTTGCGATATTCGAGCGTCACCTGGCTCTTCGCGTCAGGCTCGAGGAACGGCACGACCTTGTTGTGACGGTCATGCGCAAGCTTCTCGAGGATGCGGTGCGAGTAATAAAGGGTCGCGGGCAGCAGGTCGGGGGTCTCGTCGGTCGCATAGCCGAACATGATGCCCTGGTCGCCGGCGCCCTCGTCCTTGTTGCCGCTCTCGTCGACGCCCTGCGCGATGTGCGCGGACTGGGCGTGCAGGTGGTTTTCGAACGAGAAATTCTCCCAGTGGAAGCCGCTCTGCTCGTAACCGATCCGTTTCACCGTAGCGCGGACAGCCGCCTCGATCTCTTCCTTCGCGCCCGGGGCCCATTCGTGATCCTCGAACACGCCCTTGCAGCGGATTTCACCGGCGAGCACGACCCGGTTGGTCGTGGTCAGCGTCTCGCAGGCGATGCGCGCATAGGGGTCCTTGGACAGGAACAGGTCGACCACTGCATCGGAAATCTGGTCGGCGACCTTGTCGGGATGGCCCTCGGAGACCGATTCGGAGGTGAAGAGAAACGAAGCGCGCATCAAGTCTACCCTTGGCTAGGGCGGCCCCAGGCATCCGGAAACCGCATATAAAGCTTTCCTTATATGTGCTCCCTAGCGAGCCACCCGGCGGAAGGCAACGGCCAAGAGCAGCATTGCCGTCGCGACAAGCAGCGCCATCCAGTTGCCGAGGCGCGAGAACAGCGTTGGTGCGCCCGCCTGCGGCAGGGGAAGCTCGATCGCACCGGCCTTGTGCAGGGGCAGGCTGTCGAGCAGCCGGCCGTCGGCGGCGATCACCGCCGAGATGCCGGTCGGCGTCGACCGGATGATCGGCACGCCCTCCTCGATCGCGCGCAACCGTGCCTGGGCAAGGTGCTGGGGCGGGCCCCAGGCGCCGAACCACGCATCGTTCGAGGGATTGAAGATCACCGCGGGCCGATGCGCCGGATCGATCACCTGGCCGGAAAAGACGATCTCGTAGCAGATGTTCATGCCGACATCGCCGAAGCCGGGCAGGGCGATGGTGCGCGGCTTCGGCCCGGGGGCGAAATCGATGTCGCCCGGCACCAGCCGTTGCAGCCCGACCATGGTGAACAACGGCCTGAGCGGCAGATATTCCCCGAACGGCACCAGATGCGCCTTGTCGTAGCGGGCCAGGATCGCTGCCTTCGCATCGATGGCGAAGATCGAATTGGTCCCGGCCGTCAGGGTGCCTGTGTCGTCGAACCGAAGCGCGTTCCCGCCGGTCAGCACCAGGTCGCGCGGGCCGAGCAGGGCGGCGATCCGCCGGCGGATGGCGACGGGTGAGCCGTTCCAGTAATAGTCGATCGGATAGCCGTCCTCGATGAAGAAGCGCAGCGCGCCTTCCGGCCAGACGATCAACCGCGGATGCGCGCCGGGCGTGCCGGCCAGCGATTCGAGCGCGCGCAGGCTGTTCTCCGCATAATCGGGGGTCGGGCGTTCCTCCTCGTCCAGATTCGGCTGCACGACGCGGACACGGGGCCCGTCGTCGGAGCGCGAGATGGGCGCGGCTTCGCGATGGATGCCGGACAGGGCAAGCAGGGCAAGGATCGCGAAGGTCGCCGCCGGCGCAGGCCAGCGTCGCCCGGCCGCGAGGATCGGCATCCCGGCGATCACGATGGTCAGGCCGGACAGCGCATAGGTGCCGGTCCATGCCGCGATCCGCGCGATGCCGATCACCGGCACCCAGATCACGCCGAGCGGGTTCCACGGATAGCCGCTGAGCATCGTCGCGCGCAGCCATTCGGTGACGATCCAGGCCGCGCCGAACACCAGGAGATAGGCGAGGCCCGGCCGGGTCCCGGCATGGCCCGCCGCGCGCGGGCTGGCGAGCCGCCAGGCAAGGCCGGCGGCGAGCATCGGATAGAGGGCGAGATAGAACGCCGCCAGCAGGACGCCGACATAGCCGAGCCAGTGCGGCATGGCATCCTGATAGAGGAAGGGGTGCTGCAGCCAGCTGTTGCCCACCGCGAAGTGGCCGGCGCCGAACAGCCAGCCACGCAGCAGCGCCGACCTGAGGCCGGGCGCTTCGTGGATCAGCCACATCCACAGCGCGAAGCAGGCGAGCGCCACCGGCCAGAGGTCGAGCGGCGCAAAACCCGTCGCGGAGAGCGCACCGAGCGCGAGGGAGAGCAGGGCGGGGCGGCGCATCGCCATCCGCGTCAATGCCTGAACCTGATTGTCGAGCAAGGCCTTCCTCACTTCCGTCATGCCGGACTTGTTCCGGCATCCACCGGGCCGCAAGTGCGTCGGCGGCTCGTATGCTGAACGGTGGACCCCGGAACAAGCCCGTCCCGAGCTTCGCCGAGTGATCCGGGGTGACGGGGATGGCGAATTGGGTTTATTGCACCCCCATGGTCCTTCGCCCCTTCCACCTTGCCTTCCCCGTCCACGACATCCCCGCCGCGCGCGCCTTTTACGGCGGCGTGCTTGGGTGCCCCGAGGGCCGCAGTGCCGAGGGATGGGTCGATTTCGACCTGTTCGGCCATCAGATCGTCGCGCATCTCGATCCGGCGGCGAAGCCGGTCGCCGTGGCCAATGCGGTCGATGGCCATGACGTGCCCGTGCCGCATTTCGGCGTGGTGCTTGAGATGGCCGACTGGGAAGCGCTCGCCGAACGCGTGAAGGCGGCGGGCATCGGCTTCGGTATCGAGCCGCATGTCCGCTTCAAGGGGCAGGTGGGCGAACAGGCGACGATGTTTTTTCGCGATCCAAGCGGCAACGCGCTCGAATTCAAGGCGTTCGCTGACGACGCCATGCTGTTCGCGCGCTAGGGGGCAGGCAATGAACGATCCGATCAGCGTCGATATCCCCCACAAGCTTGGCCTCGCCGCGGCGCGCGCGCGGATCGAGAAGGGGATCGGCAAGCTTGCCTCCTTCGTGCCCGGCGGCGCGGTGACCGAGCATCGCTGGGAAGGCGACACGCTCGTCTTCACTGTGGAGGCGATGGGCCAGCGAGTCGCGAGCCGGCTGGACGTGATGGAGACCCGCATCCACGCGACCTTCGACCTGCCGCCGATGCTCCGGCTGTTCGCCGGCAAGATCCGCGAGAAGCTGACCGAGAGCGGCGGGAAGCTGCTTAAATAGAACCGGAAGCCCTGGCCCGGGCGCGCGTGTCCAGCCGCAGGTGAATCAGCGGATAGGGGCGCCCCTCGTCGTCAGTCGGCGACCGCCCGGTCCGGACGAAGCCAAGCCGTTCGTAGAACCCGACCGCCTGTTCATTCTGCTCGTTCACGTCAGTGGTCAGGGTCGGATGCAGCGTCAGCGCGTGGGCGACCAGCGCCCGTCCGATTCCCTGCGCGCGGAAAGCCGGATCGATGAAGAGCGAATCCATATGGTCCTTGCCCAAGCCCATGAACCCGATCGGCCGGTCGTCTTCGTCAACCGCGAGCCATAGTGCCGCGCCGGGCAGGAACACGCGCACCATCGAGTCGATCGCCTCGAGGTCGTCCGGGGTCAGGAAGTCGTGGGTGGCCTCGACGGCGGCGCGCCAGATCGCGACGATCCGGTCGCCATCCCCGGGCCTCGATTCGCGTATATGGGGCATTGGCGGCCCCTTAGCGATTTCGAAGCGGCCGGAACAGCCGGCGGCCCGGAAAACGCGGTAATCGAACGCTTAATCGTTCTCGATCCGGATTACCCCGGTCCGCAACAGTTCCTCGGTGCCGCGCGCGAAATTGGTGAGCATGCCCTCGAGGAACGGCTCGAGCCCGCGATCCTGGATGACGCCGATCGGCAGGGTGACCCCGCCGCGCACATCCTCGATCAACAGGCCGTTTTCGATCATCCGCGCGACATGACGGCGCACCGTCTCGCGCGGCAGCCCGCTCGCCGTGGCGATCGCATTGCGTGAGATCGGCACGACCCATTCGCGCGGCAGGATCTCGGTGCCGGCCAGATGCTCGGGGATGGTCCGCTCGCGCATCAGTCGCTGGACATTGGCGACCGAGACGGTCGTGTAGATCAGCAATTCGGTCGGCCCGACCGGCGTAGCCGCGGCCAGCGTGCGGTGCATCGTCAGGAACAGGTTCATCAGCGAGCACACGGCGACGCGCCAATTCTCTCCCATCTTCGACGGGTTGGTGACGACACGTTCGCTCATCGGCTTGCCCCTTCCGGTGACATGGCCGGGACGGCCCCGCTACCCGGAATGGGTAGCATCTTTTTCCCCTAAACTATCGGCCAGCGTCACGGAAGCTATACGATGGTCCGATCTGGTTCGACCTCAATGGTTTGAGCCGAGATATTTTGGCCAGGGAGTTTTGGCCAGCGAAGTTGGGAAGGAGCGCGGGCGGCGCAAGCCGCGGACACGCGACACGGGCTGCGGCGGTTTCGGGGGGAACCGGCCGCAGCCCGAAACTTTCCGATCCGTCACCCTTTATCGCGACGGTTCATCGCCGCCTTATTTTGCCGCCACCCGCCAGATCACGTTGCCGACATCGTCAGCCACCAGCAGGCCGCCGGTCCTGTCGGTGATCACGCCGACCGGGCGGCCCTGCGCCTTGCCGTCCTTGTCGAGGAAGCCGGTCAGCACATCGACCGGCTTCGCGCCTTTCAGCGGAAAGCCGTTGTCGCCGAACGGCACGAAGATCACCTTGTAGCCTGAGACGGGGTAGCGGTTCCACGATCCATGCTGGCCGACGAACGCGCCGTTCGCGAATTGCGGGCCCAGCTTCGCATCGCCCGCGAAGGTGATGCCGAGCGAGGCGGTATGCGCGCCCAGCGCATAATCCGGGCGCTTCGAATATTGCTGGAGGGCGGGATTGCCCGGCTCGACCCGATTGTCGGGATAGCCGCCCCAATAATACCAGGGCCAGCCGAACTGGTCGCCGAACTCGACCTGGCTCATATAATCGGGCGCGAGGTCCGATCCGAGCATGTCGCGCTCGTTGACGGTCACCCACAGTCCGCCCGAATGCGGCTCGAACGCCAGGCCGTTGGGGTTGCGCAGGCCGGATGCGTAGATGCGGAAGGTCTTCGCCTCGGGATAGACCTGCAGGATGTTGGCGCGGAATTTCTCCGCCTCCATGCCGTTTTCGGCGATGTTGCTCGACGATCCGACCGTCACGTACAGCGTCTTGCCGTCGGGATTGGCGATCACGTTGCGCGCCCAGTGGTTGCCGCCCGGGTTCAGCTTGACCACGGTCTCCGGCTTGGCGGCGATCTGAGTCTCGCCGTCCTTGTACGGCACGCGGACCACAGCGTCGGTGTTGCCGATATAGAGATAGCCCCCCATCAGCGCCATGCCGAAGGGTGAGTTGAGGCCCGACAGGAAGGTCGTGCGGGTCTCCGCCACGCCGTCGCCGTCCGCGTCGCGCAGCAGGGTGATCCGGTTGGCTGAGGGCACGCCGGCACCGGCCCGGCCCATCAGATAGCCCATCACCCGGCCGGCGATGCCGCCGCCCTTGCGCGGCGGCGAATTGGTCTCGGCGACCAGCACGTCGCCATTGGGCAGGCGATAGAGCCAGCGCGGATGATCGAGCCCGCGTGCGAACGCCTTCACCGCCAGGCCGGGGGCTGGCGTCGGCGCCGCCCCCTGCGCCCAGCCGACCGCATCGGCGACCTGGATCGTCGGGAAACTCTGCACCCGCGGCGGCGTGATCTCGGGCCGGGCGCCCATCACCGCCTCCACCTTCAGTTGAGCGACATCGGGCTGGCGAAGCCAGAACCAGAAGGCGATCGCCGCGACGATGAGGATCCCGGTGATGATGAGGATGTGTTTGCGCATGAGATAAGGTTACGCCAGCGGGAGGGCTAAAGGAAGAGCCGGCGTCGCCGAGCGGGGTTTCGTCCCGGTTACCGGAAACGCTTGCCGCAAAAATCACTCGTTCGATCAGAGCGTGCGGATTAATCCGTTTCATCGATCAGGGTGGGGGTGACATAGTCTGCGCCGCTACAAGCAGAAACAGCATTGGAGACGCCATGAACGAGCAAGCGAAATGCCCGATGGACGGGGGCCGTGTCGACGGCGCCGCTGTCCTGTTCGAGATGACCAACCGGCTGTGGTGGCCCAACCAGCTCGATCTGACGGTGCTGCACCAGAATCCTCCCGCGGGCGATCCGCTGGGCGAGGCGTTCGACTATGCAGAGGCGTTCAAGGGCCTCGACCTAGCGGCGGTCAAGGCCGACATCTTTGCGCTGATGACTGAATCGCAGGATTGGTGGCCGGCCGATTTCGGCCATTACGGCCCGCTGTTCATCCGCATGGCGTGGCACAGCGCCGGCACCTATCGAATCGGCGACGGCCGCGGCGGGGCAGGCTCGGGCACGCAGCGTTTCGCGCCGCTCAACAGCTGGCCGGACAATGCCAATCTCGACAAGGCCCGCCACCTGCTCTGGCCGATCAAGCAGAAATATGGCCGCAGCCTCTCCTGGGCCGATCTGCTGGTTCTCGCCGGCAACTGCGCGCTCGAATCGATGGGCTTCGAAACTGCCGGGTTCGCCGGCGGCCGCGTCGACGTGTGGGAGCCGGAGCGGGACATCAACTGGGGCCCCGAGCGCGAATGGCTTGGCGGGGACAAGCGCTACAGCGGCGAACGCGATCTCGCCAATCCGCTGGCCGCCGTCCAGATGGGCCTCATCTACGTCAATCCGGAGGGGCCGAACGGCAACCCCGATCCGCTCGCGTCGGCCCGCGATATCCGCGAGACCTTCGCGCGCATGGCGATGAACGACGAGGAGACCGTCGCGCTGATCGCCGGTGGCCACACCTTCGGCAAGACCCATGGCGCGGCAGTGCCCGATCAATATGTCGGCCCTGAGCCCGAGGGTGCCGGCATCGAGCTCCAGGGGCTCGGCTGGGCGAACAGCTATGGCACCGGCAATGCCGGGGACACCATCACCTCGGGGCTTGAGGTCACCTGGACCGACACGCCGACCAAATGGGGCAACGGCTTCTTCGATCACCTGTTCGCGCACGAATGGGAACTGACTCGCAGCCCCGCCGGCGCGCAGCAATGGGTCGCCAAGGATGCCGCCGAGACGGTGCCCGACGCGCATGACCCGTCGAAGCGCCACCGGCCGACCATGCTGACGACCGACCTCGCGCTCCGCCTCGACCCGGAATATGGCAAGATCTCGAAGCGCTTCCACGAGAATCCGGACCAGTTCGCCAAGGCTTTCGCCGAGGCGTGGTACAAGCTGACTCACCGCGACATGGGCCCGCATAACCGCCTGCTCGGTCCGGAAGTCCCGGCCGAGCCGCGCCTCTGGCAGGACCCGGTTCCGGCGGTGGATCATCCGCTGATCGACTCGGCGGATATCGCCTCGCTCAAGGCGAAGATCCTCGATTCCGGCCTGTCGATCTCGCGGCTGGTGAAGACGGCCTGGGCCTCGGCCTCGACCTATCGCGGATCGGACATGCGCGGTGGCGCCAACGGCGCGCGTATCCGCCTTGCTCCGCAAAAGGACTGGGCGGTGAACGAGCCGGCCGAACTGGCCGGCGCGCTGGCGAAGCTCGGGGAGATCCAGGCGGCGTTCAACGGCACCGAGGGTGGCAACGGCCGGAAGGTGTCGCTCGCTGACCTGATCGTGCTCGGCGGCGCGGCGGCGGTAGAGGCGGCGGCGAAGAAGGCCGGCCATGAGGTGACCGTGCCCTTCACCCCGGGTCGCACCGACGCCACGGCCGGTCAGACCGACGCCGGCAGCTTCGACCCGCTCGAACCGAAGGTCGATGGCTTCCGCAACTATGTCGGCGAGAATTCGGCCTATTCGGCCGAGGAACTGCTGGTCGATCGCGCCCATCTGCTCACTCTGACCGCGCCGGAGATGACCGTACTGGTCGGCGGCCTGCGCGTGCTGGGGGCTAATCATGGCGGATCGCCGCTGGGTGTCTTCACCGACCGTCCCGAAACCCTGACCAACGACTTCTTCGTCAACCTGCTGAAGACGAGCATGACGATGAAGTGGACGGCATCGGGCGATGGCGTCTTCGCGGCGCATGATCGTGCGACGGGTGCGCAGAAATGGACCGGCAGCCGGGTCGACCTGGTCTTCGGGTCGAACTCGCAGCTCCGCGCGCTGTCGGAGGCTTATGCCACCGATGATGCGGGCAAGGCGTTCGTTGATGCCTTTGTGAAGGCATGGACGAAGGTGATGGACGCTGATCGGTTCGATCTGGCGTGAACTCGCTGATGGCCCCCGGCGCGGCAAGCGTCGGGGGCCATCCATTTGCGATCGCCTGGTTCGTTGCCGAAAAAAGAGCGTTCGGGACTGTCGCGTTTAAAGAAAAGACATCGTCGCATTGTCGTCCATGGGATGCGTCCTACCGCATCCCATGGATAACGCCGTGGCTGGTCTCAGAATTTGAACCCGACATTCACTCTGAAATACCTGCCCATGATGGCATCATAGTAACGCGATTGCCCGTAATCCCCCAGGGAGTAGGGGAAAGGAACCGATCTGTTCGCGACGTTGTTCACCATGAACCGGATGTTGAACTGTTTAGATAGATCGTATCCGACCGAGGCATTGAACAGGAAATAGCTGTTAAGCGTCGGATATTGGTATGTACTGGTGGGCACATTCACATTGATGCGGGCAGGCCCATAATAAATGGTCTGCCACATGAAATTGAATCCACCCTTGTCGTAATTCAAGTTCGCGGTGAAGTTGTCCTTCGGTTCCTGGATACCGCCAACGGTGTATTGGATGTCTCCGCTTCCGATCTTGTAGTAATGCTGAAGCGTGTGAAGGTAGTTCACGCCAAGGGAAACTCTCCCGGCGGATTCGGACATGCCCAGGCGCGACAGCGGAAGGGTATAGTTGAAGGATGCCTGCACGCCCTCGAAGTGTTCGATACCGATATTGTAATATCCGGTAAAGAAATTGGTGACCTGCCCGGCGGCGTTGCGCGTGAAGCTGCTGCAATAGGTGCTGTTCGGATAATTCGTCGAATCGTAGCATGCGTTCATGACGTCGGTCAGGGAAAGCTGCGCAATCTCGTTCTTGACGTCGATGCGTACATAATCGCCGGATATCTGAAGGCCGGGGATGAAGGTCGGCTGGAATATGCCGCCCGCGGTCCAGCTGTTGGCAACCTCATTGGTGAGCTTTTCATTGCCGCCGCTCGAGCCCGGTGCAGTATAATCCACGACGTTCGACACGAAATTGGCGGGCAATCCCGCGGCAGTGCAGTTGGCCGCGCGACGCGCCGGATCCGGACCGCCGGAAATGTAGCGGGAATCGCAGGGGTCGTTCGCCGTGTTGTAAACCTGCCCCACTGGCGCGAACAATTCAGTGATCGCGGGTGCCCTGAATGAGCGCGTATAGTTACCGCGCAGGGTGAGGCCACGAACCGGGGAATATTTGCCGCCCCCCGTATAGGCCCAGAAACCGCCCGTCATGCTGTTCTTGTTGTATCGGCCTGCCGCCTGCAATTCGAGACTGTTGATCAACGGTATGTTCATGTCGCTCGAAACGACCGGAACGTTCAATTCGCCGAACGCTTCGTTGGTGTGATAGGAACCCGCCACCGGTGTGATCGGAATCGTATTGCCATATTGAGTATAGGTGCCGTCACCATTGTCGTGACCGCGATAGAAAGCGCCAGGCTGGAAATTGGTCGACTCATAGCGATGCTCGTAACCGAGCACGAACTTCACGTCGCCCGCCGGTAGCTTGATGATCGACCCCTTGACGTCGGCGATCAGGTCGAACTGGGTATTGCGCTGCTTCGGATTCGCGATCGCCGTAATATAGTCAAGCGCTGCCTGGCTTGCCTGGCCGGTGCCGAATATATTGAGCGGAGCGCAGGTGGAACTGATCGTCTTGATCGCTGCGCTCGTATAGCCGGGCGCGCAGACGATATTGCCGCTGCCGTCACGCACGGCGTTGAGCGCGTTGTAGAAATTCTGGGTGACAACCTCGCGCGTGGTGGTTTCCGTATCGGAGCGACCGTAAATCGCCTTCACTTCCCAGGAGAAGGCACGGCTGCCGACATTGAAGTCGCCGTCTAGGCCGCCGACCAGGCGATACAGATTCGATGTCGTCTTGAAACTGCCGGTCGCCAGGTCGGTATTGGCGCGCGCGAGCAGGAAAGTGCTCGTATCCATCTGGTTCGCGGCAAGGCTGTTGATGATCGTCTGGCGATCCGCCGCGCTCAGGAACGGGTTGGCGGTGCTCATGATGAGGTTGCCGTTCGTCTCGCCGGCGGACGCGAATAGCGCTGTGTTATAGAATGGTTGCGCGCGAACGTTGGTCGCGATGGTGCGCCCGTACCAGGCCTCGCCGGAGAAGCGGATGCGGTCGCTGAAATCGTAATGGAACAGCGCCGTCGCCGAGAGGCGGCTGCTGTCGGCCAGGAAATTGTCATAGTCTCGAATGCGAAACCCGTCCCCGCCCGCCTGGATAAGGCCGTTCCCCGTTTGCTGGCCAAAGACGAAAGGCGTAAGGCGTCCGCTCGAGTTGAAGATCAGCGGACGGCCCTGCGCGTCAGTAACCCCCGCTGCCGCCGTACCGCCGTAGATCGGCACGTCATCGGCGACCAGCGGCATACCGGTGTTGGTGAACACCTCGTAGCGCTGGCCGCCATAATATAGCTGCTGGCGATACGATGAACCGGCTGGAGCCGTGGCGAAGAAAGGACCGTCGGCGCTGGTATAGAATCGATCGGACGTCGGAATTCCGTTCTGCTTGTCGTACTGAACGCTCAACGTGACGTTGCCGCGTCCCTCGGAGAAATTCTTGCCGGCCAGGAGCGAGAGGTTGTAGTTTCCACCATCGCCCTTTTCGGAGATGCCGTTCTGGGCGTTGAACGCCAAGCCGTCGAAATTCTTCTTCAGAATGACGTTGACGGTGCCGGCAATCGCGTCCGATCCGTAGATCGGGGCGCCGCCAACCGAGACGGTCTCGATCCGGTCGACCAGGTTGACCGGCAGCGAGGCGAAGTCGACGGGGTTGCCCGCGACGACGCCGAAGATCGACGAGGTGGCTGTGGTCACGAAACGGTTCCCGTTGACCAGCGTCAACGTACGCTGGGACCCCAGATTGTACATGTTGACGAACGTCTGGCCGGCGCCGAACGTGCCTTGGGACCCGACGGGACTGTTGGTCGGCACGCTGAACACCGGCAGTTCCTGCAAGGCAGAGCCCAGGTTGGTGTAGCCGCGCTTGGCGATTTCCGACGCCGCGATGCTCTCGGTCGGCTGCGCCGCGATCGGGGAACGCGAAATGCGCGAGGCGGTGACGATGATGTCGTCCGGGGCGGCGGCGTTGCCGGGCTGGTCCGGCTCCTCATGGCCGGGCTGCAGCGGCTGGGCGTTCGCCGCTGTCTGCGCGGACGCGGCACCAGCCGCCGTCATGCTTCCTGCTGCGATTCCGACCAACAACATGCGGCGCAGCGCGCCACTCCGTCCGAAGGAAGAATGTCCCGTCATGATGCGGACCCCTCTGTAATAGTGACTGACCGTCGATATGAGAGCTGCGGGAACATCGGGTCAATCGACCGATCGACGGGCATCGCATTTCATCGAGCAGATGTAACATTTCAGCAACAAATCCAGTCGGCTATGGTGGGAATTTCATGAGCTTGTCATCAAGCTCACGCTCTGGCGCCGTTCGGTGTCGCCAGGGGGAAGCCCTGGATACCGCTGCCCGAAGCTTCGAAAGGAACAGGCCGGCCACCTTGGGAGAAACGAACGGATGGCCGGTTCCGGACGCGAAGGCCAGGGCGCCCGACCGCGATCCTCGGGCACTTTCCCGCGTTGGCGCCGGCGGTGAATCCCCGCGTGGCAACCGCGGCTCAATCAACCATTGCGCCGGCAGCCGCAGCTTGCCAGTCTCCCGCTATTCTTGCTTGAATGGGGTAACAATCATGCGCCGGATATTGTTTGCGTCACTGCTTGCTGCGACCGCATCGATTGCCGCCGCGGAGCCGGCATCGAAGGAGCAGCTGATGGCGCCCCCGTCCGGGGCTCGCCACTATACGATCAGCTCGACCGCCGGAAAGCATGGGGACGTCTGGTCGTGGAAGCTGCCGGACGGGAACACCGCCTATCGCATGTCGATGTCGCTGCGCGGATGGGTCACTGAAACCGATGAGGTGATGACGACAGGGCCCGATGGCAGGCCAACGGCGATCGCCATTCGCGGCTATACCGACCAGGGCGATGCCACCGAGGATTTCAGCGTCGATGCCGGCGGTGTCGCGCGCTGGAAGACGTCGGTCGATTCCGGCTCCGCACCCTTCGGTGACAAGCGCTACAACACTTATGGCGGCCCATGGCTTGCCGGTGAGCGCGATATCGAGGCGCTGGTCGCCGCAGGTGCCAGGGGTATCGATCTTCTGCCGACCGGTCATGCCAGCATCGCCATCGGACAACCCGTTCAGATCGACGGGCCGCAGGGCGCGGCGACGGTCAAGCTCGCCTTCATCCGGGGCTATGGGTTCGCGCCCACCCCGGTCTGGCTCGACAAGGACAATCATTTCTTCGGCAATGCCGGCGTCATCTCGCTGCTGCCCGAAGGCTATGAGAAGAACGGGCCGAAGCTCAAGGACCTGCAGGACAAGGCGACCGCCGCCATGGTGCGCGATGTCGCCCGCCAGTTCCTCAGTCCGCCCAATCGTACGCCCACGCTGATCGATCATGTGCAGATGTTCGATTCGATCGCCGGGCGCTATCTGCCCGACCGCGCGGTGCTGATCGCCGATGGAAAGGTAGCGGCCACGGGCGCGGCAGGGTCGATCAGGGCACCGGCCGGCGCGACCGTGATCGACGGGCGCGGCAAGACGCTTCTGCCTGGCCTGTGGGACTCGCACCAGCATGTCGGCGACGACTGGAACCTGTTGCAGAACCTCGCGACCGGCATGACTAATTATCGCAGCCCCGGCTCGATGATCGACGAGGCGCACAGCATCTACAAGCGGCGCGCGGCCGGCGATCTGCTCGCGCCCGACGGCAAGATCTCCGTGATCATCGATCGCAAGGACCCGCTCGCCGCGCAGGGCGCGCTGACCGTCTCCTCGGCGAAGGAAGCGGTGGCGGCGGTCGACCAGATCAAGGCGGCGGGGCTGTGGGGCGTCAAATTCTACACCTCGATGGATCCGGCATGGATCGCCCCGGCGGCGGCCGAGGCGCATCGGCTTGGCCTTCACGTCCACGGGCACGTGCCCGCCGGCATGCGTCCGCTCGATGCGGTTCGCGCCGGTTATGACGAGGTCACCCATATCAACTTCATCATGATGCAGGCGATGCCGCAGGAGGTCGTCGACAAGGCCAACACGGCCGCGCGGCTCGAGGGGCCGGCGAAATACGGCAAGGATGTCGACCTTGATTCCCCCGCGATGAAGGCTTTTTATGCCGAGCTCGCCAAGCGGAAGACGATCATCGATCCGACGCTGACGGTTTGGGAACCGCTGCTGACCTCGGACGGAAAGGCGATCTCCCCGGAATATGCGCCTTTCGTCGATATCGCACCGCCAGCGGTCGCACGCGGATGGAAGATTGCCGGCTATCCCCTGTTCGGTGGCCTTACGCGAGACGATTTCCGCAAGAGCTTCGACAAGATGGTGGGGCTGGTCGGCCGGCTCCATCAGGCTGGCGTGCGGATCGTGGCCGGCACCGACGGGTACGGGCTTGAGCTGGTCCGTGAACTCGAACTCTATCAGAACGCGGGGCTATCCAATGCCGAGGCATTGCAGACGGCGACGATCGTCCCCGCGCGGATGACCGGCATGGACGACCGTACCGGATCGATCACGCGCGGCAAGGCGGCGGACATCATCCTCGTCAACGGCGATGTGTCACGGAACCTCGCCAATCTGCGCTATGTCGATACCGTTTTCCTGGACGGCTACCGGCTCAATGGCGCGGCCCTGCGTCAGGCGAGCGGACTGAGCGGCATGCCGAAGTGATGCCCCCGAATATATCGTCGTGACCTCAGGCCGGGATAACTGAAGCGACCGCGGCAGGACGACCTCATCTGCCCCAGATCTCGGTGTAGAGTCGCACCAGATTGCCGCCGAGCAGCTTCTCGATCCGGGCCGCTGGCCAGCCGCGCGCGGACAGATCGTCCGCGAGCATGCGGAAGCGCAGGTTGCTGTCGTAATCGGCGACGATATTGAAGACGTCGGGCCCTTCGCCGGGCGCGGCGATACCCTTCTTCGTTCGTTCCTCGTGGAATCTGCGCTGCGCCGCGCGGGCTGAATCGTCGATCACCGTCCTGGAGATCATGCCGTCGGTGCCGATCGCGATATGATCCTCGCCGCACATGTTCAGCGCATGGTCGAAATGGCGCAGCAGGTCTTCGCGGGTCGGTTTGCTGTTCGCGACGAGGAACGGCATGTAATAGATGCCGAATACGCCACCCTTGTCGGCCAGCGCCTTCATCTCGGCGTCCCAAATGTTGCGCGGATTGTCGTTGAGCGCGCGACAGCCCGAATGGCTGATGATCGGTGGCCGTTTCGCATGAGCGATCGCCTCGGCCACGGTGCGCTGCCCGCCATGGGAAAGGTCGAGCAGGATCTTCTGCGCCTCGATCGCCTCGATCGTCCTTCGGCCGAGATCCGAAATCCCGGCATTGGCCGGCTCGATCGCGCCGTCACCCGAAAGGTTCCGCTTGTTGTAGGTGAGCTGGATGATCCGCACGCCGAGGCCGTGATACAGCTCGATGCGGCTGAGGTCGGTGCCGATCAGGCTCGTGTCCTGGAAGCCGTAATACAGCGCGACCTTGCCCGCAGCCTTGGCGGCGCGAATATCGGCTACACTTGTTGCGCGAACGAACATATCGGGGTTGTCAGCGATCACCTCTTCCAGGGCAGCGAGGTTCCGCAGCGTCTTCTCGGCGACATCTGGCTCGTTGCCGACCTCATTGACCGTGCAGTGGATCGCGCTGACGCCGGATTGCCTGAGCTCCGCCCAGCCGCGCGCGCTGAATCGCGGATCTCCGTCCTTGCCATAGGGGTCCACGAGGCCGCCAAGCCCGTCGATCACGATCGCTCGATCATAGTCGCGCGCGGGATAGCCCGAGGGCGCGGCCGCCCGGGCTGACGAGACAGCCGGAAGCGCGGCTAGCGCGCCGATCAATTCGCGCCGTGACAACTGCATGACATGCCCCCTGTTTGGAAATGGGGAGACTAGCTCGACCTCAAATTATGACGCCAGCGAAACTTTTGTCGTTTTCAGATCGGGTCGTGAACTTGTGAGCGTAGTCGGCCGGCATTGGGTGGTTTGCCGTCCGGCAGCTTTTGGACCATCTTGGCAAACGGCGGACGGCTGCGATCAAAAGGTGACGGCCAACGCCCTGGTCAGGTAGATATCCGAATGCTCGAAACAGTGGTTTCATACGAAGGCAGTCTACGGTGCCGGTCGGAGCACGCGGAGTCCGGAACGATCGTTCTTACCGATGCACCGAAGGACAATCATGGGCAGGGAGAAAGTTTCTCGCCCAGTGAAATGCTATCCGTAGCTTTGGGGAGCTGCATTCTCAGCATCATGGGCATCGCGGCTCGTTCGATGAACATTGACATCGCCGGTGCCACTGCAATCGTCACGAAGGAGATGGCTAACGCGCCTCGCCGGATTGCGCGCATCGCGGTAAATGTTCGCGTCCCCGGAAAATTCGATGAACGGCAGCGTATCAAGCTGGAAGCCGCGGCTCATGCCTGTCCCGTCCATGCCGTGCTCGGGATCGACGCGCCGATCACGATCGATTGGGCAGGCTGAACGCCCTTGATGGCGGCTTGCGCGTGTCGCACCCTGTTCGCCGCGACTAGTATCGCGACGCCTCCGGCCGGGCGGTTCTTCCCGCCGACACTCGCCGGTCCGCTATCAGGAACAGCGCTCGCTGTTCTTGTTGCCGAACGGCGATGATTGGTGGGAAGCAGACATTGCCCGCTCCCAGGCAGTGAGTGCTTCCATGCTCCAAATGGCTCCCGCTGATCTCGATGCTCTTCTTGAACCTGGCGCGCCAGGCTTTACTCGACGCGCTCGGCTGACGCAGGGGCGCAGCGCGCCAGTTCCTCGATCAACGCGCCGACCTGCCGACGTTTGGCCGAGGCCTCCTTGATCAGCTGCCTGAGTTCGGCGTGCTTGCGGCGGAGACCGTGCAGCAACTCCACCCCGCCGGGCAGATCGTTGGGGCTGGCGGTAATCGCGGCGCTGAGTTCGGCGAGCGTGAAGCCCATCGCCTGGCCGCGATCGATGAAGGTGAGCGTCGCGACGGTCGCGGGCGGATAATCGCGATAGCCGTTGTCGCGGCGCGTGGGCGGCGGGAGGATGCCCCGCGCTTCGTAGAAGCGGATGCGCGAGCGGGACAATCCTGTCGCGCGTGCCAGTTCGCCGATCTGCATTTCGTCGCTTGACCTTCAACTAAGGTCGAAGGTCTATCGCCGTGCCCAGACGAGA
The DNA here is from genome assembly GCA_029202385.1 of Candidatus Sphingomonas phytovorans. Classification (NCBI taxonomy): domain Bacteria; kingdom Pseudomonadati; phylum Pseudomonadota; class Alphaproteobacteria; order Sphingomonadales; family Sphingomonadaceae; genus Sphingomonas; species Candidatus Sphingomonas phytovorans. Next base: position 5,351,009 of record CP119314.1, read on the forward strand.
GCAAGGCGGGGATCGACGCATGACGGGCGAGGGCAGGACGCGGTGGATGTGGCTGGCGGGCGGGGCCGGGCTTTCGGTGTTCGCATGCGGGGGCGGGTGGGACATCGCGCTCGCCGCATGGGTTTCACCGGTACTGCTGCTGCGCTTCAGCCGGACCAGCGGGGTGGCGGTGGCGATCACCGGGCTGCTTGCGGCTTCGCTGGTTCAGAACCTCGCCTATTTCCTGCTCAATGCGATCCCGTTCAATCCGCTGACGGCGACACTGTGCGGGGCGGTGAGCATCGCGTTTGCGCTGCCCGCGATCCTCGACCGGATGCTGGGCCCGCGGCTGTCGACGACGGGGCGATTGTTTCTGCTGCCGGTGGCGATGGCAACGGTGGAATATGGCGCGGGGTCGGTGCTGCCGGTCGGCACGGCCTTGGGTATGCGGGCGATCACGCAGGGCGAGAATCTTGCGTTGCTGCAGGTGACGGCGATCACCGGGCCTTATGCGATCGCCTTCCTGATCGGCTGGGCGGCGACGGTGGCCAACCGGGCGATCGAGACGCCGCGGACGGCCGAGCGATATGGCGCGGTGTTTGGAGGAGCGCTCGCGCTGGTGCTCGCGGCGGGGCAGGCGCGCCTCGCGCTTGCCCCGGTTGGGCCGGCGGAGACGGTGACGGTCGCGGCGGTGATCCCGGACAAGACCGCGCGACTTGCGTCGGACGATCTGCTGTCGGCCGATGCCAAGAGGCCCAAGCAGGCGGCACAGGCAGTGGTGGTGCGGCAGTTACTCGACGACACGCGCAGAGCGGCGCGGGCCGGGGCACAGGTGATCGCCTGGTCGGAAACCGCGGCGCCGACGACCGCAGCCGACAAGCCCGCGCTGCTGGCGCAGGTCGCGCGCGTGGCGCGGGATGAGCGGGTCTATGTCAACGCGGCGGTCGGCATCGCCCACCAGCGCAACGAGACCTTCCTGTTCGGCCCGGACGGCGCGCTGGTGTGGCATTATCGCAAGAACCATCCGGTGCCGGGGATGGAGCCGGTCGCGCCCTTCGCCAATGCGGTGCCGGTCGTGCAGACGCCGTTCGGCCGCGTGTCGAACCTGATCTGCTTCGACGGCGATTTTCCCGCGCTGGCGCGGGTCGATGCGGATCTGATGCTGGAGCCGAGCTGGGACTGGCCCGAAGTGACCTATGCCCATACGATGCGGATGATCCGGCTGCGCGCGATCGAGAACGGCTATGCGCTGGTGCGGCCGACGTTCGACGGCGTGACGGGGGCGTTCGACCGCTATGGCCGGGTGCTGGCGATGCGGGCGACCATGGGGGCGGCGCAAGTCGTGATGGTTGCGGTGCCGATCGAGCGCGGACGCACGATCTATAACCGCATAGGCGATGTCTTCGCTTTCGCGTGCATTCTGGCGCTGGGAGCACTTGCCTGCCACGGGGCGATACCCCGGAATCCGAGGCGCTCGGCATAGTTACCCTTGGTTTGCAGCTCCCTGCTTCTCTGGGCGTGCGGATGCGAGCTCGCCGCGCCCGGTGGGGCTTGGGCCGGCAGGGTAGATTAGCCAAATTGTGACGTCGGCGCCGTCAATTTCTATGTCCATAATTGGGGTGAAACCGGAATGGCCGGTCTATGAGACTACGACCGGCGTCGGCTCGACATTCACGTCATGGCGCAGAGAGCGCCTCCGCGCCAACCATATTGCGCCGCTGGCAGGCCGGCCACGAATGGCGATCCGCTATGGTCGCAGGGCAAGCCGCCGCTTGCGCGCCCTCCCGTGACAGGCAATGCTGGTCGGTATCGCTCAGTGGAGAACACGATGCTTCGCAGGAATTTTATCGCCTCCATTCCGGCCGCGGCGCTGGCATTGCCGGCGCTCGCGCAAACCCGTGTCGCGGCACCCGATCTGCCGAAATTCGAAGGGGAGGGGGACGGCCGTTTCGTCCGCCCCGATGTCCATGCCGGGGATCGGCCGGTGGGCGCCAGCTTCGCCTCGCGCAGCGCGGTATACGGAACCGGCGGCGCCGCGGGATCGGCGCACCCGCTGGCCACGCTGGCGGCGATCGAGACGCTGAAGAAAGGCGGGTCGGCGGTCGATGCGGCGATTGCGATGAACGCGTGTCTCGGGTTCCTGGAGCCTACCTCGTCCGGCATCGGTGGCGACTGTTTCTGCATGTTGTGGGACCCGAAGGTGAAAAAGGTGGTGGGGCTGGCCGGCTCGGGCGGGAGCCCTCATGGCCTGAGCCTCGAGACGGTTCGTTCTCGCGCCAGGAACGGTGTAATTCCGCCTCTCGGCGCTGTCTCGGTGTCGGTGCCGGGTGCGCTCGACGCCTGGTGGATGCTCCACCAGCGCTATGGAAAGCTCAAATGGGCGGAACTCTTCGAGCCGGCGATTGCCTATGCCAGCGAGGGCGTGCCGGTCCCGGAGCTGATCGCCTATTATATCCGCGGCAGCCTCAGGAACTTCAGCCGGCCGGGCTCGGGTGTCGAGGAGACGGCCAATGCCATGAAGGTCTACGGGTTGAACGGCGTGGGGCCGAAGACCGGTCAGATCTTCAGCAACCCGGACCTGGCACACACCTATCGCCTCATCGCCCGGGGCGGGCGCGATGCTTTCTACAAAGGCGAGATTGCGCGCACCATCGACGCCTATTTCAAAAGGATCGGCGGCTGGCTGAGCGCCGAAGATCTTGCCGCCCATCATGGCGAGTGGGTCGAACCGCATCAAACCGACTATCGTGGGGTGACGGTTCATGCGCTGGGCGCGAACACCCAGGGTATCGCGACGCTGCAGATGCTCAACATGCTCGAGCATTTCGATCTGCGCGGCGCCGGCTTCCAGTCGCCGCTGTCGATCCACCTCCAGGCCGAGGCCAAGCGTCTCGCCTATGAGGATCGGGCGCGCTTCTACGCCGATCCGCATTTTTCGAAGGTGCCGGTCGAATGGCTGATCTCCAAGGAATATGCCGCCGAGCGGGCCAGGCTGATCCGGCCGGACCGTATCCTGAGCCCCGTCTATCCGGGACAGGCACCGAGCCGCGGCGACACCACATATTTCTCGTGCGCCGATAGCTCGGGGATGATGGTCTCGATGATCCAGTCCAATTTCCGCGGCATGGGCTCGGGGCTTGTCGCCGACGGGCTCGGCTTCATGTTCCAGGATCGCGGTCAGCTCTTCAGCTTGAAGGAAGGCCATCCCAACATCTATCAGCCCGGCAAGCGTCCGTTCCAGACGATCATCCCGGGCTTCGCGACGCGAAAGGGGGCGCCCTGGCTCGCCTTCGGCGTGATGGGCGGCGACATGCAGCCGCAGGGGCAGACTCAGATCATCGTCAACCGGAAGGACTATGGCCTCGACGTGCAGGCGGCCGGCGACAGCCCACGCTGGCATCACGAGGGATCGTCGCAGTCGATGGGCGAGGATTCGCCGGACTTGCCGCCCAATGGCTTGCTACGCTTGGAAAGCGGCGTGCCGGATGCCACCAAGGCGGCGCTCGCCGATATGGGGTGGACGATCGGCAAGCCGGATGGCGGCTTTGGTCGCTATGAATGTGTCGAGTTCATGCCGGATGGCGGACGCCTGGTGTACGCGGCCGCATCCGAAATGCGGGCTGACGGATGCGCGCTCGCTTATTGAGATGAGGGTTGAGCTGACGGCGTACCCGCCGCACTATGCCTGAAAAGGGGACGATGATGTCGCGTGTTGCACTATTCGGAGCGGTCGGGCTGGCCATGTTGGCGGGGGCCGCCCCGGCGCAAAAACAATATAATGGCTATCTCACGCCGGGCGAGTTCGACGTCACGACGATCGTCGAACCGGCGCCGCGCAAGGGCGATCCCCGGTATGAGACCGATCGCAAGATATTCGTCGCGACGCGGGCGCTGCTCAAGACGCCGCGCGGCGCGCTTGCCACGAGCGACGCCGATTATTCGCCACCCGCCCTGATGCGCGACTTCAGCTGTGCCGTCGGCGTTACGCTGACGCCGCAGACGGCCCCGGCCGTGCTGCGCGTGGTCGGGCGCGCCGGGATCGACACGGGAGCGCAGACCAATCTCGCCAAGAATTTCTACAAGCGCGCTCGCCCCTTCCACATCGACAAGGGCGAAATCTGCCAGCCCAAATCGGAACTCGGGGACAGTTTTGACTATCCTTCGGGCCATACGACCTGGGGCTGGACCTGGGCATTCATCCTGACTGACCTCGTGCCTGATCGTGCGATGCAGATTCTCAATCGCGGCAGGGCCTATGGTGACAGCCGGTTTGTCTGCGGTGCGCACAATGAAAGCGCGGTTGAGGCGGGGATGGCGTCAGCCAGCGCGACCCTGTCACTTGTTCGGACCAAGGCCGCGTTCAAGACTGATCTCGAAGCGGCGCGCACCGAGCTTGCGGCACTGCGAGCGAACCCGGCGAGCGAGCACCCTCAGGGTTGCGAGGCCGAGGAGGCGCTCATCGCCGAACGGGTGATGCCCGCACTTCCCGGTGGCAAGCGATAGATTCTCGACCGGTGGACCGGATCTGACGCTAGAGTCGTTTTCAGCGTTGCTGAAACGGTGCCGGCCCGCTCCCCACCGTTTCAGCTTTGCAGGAACGGATTCTAGGCCGGATCGAGATCCACCTCCTTGGCCCGGTTACAGAGGAGGGTTCGCGCAGAGAACGCGGAGATGATTTCCGGACTTGATCGTCGTGCGCCGGTAAGCAGCCCGCTCGTAAAGGTGTTCGGCCCGAGCCGCTGACCGGACCTTCTCAGCGCGCTCAGCGCCTCTGCGCGAACCATCTTGCGTCCTAGGCGCCCTGGCTCGACAGGGCTGCGCGGACCGCATCGGCGATGCGATGGCCGCTCAATGCGACACGGCGTTCACCGGTGCTTCGGCGTGACGTCTCATAGCCCGGCGGAACCGGCATGGCTGCAGCCGGTGTGGTCGCACCCTCATAGGTTCCGCCCGCATAGGCGACTGACCGTGCCAGCTCGAAGCTCTCGTCCGCCCATGCCCGGAATGCTTCCGGATCGGCCTTCCCGCTCAGTTCCCCGAGCGCGGATCGCGGCCATGCATGGCCGAGCCGGAGGCGCACTGCCTCCACATTGGCGTCGTCCTCATTGTCCCCGCCGACGAGATTGTCCCAATAGGCATGCAGGTTTGTCGCGTCCCCGCCGGTCGTTGCCCGGACGAAGCTGTTTCCTCCGGCACGGTCGGTCAGCGGAAAGCGGCCGGAAACCAGGTGGCCCGCATGAAGCGGCTGCTGGATGTCCCCGGCAAGATGGAACAGCCAGCACAGCGAGACCGCCCGGTCCGCTGCCGGCGCATAGGCGTCGCTGACGGTTGCGAGGTTGAGCCGATACGCCTCGACCGCCTGGCCGGTGGTCATCGTCAGCATCGCGGGCGGGATGTTGGCGGGGTCGGTCCGGGACGGGATCAGCCTGAGCCAGTAATGCCAGCCGGGATGATCATAGGGCCCCTCGCGCGCATCGTCCGGCCAGCGCGCCATGAGTTCGAACAGACGACGGGTGCGCGCCTCGCCCGAATAGCCCGCCAGCCCGCGTTCGAAACGCGCCTTGTCGGGATGATCCGCCATGATCGCCTCGATCCTGGCAATCAGGGCAGGATCGGCCTTGGCCAGATCGTCATACGCCATCGCGCCGGTGACCATATGCCCCTGATTTGACCATGCGACAGCCTCGCCGGGCTGCATTCCCACGGCGACGACGCTCATGGCGCATGCCAGCCAGTATCTCATCCCCATCCCGGCGTTCCCCGTCGATGATCTTGCCCGGTTCACGACGACTGGCTGAACGAAGCAGGGGCCAGACGTCATCTTACGTTAACGGAAGTTTCCTCGCGCGAGTCAAGCTGACCTTGAACCAAACCGCTTGCTGTTGCTCCCGGGCGGCATTGATCGCTCGGATGAGCATGAGGCGGAAGTGTGGGTTGGCAAGCTGTGGCCAGAACGCCGATCGTTAAATCCGAATCGCCCCGTTCGTCCCGAGTAGCGATCGAGCTTGTCGAGATGGCGTATCGAGGGACAGGTCGTGCGCGGATCACCTGCGGATCACTCGTGCTCCGATACGCGCCTTTGATACGGCTCGCCTACTTGATGGCTACTCGGCTCGAACGGAAACTGGTGCCGCCGATTGCGAGCACAATGCCTCAAAGGTGCCGATTCAATCCGACGCCTCTCCATGCTGAAATCCTCCGAACCGCTTCGATCCGCTCGCCTGAAACGAGCGGCGAAGCAGTCGATTCCAGCCTGAAGAAAAGCATGATGAAAATCCGATACCCCTCGCGAAATTCGGCAAGTAGAGCGGCAATAACACTGCAATCAGCGTTGCGCCCATTGCGCTTGAGGTCTCAGTCCCCGCGCGCCTCGCAAACTGCACTCGTCAATAAAACCTGCACCAGATCCAAGAAGCGGGCTTTTCAGCGGCTCTCGCAATCGCCTCGCGAAAATCAGCGAATACTCGCCGGTCTCAGGAAAGTTCGCGCATTTTCCAACACGAGATCACGGGCGCTATTACGCTGGTGGTCGAACCGCGCGCCAATTTATTCCTCATCGGCGCAGCGCGCGGAATCGCTACGGTTCGCCTCTCCGAAAGACCCCGGTACCCCGCTATTTCAACAGATAGGGCAGCGATACGGAGAAGGACGATTGCTTCGCCATTGCCCCTTCCGGGCGGATTCGGACATGCGTGACGGCGCCTTCCGAGGCTGGGTTGCCGGCGATGGGCGTGTACGTCCAGGAAATCGCGCCGTCAGACGAGAAATCCACGTCGTCCGTGCCGTCGGACGGCCCGCCATAGCGCAGGGTGACGGTGGAGGCGGGGGAGCCCTCGGTCAGGCTGAACACCGTGCCCGAGGATGTGCCGTCGCCGTCAAGCGCCACCAGCGAGCCGGCGGGCGTCGGCACGATGATCGCCAGGGTGCCGGTGTCGAGCGGGACGATGTCGGGGTTGGAGACGGCGGCGGTCAGACGGCGCCGGCTGCCCGGGATCGTCTTGGGCCTGCTGGTGCCGTTGGTGCCGTCCCAGGTCGTCAGGCTGCTGATCGTCGTGACGACGTTCAGCGGGGATACGACCAGCGTCACCGTGATGGTCGTATCCCCGCTGCCGGTATCCGGAACGCCGATGCACAGGCCGAGCGCGCCGATGCCGGGGCACAGGTTCCAGTCCCAGTGGATCGTGATCGTGTCGGTATAGGTGCCCGGCGCCAGCACCGCGGTGGACGAGGGCGTGACATAGAAGGGCAGGTCGGCCGAGCTCCCGCCCAGCAGGCCGAGAAGGTTGAGCAGGTTGTTCTGCATGTAATCCAGCGTCGCGCCTTGCGCGAAACGGTAGGTGCCGGCCGGATCGGCCGAGGCGATATAGTTCGCCGTCGCGGTGCCGCCGGAAAGCTTCAGCTTGAAGTTGTTCTGGCTGGTGAACTTGGCGCGGATATAGTTGCTGCCGAGCAGCACCAGCACGCTGGTGGGGCAGACGATCCCGGCGCGGGTCTGCAGTCCCGGGACGACGCCGGCCTTCACAGCGGCGGGCGAATAGGTGCCGAGCGTGGTGGTGACGTTGGGGCTGAGGGTGCAGGCAAGGGCGGGGGCGGCGAGCAGGGCCAGCCAGACGGCGATGGCCGACGCAACATATTTCAGGCTGGCCGAAACGGTACGCATCGCCGCGCAGCTATAGATATTGATCGTTTATACCGTGCTAACGCGTTGCCGGACCGGTCGGGGCAGGGTGGCGAAGGAGCGAACGCCGCGCGAGTGGCCGAAATCGCCGCACCCCGCTATGGCGCGGCCATGCTCCGCATCACTGAACTGAAACTCCCGCTCGACCATCCCGAGGAAGCCCTGGCGGCCGCGATCCGCAAGCGCCTGCGCATCACGCCGCGGGACATGGTCCGCTACGCCGTCGCCCGGCGCGCCCATGATGCCCGCGACAAGACCGACATCCAGCTCGTCTATTCGGTCGACGTGACCCTTCGCGACGAGGCCCCGGTCCTCGCCCGCTTCCGCAAGGACCGCCATGTCCAGCGCACGCCAGACACCGGCTATCGCTTTCCCGTCCGGGCGCCGTCCGGCTGGAGCGGTCCTCGCCCCGTCGTCATCGGCGCCGGGCCGTGCGGTCTGTTCGCGGGGCTGATCCTCGCCCAGATGGGTTTCCGCCCGATCATCCTCGATCGCGGCAAGGAGGTGAAGCAGCGCACCAAGGACACCTGGGGCCTGTGGCGGCGCAGCGTGCTCGACCCCGAATCCAACGTCCAGTTCGGGGAGGGCGGGGCCGGCACTTTTTCCGACGGCAAGCTCTACAGTCGGATCAAGGACCCGCGGCATCTCGATCGCAAGGTGCTCATCGAATTCGTCAAGGCCGGCGCGCCGGCGGAGATACTGACCGAGGCGCACCCGCATATCGGCACCTTCCGCCTGGTGGCGATGGTCCAGAGCATGCGCGAGACGATCGAGGGGCTTGGCGGCGAATACCGGTTCGGGCACCGGGTCGACGGGATCGATATCGCGACCGATGCGCAAGGGGAGCGCCGCGTGCGCGGGCTGCGCCTGCACACCGGGGACTATCTGGAGGCGGAACATGTGGTGCTCGCGGTCGGTCACAGCGCGCGCGACACGTTCCACATGCTCCATGACGAGGGCGTGTTCGTCGAGGCGAAGCCCTTCTCGATCGGCGTGCGCATCGAACACCCCCAGTCCTGGATCGACGATGCCCGTTTCGGCCATTCGGCCGGCCACCCGATCCTCGGCGCTGCCGACTACAGCCTGTCGCACCACTGCGGGAACGGCCGCACCGTCTACAGCTTCTGCATGTGCCCCGGCGGCACCGTCGTCGCCGCGACCTCGGAGGAAGGCCGCGTCGCCACCAACGGCATGAGCCAATATTCGCGCAACGAGCGCAACGCCAATTCAGGCATCGTCGTCGGCATCGATCCGGCGCGCGACTATCCGGACCATGCCCTGGCCGGCATCGCGCTCCAGCGGCATTGGGAATCGCGCGCCTATGTCGCGGGCGGCTCGACCTACAAGGCACCGGCCCAGACCCTGGGGGATTTCCTCGCCGGCCGCGCCTCGACCAGCCTGGGGGCCGTCGTCCCTTCCTATCTGCCTGGCGTGTCGCCGACCGACCTGGCCGAATGCCTGCCCGAGTTCGCCGTCACCGCGATGCGCGAGGCGCTGGTCGCCTTCGGCCGGGAGATTCCCGGCTACGATCATCCCGATGCAGTGATGACCGGGGTCGAGACGCGCACCTCGTCGCCGGTCAGGATCACCCGCGGCGCCGACTTCCAGAGCCTCAATACCGCGGGCCTGTTTCCGGCCGGCGAGGGCGCCGGCTATGCGGGCGGTATCCTCTCGGCGGCGGTGGACGGAATCAAGGTGGGCGAGGCGGTGGCCGCGCGCATCATGGGATAGGGATGTCTGGCCTGGCCAGCGTTCAGCTCCCCTCGGGCTCGGCCCTCCTCGCCGGCGGGTGCAGCCGCACCCGCTCGACCCGGGTCGGCTCGGCCTCGATCACCTCGATCGTCCAGCCGCTGTCATGGTGGATGCACTCGCCCGCATGGGGCACATGGCCTGCGAGCACCGCGGCCAGGCCGCCGATCGTGTCGATATCGCCGTCGACCTCGGCAAGCCGCGGATCGACCATCTCGCCGACATCCTCAAGTTCGGCGCGCGCATCGGCTTCCCAGGCACCGCCGTCGAGCGGGACGATCAGCGCCTCGGGCGCGTCGTCATGCTCGTCCTCGATGTCGCCGACGATCTCCTCGATCAGGTCCTCGATCGTGACGAGCCCCTCGGTCCCGAAATACTCGTCGAGCACGATGGCGAGATGCACCCGCTTTTGCCGCATGTCAGCCAGCAGGTCGAGCGCGCCGCGCGACATCGGCACGTACAGCGGCTCGCGGATCAGCCCGTCGAGCGTCGCTGGATGCTCGGCGCCGGTCGCCAGGATGTTGAACACGTCCTTCAGGTGGATCATGCCGATGATCGTGTCGAGCTTGCCCCGATACACCGGCAGGCGGCTGTGCCCCGCTTCCGCGAACAGCCTCACCAGGGCGTCGAAGCTGGTCTTCTCCTCGACCGCGATGATGTCGGCCCGCGGCACGCCGACATCGCCCGCGTCGCGCTCGCCGAAATGCAGCAGGTTGCGCACCATCTGGCGTTCGAGCGGGGAAAGGTCGCCGGCCGCGTCCGGCTCGGGATCGTCCTCATGCGCGTCGATCGCTTCCTCAAGCTGGGCGCGGAGCGATTCGTCGCCAGGGTCACCGAAGATCAGGGCTCGGAAGGAGCGCCATAAGCTGCCTTCCTGGGAGCCGGCCGTGTCCGTTCTGGGTGCGGTACCGGTGCTACTGTCGCCTTCGGGCATGTGGTGTGTCAGTCCTCGCGTATCAGATAAGGGTCATGCAGGCCCAGCGACGCCAGCGCATCGGTTTCGATACTCTCCATCGCCTCGGCCTCACGATCTTCCATATGATCATAGCCGAGTAAATGCAGCGTGCCATGCACGATCAGGTGCGTCGCATGATCCTCTATCGCGATATTCCGCTCGGCCGCCTCGCGCAGGCAGACGCCATGCGCCAGCACGATATCGCCGAGCAGCACCTCGCCATCGTCCGAATTCTGGTCGATCGTGTCGAGCAGGTCGGGCTGCACCATCGGGAAGCTCAGCACGTTGGTCGGCTTGTCCTTGTGGCGGTACTGCGCGTTGAGCGTCTGCACTTCCTCATCGGTGGTCAGCCGGACCGAGATTTCGATCAGTGCCGTGGCGGTGAGCATTTCGCCGTGCGGCGTACGCTCCATCGCTGCCGTGGCGGCACGCAGCGCGAGCGCCTCCCAGTCGGTGCTCTCCGGCCAGGGCGATTCGATCGAGAGGGCGGTTTCAAGCATCGACGCCCTCATAAGCCTCGACGATCCGCCCGACGATCGGGTGCCGCACCACGTCGCCCGCGCCGAAACGGCAGATCGACAGGCCCTCGACGCCCTCAAGTCGCCCGACCGCGTCGTTAAGTCCGGACGCGGCCATGCCGCCCGGAAGGTCCGTCTGCTTGGGGTCGCCGCACACCACCATGCGGCTGTTCTCGCCGAAACGGGTCAGGAACATCTTCATCTGTGCCGGCGTGGTGTTCTGCGCCTCGTCCAGGATGATGAAGGCGTCGGCCAGCGTGCGGCCGCGCATGAAGGCGATCGGCGCGATCTCGATTTCGCCCGACAGGATGCGCCGCTCGACCTGTTCAGCCGGCAGGCAATCGTTCAGCGCGTCGTAGAGCGGGCGGAGATAGGGATCGACCTTCTCCTTCATGTCGCCGGGCAGGAAGCCAAGCTTCTCGCCCGCCTCCACCGCGGGCCGCGACAGGATCAGCCGCTGAACACTGCCGGTGATCAGCTGCGCCACCGCCTGCGCCACCGCGATATAGGTCTTGCCCGTGCCCGCCGGCCCAAGCGCGAAGATGATGTCGTGGTTGAGCAGCTCGCGCATATAATGCTGCTGCGCCAGGGTGCGCGGCACGATCGTCTTCTTGCGCGTGCGGATCATCACCTGCGGTGCGCCGTCCGCATCGGCGCGGATGATGCCGGCAAGCGTCGGCTCGGCCGACATCGCGATCACCGCATCGACCAGTCCGGCATCGGCCCGCTCGCCGCGCACGATCCGGTTGTACAGGCTCTGCAGCACGTCGCGCGCCGCCGCGACCGCTTCGGCCGTGCCCTCGAGCCCAACCCGGTTCCCGCGCGCGGTGATGTACACCCCCATCCGGTTCTCCAGCAGCAGCAGGTTCTGGTCGAACTCGCCGAAGAGCTGCGGCATAAGCTGGGGCTTGTCGAACACGACCTCGGCACGGCTGCGGTCACCGGACTGGGCTTGGACAGGCTTGCGGCTCATGCGGTTCCTTCGGGCGGGAGGAAAAGGGCGGGCGACTCACCCGAACTGACCGCGTGGCGCGGTGTTCCGGGGAGGGGGCGAGTCTGCTGCATCCGCTCGCGAGTTTGGCAGAGCGCGGGCGGGGAGGACAGAGGGAAACGAGCAACACCGCCGATCTTTCGGCAAGTGTCGTATCTTCGCACACGCCAATACTCTCCCTTCCCCGGCGAAGAAGAGAAGCGGGCCTCAGGCCACCGCGCGCACCTGCTCCACACCCGACACCGAATTCGGCCATGCCGCTTCGATCTCCACTTCGATCACGTCGCCGATCGCGGCGCCGGAAACGAGATGCACCGATTGAAGCCACGGGCTCTTGCCGATCAGCTGGCCCGGCAGCTTGCCCTTGCGCTCGAGCAATATCTCGCAGCGGCGCCCGACGCTTGCCTTGTTGAAGGCCTCCTGGTCGCGGTTGAGCGCTGCCTGCAGACGCTGCAGTCGCTCGTCCATCACTTCGGCCGGGACCTGGTCGTCCATGTCGGCGGCGGGCGTGCCCGGGCGGGGGCTGTATTTGAAGCTGAACGCCTGGGCGTAGCCGACCGAATCGACCAGGCTCAGCGTCTCGGCGAAATCGGCCTCGGTTTCGCCGGGGAAGCCGACGATGAAATCGCCCGACAGGGCGATGTCGGGCCGCGCCGCGCGGACACGGTCGAGGATGCGCAGATAGGAATCGCGGCTGTGGCTGCGGTTCATCGCCTTGAGGATCCGGTCGCTGCCGGCCTGTACCGGCAAATGGAGGAACGGCATCAGCTTCGCGACGTCGCGGTGCGCCTCGATCAACCCCTGGGTCATGTCGTTGGGATGGCTGGTGGTGTAGCGGATGCGCGCCAGCCCCTCGATCCGGTCGAGTTCGCGGACCAGTGCATCGAGTCCGCCGGTGCGGCCCGTGGCATCGTCGCCGGTCCAGGCATTGACGTTCTGCCCGAGCAGCGTGATCTCCCGCGCGCCCGCATCGACCAGCGCCTTCGCTTCATCGACGATCGCTGCCCAGGGCCGGCTGACTTCGGCGCCACGGGTATAGGGTACGACGCAATAGGTGCAGAATTTGTCGCAGCCTTCCTGTACCGTCAGGAACGCCGAGGGCGGCACGCGACGACGGGCGGGCAGGGCGCCGAACTTGGTCTCTACCGGCATGTCGGTGTCGAGCGCTGCCTCGCCCCGGGCTGCCTTCGCGACCAGCTCGGGCAGGTTGTGATAGGCTTGCGGGCCGACGACGATATCCACTTTCGCGCGCCGCACGATCTCGGCACCCTCGGCCTGCGCGACGCAGCCCGCGACCGCGATCATCGGCTCGCGGCCGTGCTTCCGCAGCCGACCGATGTCCGAATAGACCTTCTCCGTCGCCCTTTCGCGGATGTGGCAGGTGTTGAGCACGATCAGGTCGGCGGTGCTGGCATCGTCGGTCGCGCTCAGCCCTTCGGCGGCCATGAGCTCGCTCATGCGATCGCCGTCATACATATTCATCTGGCAACCGAACGACTTGACGTGAAAGGTCTTGGGGGAGGGTTTCATGATGGCGGCGCTATAGGTCCAGGCGATTGAGGCGGCAAATCCTCTCCATCCCGGGAAGGAGCGGGCGCCTCGTAGCGCACCGGCCCGACATCATAGGCGAACGGCCTGAGCGGGTGGCCCAGCGTTTTCACCAGCGCTTCCTCGATCCGTCGCCGGCTTTCGGCGGCGATTGCCTTGCGCCCCGGAAAGTCGTGCGGATCGAAGGGGTCCAGGAAATGAACCCGCATCCTGAAGGAGCCGCGCCGCGACAGCAGGCGCTTGGCGTTGTCCACACCGCTCTCGACGCCGATCCAGCCAACTTCCTCGCCCATCGCGCCGTAGTCGAGCAGCACCGGCTGGACCAGCACGCCGGGCGGAGGTGGCTCGAGCACGCGGAGCATCGAGGTCTTGAACGGCAGCAGCGACTTGCCGTCGGTCGTCGTCCCTTCAGGGAACACGGTCACCGACCAGTTCTCGGCCAGCGCCTCGCGCAGCTGGTTGATCTGTTCCGCGACGCCCATGCGGTTCTCGCGCTTCACGAAGACGGTGCGGTTGAGCACGGAGAGCCACCCCACCACCGGCGCAGCGCGAATTTCCTCCTTGGCGACGAAGGCGGTGCCGCTCTGTCCGGCGATCGCCAGGATGTCGATCCAGCTCAGATGGTTGGAGATGTAGAAGACATCGCGCTTCAGCGGCACGCCGACCCGTTCGACCCGTGCCCCGGCGAACCGCGCGGCCCAGCCGAGAAAGACCTTGGGCCAGGGCGATCCGATACGGAGCAGCCGCCACAGATAATGGAGCGGAACGGTGATGAGCAGGCCGAGTACAAGCCCCGAGGCGCGCAGCACGATCCGGGCCCGGCCGAGTGCGTCTATCGGCGCCGGATTACCGGCGGCTGCCTCGGCGCGTCGTCGGTCGGCGTCGCTCATCGGGATGGCGCCCCCCGGTTGGGCTTCGGTCAACAGGCCTACGCCTTGCGGTCCAGCGCGACGCCGTAAAGCTCCATGCGATGGTCGACGAGGCGGAAGCCAAGCCGTTCGGCGATTGCCTTCTGCAACTGTTCGAGCTCGGGATCGACGAACTCGATCACCTTGCCGGTCTCGACGTCGATAAGGTGGTCGTGATGCGACTCAGGTGCCGGCTCGTAGCGCGAGCGGCCATCGCCGAAATCATGGCGGTCGAGGATGCCGGCTTCCTCGAACAGGCGCACCGTGCGGTACACGGTCGCGATCGAGATGCCCGGGTCGATCGCCGAGGCGCGGGCATAGACTTTCTCTACGTCCGGGTGATCCTCGGCCTCGGAGAGAACGCGCGCGATGACGCGGCGTTGGTCGGTAATGCGCAGGCCCTTTTCATTGCACAGGGCCTCGAGGTCTATCTTGCGTGCCATGCACGCCATGTAGTCTCTTTGGGCTTATTGATAAAGGGCAACCGACTCGCAATAAGCCGGAGCCCCCCTTTCCGTCGCCGGGGGCGGGGCGGGGGGCTCCGGGGGCCGAATTCTGGGGTCAGCGCGTCTTGCGGCGCTTCGTGCCGAGGCCGATCTTCTTCGCCAGGGTGCGGCGCTGTTCGGCATAGTTGGGCGCGACCATCGGATAGTCGGCCGGCAGGTTCCACTTCGCGCGATATTGCTCCGGCGTCATCTGATAGTGCGTCATCAGGTGGCGCTTCAGCATCTTCAGCTTCTTGCCGTCTTCTAGGCAGACGATGTAGTCTGGCTTGATCGACGAACGCACTGAAACCGCAGGTTCCTGCTTCACTTCCGGTGCCGGAGCGGTGCCGCCAAGGCCGGAGAGCGCGCCGTGCACGTTCGCGATCAGCACCGGCAGGTCCGAAACGGCCACGCTATTGTTGCTGACATGTGCAGCAACAATATCAGCGGTCAGCGTAATCAAGGTTTCCTGCAGCTCGCTTTGCGTATCCATTATATTCCTTTCGACCCATTATTCGGTTGCATTGAACTCGCATCCGTGTTTCGCGCTATCCTACTTTGAATCGCAACGTGCAAGTAACAATTGTAGAATCGAAACCGTTTTCAGCGAAGGTCGCGGCGATAGGTAAAGGCATCGAAAGCTTGTCCTGTGGTGCCGCGGTAGTAGTTACGTCGCTCGCCAACCTTAACGAAGCCTGTACCGCGATATAGCTTGATCGCATCATTGCCCTCGCGGACTTCAAGGTGAAGAGTAACTGCACCTGATGTTATGGCATCGGCAATGACGGAACGTAGTAAAGCGGCCGCGACGCCACGACGTCGCATTGCGGGCAATGTCGCGAGCAGCAGCAGTTCGGCTTCGTCGGCGACGATGCGCGACAGCGCGAAGCCGGCGGGCTCCCCGTCCAGTGTCGCGATGGTCAGCCATACGCCCGGCATGGCGAGGATGCCGAGGCACTGGTTGCGAGTCCATGCCTCGCCGAAGCGCGGATCGAACGCCCCCTGCATGAGCTGATCGACCAGGGCGAGATCGGCAACGCTGCCGGAACGCAATTCGATCATATGCAGCATCGTACTCATTGAGCCGGCGCGAGGGGCTTCGCGTCGGGCGCCCGGCCGTAGATCGGGCGGGGCGGCAAGGTGGCAAGGGGCTTTGGTAGCAGTACCGCGTCGGCGGCGCTGGGCAGCGCTTCGGTGAGTGCTGCCGTGTCGTCCAGGGCTTTGAGGAATCGCACGCCATTGCCGATCCCGGGGCGCCCTTGCAGCAGGGCGAGCGCCGCCTCGGGCTTGAGCGAGGCGAGCGCGGAGACGGGCGCGAGCTGAGCGTCGAAGGCCTGCATGAAGACCTCGCCATGCCCGCCTTCAAGCACCACGGCAAGGTTCGGCCAGTCCGGATTCAGCGCTAAACCACCCGCCGCGACAATGGCCATCGAGGAATAGCCGAATGCCTCGGCACCCCAGCCGAGGGCGAGTCCGCGCGCGGCGGCAATCCCCACGCGGACGCCGGTGAAACTGCCCGGCCCGCAATCGACCAGGATGCGCGGTGCCCGGCCGCCTTCGGGCAGTTCGGCGATCATCGGCACCAGCCGTTCGGCATGCCCGCGACCGACTACCTCGTGACGCGCGGCAATTACCCCCCCATCCTCGATCAGTGCGACCGAGCAGGCGGCGGTGGCCGTTTCGATGACGAGGGTCCGGGCCGTTTCAGGCAATCGTGTTGAACCGTTCGAACTCCGGCCGCGGCAGCCGATCGAAGATCGTCGAAGGGTCGCCGTGCCCCAGCGTCGAGATGAAGTTGGAATGGACGGCAGGCGTATCAGCAAAGAAGGCTGAGTCCACCTTGCCGTTGTCGAAGCCCGACATCGGCCCAGTATCCAGGCCCAGCGCACGTGCCGCAATGATGAAATAGGCGCCCTGCAGGCTCGAGTTGCGCATGGCCGAGGCTGCCCGAAGCTCGCTGTTGCCGTCGAACCAGCTCTTGGCCGTCTGGTTGTGGGGGAACAGATCAGGCAGATGCTCGTGGAAATTGGTGTCCATGCCGAGGATCACCGTCACCGGCGCTGCGAGGATCTTCGGCGCGTTCTGCGCGCTGGCGCAAGCGGCGAGCCTGGCCTTGGACTCGTCGCTCACGCACCAGACCAGCCGGGCGGGCAGCTGGTTGGCTGAGGTAGGGCCCCATTTCATCAGGTCCCAGATCGCGTGCAGTTCGGCCTCGGTGACGGGTTCGTCGGTATAGCCGTTATAGGTGCGCGCGACGCGAAAGATCGTGTCGAGCGCCGCGTCGGACAGCTTCTCGCTCATGCGTAATTCCTCGACCAGTGCTGAAACAGGGGATATCGGTTTTCAGCTTTTCACGATCCGGCGGCAAATATCCAGAGGCGGATCAGATCGCGCGCACCTCGGTGACCTCGGGAACGTAATATTTGAGCAGCTGCTCAATCCCGTTCTTCAATGTCGCGCTGGAGGAGGGGCAGCCGGAGCAGGCGCCCTGCATCTGGAGGTAGACCTTGCCCTTGTCGAAGCCGCGATAGACGATATCGCCGCCGTCATTCGCCACAGCAGGACGGATGCGCGTCTCGATCAGGTCCTTGATCTGTACGATGATATCGGCGTCCTCCGGATCTTCGGCGAACATTTCCTCTGCGGCGGGAACCGCGATGCCGCCGGCATTGCCCGGGCGGAACAGCGGCATGTTCGCGCTGAAGTGATCGAGCAGCAGCCCGAGCACATCCGGCTTCAGCCCTTCCCAGGCGACGCCCGGCGCTGCGGTGACGGAGATGAAGTCGCGTCCGAAGAACACGCCGGTCACGTCGCCCAGTCCGAACAGCGCCTCTGCCAGCGGTGAGGATTCGGCTTCTTCCGGCGTCGCGAAATCGCGGGTGCCCGCCTCCATGACCATCCGGCCCGGGAGGAATTTGATGGTCGCCGGGTTCGGCGTCGTCTCGGTCTCGATCAGCATGGGTCGCATGTGGGCCGGACGGCCGTCAGGATCAAGGCGCGAAGTGGAAAACCGGGTATCGCCGGGGTTCAGGAGGGCCCGGCTCAATAGGTGAATCGCCCGCTCGGCGACAGGACCGCCGCACGCGCATCCTTCACTTCATCGGACACGAGCACCGGCGTCGGTGGGCAATGCCCTGCATGTCGAGCATCCAACCCGCGCGATGGTGGCCGGAAGGGGCGTTCCTGCGCTGGAAGACACGGCAGCGGCCCCGATGATTGGCGGAGGAGGGGGGCGTCAGTTGACGCGGGTCCAGGTCTGCGTCTTGCAAAGGGGAACGAACACGCAGCCGCGCAACTTGAGTTGGTTTGCACCGGCCGGGGTCACGCGCGCATTGTAGGTCTTGCCGTCCTCGGCATTGTAGATCGTGCCGTCGACCCAGGTGCCGTCGGGACCGGGAGTGAAGCCGCTGAGGATCTGCAGCCCGCGCAATGGCCGGTTGCGTAGGGCGACATTGGTGTTCCTGCCGTCCGCCAGCGCCGGGTTGGCCCGCAGCGCATCTGAGCTGATGATACGCCCGCAGATGGATGCGCCGCAGCGCTGGATCTCCACGATGCCGCCCCGCGTCTCCGTCTTCCACCGTCCGATGGCGATGCTCTGCTGGTCCGCAGGGGCTGGTGATGCGGCCAGCGCCGCTGCCAGAACCATCGTGATCGACATCCTTCAAGATCCTTCTCGTGCAGCATGTGCCGCCGCAGCCACCATTGGCCGCGACGGCGCTTTCGCGCGCCTCGCCGGCTCGCGCGAAGCGCTGAACCGTGCTTGACGGGCGTGTGTCCCCTAACGGGTCGCAACGCGACGCGAAACGGGGGAGAGCAGACTAAGAGCAGACTATCAGTGCTGCGCCTTCGCCTGGGCGCGCTGCGCCTTGGCTGCAGCGGCGGCGCGGTGATGCCCATACCAGCATCCGGCGACGGCGCCGGCCACGGCATGGCCCTTGCCGACGTAGTGGCCGGCAACCGCACCGACGGCGGCGCCCTTCAGGCACCCCTTCGCAAGAGCCGGGGTGGCGGTCGCGGTCATGGCGATGGCGGCGAGCGACAGGGCGATGCGGGACATGGTTGTTCTCCTGTTGATGGGTGGTTCTTGTTTGATGGGGTGCCGGTCAGACAAGCTTGAGGTCGACGGGCGCGGTGCCCGGGAAGACCATCTGCAGCCGCCGCGCCTCAAGCCCGTAATGCCGGGCGAGCAGTCCGCCGGTCAGCGCGCGATAGTCAGTCAGTACCGGCAGGTCGCGGTTCTGGTTGAGCGTTTCAGCGGCGATCTTCACCTGCGGCCCGACGATACGCCCGCCGGCCACACCGCCGCCCATTACCCAATAGACGCTGCCATGCCCGTGGTCGGTGCCCTTGTCACCATTCTCGCGGAAGGTCCGCCCGAATTCGGAGACGACGAGCACGACCGTGCTTGCCCAGGCGTCGGGCCCGATCTCGTCGGCGAAGCCGGCCAGCCCACGCCCTAGCTCGCCGATCCGCCCGGCCAGATAGCCCTGCGCGCCACCCTGGTTCACATGCGTATCCCACCCGCCGACATCGACAAAGGCGAGGTTGAACTGGTCGCGCATCAGTCGCCCGATCCGTCGCGCGGAAAGCTCGAAACCCTTTGGGCTCACCGCACCGCGATTGGCCGCCATCATCTCCTCGGAAATCGACTTGTAGACGGTATCCCGCACGCTGAAGCCCTGCGCGACCGATCCGCCCAGATCGCTCGCGCCGAGATGCTGGCCCTTGTACATCGCCTCGATCAGTTTCGCCTGGCGCTGGTCGATCGCCGGCTTGCCGATACCGTTCAGCGCGACATTGGGGATGGCGCGGCTGCCGCCGCGGAAGATCAGCGGCATCTGGTCGGTGAAGGCGATCGGCTTGTCTGTCCCGATTGCCCCGGCCAGACGTGCCATGAAGCCCGATTGATAGTTGCGCGTGCCGCTGATCGGCTGGCCCAGCTCGATCGTGTCCTGAGTCTCGAAATGGCTTCGGCTCATATCGTCGGTGCCGGCAAAGGGCACGAACGCGATCTGCTTCTTCTGCCACAGGGGCAGGATCGAATCCTTCAGTGCGGGATGCAGGCTCCAGTCGGCATCGAGTGGCAATGCGGCGTCGGGATTGGCCGGATCGGGCTTCTTCAGCGCCAGGGTCGGTCGCGCTGTCGCGTAGAAATCGCTGCCGGTCGGCGCGATGATGTTGGCTGCGTCATAGGCGCCGCGCAGGAACACGACCAGCATGCGCGCGCCGCCGGCCTGGGGGGCGGCAAAGGCGCGGCCGGCCAGCACCAGGGGCGCGGCGATCGCTGCGGTCTTGAGCAGGGTGCGACGGTCGATCATCGTTTCCTCCAGCATCAGCGGCGCATGAATTCGGGGGAGGACAGGAACAGTGCGTTCCAGTCCTGCGGCGAGACCGCCTGGTCGAGCGCGGTGTGAGTCGGCGCTGACAGGCGGTGTTGCAGGCTGTTGAAATACAGCGCGTTCTGCAATTGCGGGAAGGCCGGCTGGTCGGTCGCGCCGGGCACGGGCGGCTTGAACAGCCCGGCCGAACTGCTGCCGATCTGCCGCGCGATCTCGAAACGCACGCCGAGCTGCCCCGGCCCGGTCCAGGCGGCCGAGGTCAGCGGATAGCCATCGGGTGTCTCATGCGCATACAGGCCTTCGCCCATGCGGTTGAGCCAGTTCAGGATCGGCCCGGCATTGACGATCACCCGGCCGTCATAGGCCATGCGCACCGCCGACACCGCATAATGGATGGGGTCCTTGAACGCGGTGCCGAGCGACGCGTCGAACGCACGCGATTTGAACAGGGTGCGCAGCACTGCCGCGATGTCGCCATGGCTGCGCTGGAACGTCGCGGCCATGTCTGAGACCAGCGCGGCGGGCGGCGCATCGCCGGTAAAATAGGTCGCCAGGCGTTCGGAGACATGGTGTGCCGTCGCGGGCGAAGCGGCGATCAGGTCAAGCGCCTGTTCCACCTCGTCGAAGCCTGACCCCTTGATGCGGTGGCCGAGAAAGACCTTGTCGCCGAAATCATGCCGCGCGGGGTTGAACTCGAACAATCCGGCGCGAACGAGCAGTGGCTGGAGCGCCGGCTTCAGTTTGGGCGCATCGGGCTTCAGGTCGACGCCGACTCCGGTCAGGATCCGCGCCAGTTCCTGCACGTCCTTCTGGGTATAGCCGGATCCGACACCCATTGAGTGAAGCTCCATGATCTCGCGGGCGTAATTCTCGTTGATATGGCCGGCTGCATTCTGGTCGTTGTCGAGATAGCGCAGCATGGCCGGATGGCGCAGCGTCGCCTCGAGCAGATCGCGATACCGGCCAAGCGCATGCGGGCGGATCGCCTGGTCCTCATAATCGCCGACCATCGCGCGGATGTCGCGCTTGGCCGCCTGCACGTTGAACTGGTTGAACCAGAACCAGGTCATCTGCTCGCGCAATTGGGCCGGCGAATAGAGATCGCGCAGGATGGATCGGGTCGCCGCCTCGGTGGAGAGCGCCCCGATATGCTTGTTATAGGCGTCGCGCGCGGCTTTCTTCGCGTCGGGATCGGTCAGGGCGTTGGCCGCCCGGTTCTCCGCATCGACAGTGACGACCAGCGCCGCCATCGGCGTGCGGGCGATCTCCATCGCATCGATCTGTGCCTGTGCCGCGGCGGGAAGCGACGCGTCGGCGGGCATGCGCAACTGCGCGTCGATCAGATCGGCGGCCTTATGTCCGGTCAGCGCGGCGGCGGACGACGGCGTCGTCCCCCAGGTCACCCGATCGACTATCGCCATATCCCGTCCATCGCCGCCAGGGGGCGCAGCGGCACCGGCCAGCAGCGCGAGCGACGCCAGGGCGCCGAGGCGAAGTGGGGATGGAAACAAGGCAAGCGGCAGCAACGGCATAAGCATGCAACTCGTTGTCCCGGACGGCTCTCATCGCACCGGCGTGATTGCTGTCGGCTGAACGAACGAGGGATGGCTTCGGATGCACGTGTGGCCATCCACACCAACTTCTGAAATGATTTTTTATGTTACGGGTAGAGCGTCTTTGTTCGGTTTGAATACCTTAAGCTGCATGATAAATGAAATTGTCACTCACCTTCGCCTAGGTAGAAATACTATGGCATTTATCCATAGGTACCTATCCCGAATCCGTTAAATCCACATTGGTAAATATGGACGCATCGGGGTGCCAGATTGATCGGGTCCCATGCGGTATTGGTCGAAGGCAGGATTTAGCTATGCACTTTCGTTCAAGCACGGGTTTCGATGTTGCGGCCGTTCGCCGCAAGGCGCTTGCCGGCGTGGCGATGTGCTCGCTGGTGATGGCCGGTTCGGCCGAGGCGGCGACCCAGGGCTCGCTGGGATCGACCTCGACCGGCACGGTCAGCATCACCGCCAGCGTCGCCAATCGTGCGCAGATCACCGGGCTTACCGATGTGACCTTCGCCGCCGTCGACCCCGGCAGCGCGGCGAGCAGCGCACAGAGCGATTGCGTGTGGAGCAACACCGCGACCAAGGGGTACAGCATCACCGCGACCGGCAGCGGCACCAGCGGCGCCTTCACGCTCGCCAATGGCGCGCTGAACGTGCCCTATAGCGTGCAATGGAGTTCGAGCGCGGCGCAGACCAGCGGCACCGCGCTCACCTCCGGCACTGCCCTGGTCGGTCAGACCAGTACCGCACTGACCCCGACCTGCACGACCAGCCCGACCACCACGTCCAGCCTGATCGTGTCGATCACCTCGACGAACCTGCAGACCATGGTCGCGGGAACCAGCTACACCGGCACGCTGACCTTGCTGGTGACCCCGCAATGACGGGGCCGGGCAGGCCGTCGTCGTTATTCTTGGAAAAATGCGGGGGCTGGACTGGCCGATATCCGCGCAGTTTTGGCTGAGGGCAGGAATTGAATCATGCGCTTTCGTTCAAGCAAGGACTTCGATGTCTCCACCATTCGCCACACGGCACTTGCCGGCGCGGCGGCATGCTCGCTGGTGATGGCCAGTTCGGCCGATGCCGCGACCCAGGGCTCGCTGGGGTCGACCTCGACCGGCACGGTCAGCATCGCCGCCAGCGTCGCCAATCGCGCGCAGATCACCGGGCTGACGGACGTGAGCTTCTCCGCCGTCGATCCGGGTAGCGATGCCAGCAGCGCGCAGAGCGATTGCGTGTGGAGCAATACCGCGACCAAGGGGTACAGCATCACCGCCACGGGCAGCGGCACCAGCGGCGCCTTCACGCTCGTCAATGGCGCACTGAGCGTACCCTATAGCGTGCAATGGAGCTCGAGCGCGGCGCAGACCAGCGGCACCGCGCTCACCTCCGGCACGGCCCTGACCGGCCAGACCAGCACCGCCCTGACGCCGACCTGCGTGACGAGCCCTACCACCACGTCAAGCCTGATCGTGTCGATCACGTCGCCGAACCTGCAGAATATGGTGGCGGGGACCAGCTATACCGGCACGCTGACCTTGCTCGTGACCCCGCAATGACCGGCTGAGCGGCGCGCGCGGCACAACGACCATGATCCGCCGCTCATCCCTGTTTCGAACATTGCTGCGGCTGGTCGTGCCGGGGGCCCTTGCGGTGCCTTTGCCCGCGGCTGCGCAGTCGGTGCAGATCACGCATCTGAGCGATCTCGCCTTCGGCACGATCACCAATGTCGGCGTTGACCAACTCCAGAGCGAATCGGTCTGCGCCTATAGTGGCATATTGGGCGGCCGCTACACCGTCACCGCGAGTGGATCCGGTGCATCGGGCGCGTTCACGCTCGCCAATGGATCGAGCCTGCTGCCCTATGAAGTGCAGTGGTCCGCAACCTCGGGGCAGACATCGGGGACCAACCTTACCTCCGGCGCCGCCCTTGCCGGCCAGACCACGCTGCTCAGCTGTCCAATCCTCCAGACGAGCAATGCCAGTCTCATCGTGATCCTGCGCGCTGCCTCGCTCAGCGCCGCGACGGCGGGCGGCTATGGCGGCACGCTCACGATCGTCCTCGCGCCGGATTGAGCGATGCGCGCTCCGGCGACCATCTGTTTCCTGCTCGGCACGGTCGCACCACTGGTCGCCTTTCCGCGCCCGGCCACTGCCGCCGCGGCCGCCGATCGCGGCACCGGCACGCCGGTGGTGACCGTTGGCATGCCGAGCGACTTCGCCGATCTCAACCAGTCGCGAAACCTGGTTGCCGACATTTATTTCGGCGGGCGGCGGATCGGCCAGTTCGAGATCGAGGCCGATCCTTCGCGCGTCCATATCCTTCATCCCGACCAGGTCGCGGCGGCAATCCCCGACGTCGCCGATCCCGCGGCGATGATCCGTGCCCTGAGCGGGGATCTTGATCCCAATGCGCGCCTCCTGTGCGTGGATGCCGCGACTGCCTGCGAGCGGCCGACGCCCGAGGCGGCGGCGATCGTGTTCGACCAGCAACATTTCCGGATCGATCTCTATCTGAACCCGAAACTGCTTCTCGCTCGGCCGGTATCGGCCGACAGCTTCCTCGAACCCGATGGCAGGAACATATCGCTGGTGGATACGATCGGCGCCGCCATCGCCGGCGGCACCGGGCAGCAGGCAGTCTATAATTTTCGCAACCGGGCTGTGCTGGCCGCGGGCAATGGCCGCCTGATATCGGAGATGTCGGTTTCGTCGGGGCGCGGGCTCGACGTCGATACGCTTGCGGGCCAGCTCGACCGGCCGGATCTTCGCTATGTCGGCGGGCTGTTCTACACGCCCGGCGCGGATCTGGTCGGGCGGCGGCGAATCCTGGGCGTCGGCATCGGGTCGCAATTCGATACGCGCGCGGATCGCCTGCAATTGACTGGCAGCCCGCTCATCGTGTTCCTCGGGCAGCGCTCGCGCGTCGATCTGTACAGCGAGGGAAAGCTGATGAGTTCGCACAGCTTCGAGGCTGGCAACCAGACGCTCGATACCAGCAACCTGCCCGACGGCTCCTATCCCATCGATATCCGGATCGAGGAAGCGAGTGGTGCGACGCGGACCGAGCATCGCTTCTTCACCAAAAGCGCCGCCATCGCGCCGATCGGCCGGATCATCTTCTTCGCCAATGCGGGCCTGCTGGCGCTTGACCGCCAGGATCGCTGGGTATCGGTGGCGCATACGCCGCTCCTGAGCGCCGGGATCGCCGGCCGGCTCGGGACGCATCTTGCCTGGGACGGTGTGGTGATGGCGACCGACCACAAGGCGCTGACCGAGGTTGGTCTCACCTATCTCTCGCCGATCGTCCAGACGAGGGTGGCGCTTCTCGGGTCGAGCAGCGGGGATGTCGGGGAGGGCGTGCAGATCGGGTCGACCACCGGCGGCGCGCTGAGCTACAATCTCGATTTCCGCCATGTGCACAGCGGGGACGGGGCCGCGTTGATTCCGTTCGACGACTATATCAACAGCCTGTCATCGCCGTTCGACATCGCCGCGGCGCGCGTGCAGGCATCCAGCCCGAGCTTCACCCAGATCGTCGGCAATCTTTCCTATCACCTGGCCGGGGCGCAGATCGGGATGACCGGATATTATCGCCATGATCAGGGGCACGCCGCCTCCTACGCGATCGGGCCGGTCGTGCGCTGGCCGATCCTACATCATGATCTGCTGCAGATGACCTTCGACGGCAGCTATGCCGAGACGAACCAGGGACATTCCATCGCCTTTGGGCTCCAGTTGCAGATCTTCGGCGGCCGTTCGACGCTGAGCGCGCGCGCCGGGGCGCAGACCGGCATCGGGGGCGACAATCGTGCCGTCGGCGATATCGAGGAGGTCGCGGCGACGATCCAGCGCGACAATGTCTTGGGCGGCGAACTGGCCGGTGCCGCGGTGGTGCAGCACAGCGCCGACGGCACGGTGCTCCAGGCATCGGCCGATCAGCGCGGTCCGATGGGCTATGCATCGGCGAGCCTGGTCCAGCGCTTTGCCGGTTCGGGCAACGCCACCCAATATGCCATGACGCTTCAGACCTCGATCGCGGCCGGGCTTGGCGGCGGGCATGATGTGCTGCGCGTCGGGACGCATGACCAGAATGACAGCGTCATCACGGTCGGCATCCATGGTTCCGCGCGGGACACGCGGTTCCAGGTGATGGTGGACGATGCCGCGCGGGGGCAGATCCGGCCCGGCGAGCACCTGACCCTGGCCGTGACGCCCTATCGTCGGTACAGGGTGCGGATCCTTCCGGTGGGCGGCGATCTGGTCGCTTTCGATGCGCAGACCCGCTCGGTCGATGTCTATCCCGGCACGGTCGCGGGGCTGGAATGGAAAGCGAATACGGTGCTGGCGATGTTCGGCCATCTGATACGCGCCGACGGCAGCCCGGTCGCCGATGCTGACATCACCACTGACGGGGCCGTCGCCGCGACTGATCATCGCGGCTATTTCCAGCTCCAGGCATCCGGCGATGCCGAGATTACCGCGCGCGGCGCTGACGGGCAGGCCTGTCGCGCGAAACTGGGCGCGGCACGGTCGACAAACGGCTATACCGCTCTCGGAGACGTGAAATGCATCTCGTGAAGATAAAGCGGACACTGGGCGGTATCGCGGCGATCGCGACGATCCCGGTCGCGTCCGCCGCCCATGCCGGGATCGTGCTGAGCCAGGCAGTCCTCGATATCGGACCGTCCGGGGCGGTGGCGCAGGATATCGACGTCTCGAACGACGGGAAGGAAATCGCCTATGTCGTCGTCGATCCGTCGGAGATCGTGTCGCCAGGAGCGGCCGACGAGAAGCGCGTGCCGATCACTGATCCGGGGGTTGGCGGCCTGCTGGTCACGCCGCAGCGCCTGATCCTCCAGCCGGGCGAGCACAAGCTCATCCGGATCGCCGCCGTCGTGCCGCGCGGGACGGTGGACCGGATCTACCGGGTCACGGTGAAGCCGGTCGCCGGCCCGGTGAACGCTCCGGTGACCGCGTTGAAGCTGCTGGTCGGCTATGACGTGCTGGTGATCTACCGCCCCGCCGCGCCGGTCACAAAACTGGTCGGCGATCGGGCTGGTAATGTGCTCACCCTGCGCAACCAGGGGAACAGCAATGTCGAGGTCTATGAAGGCAAGCAATGCGACCCGGCGCCATCCGGCCCCTGCACCAAGCTTCCCGCGAAGCGCCTCTATGCCGGACAGGTCTGGCAGCAGACCCTCACCAGCACCGCGCCGGTCGAATATCGTGTGACCATGGGGTCGACATCGTCGCAACAGCGATTCTGACCGGCCGTTCGGGCCCGCTGCCGCGCGATCACACGTCCAGTTGCTTCACCGCTTCGTTCCAGGTCTGGATATTGTCGCGCGCTTCCTGAACGAAGGCGGATCGCCGCACGATTCCCAGGAACAGGTCGGCGATCCATTTGCCCGGGCGGCGCAAGGGCCGCGCGAACTGGATCAGCAGCACCACGCGGGTGCCCGCCGTGTCGTTCCACACCTCATGCTGGTAGGTGTCGTCGAACACCAGAGTCTCGCCCTCGGACCAGCGCACGATCCGGTCGTCAACGCGCATCCGCACGTCGCCGTCGCGCGGTACGATCAGGCCGAGATGGCAGGTGATCAGGCCCTTGGTCACGCCGCGATGGTCGGGAATGTGCGTGCCCGGCGCCAGGATCGAGAAGAAAGCGCTGTTCAGTCCGGGAATCCGCGCGACGATCGCTGCGGTCTTCGGGCATTGCTCCAGATTGTCCTCGATCGCGAAGCCATAGCCCCACAGGAAGAAGGAGCGCCACATATTGACCGCCGCGATCGCGCGGTGATCGGGGGAGATGGTGGCGAGGCTTGGCGAGGCGTCACCCTGCAACGCGACCGCGATCGCCTCGTCGCGGATGTCGTGCCAGTGCTCGCGCAGCAGGGCGGTCCAGGGAAAGTCGCGCACGTCGAGCACCGGCTCGTTCGAGACGAGCGAGGAGGAAGAAATCAGCCGGTCGAAAAGTCCGCGGAGATGCTTGCCATATTTGATGATCAGCGGCCGGTTGCGTTCCGCCTCAAGCGTCGGGCTGGGGCTGGGCAATCCGGAAATAACGTTGAGATCGGGGATGCGCGTGGTGCGCCCGTCGGACATCTTGCCCGATTTGCGCCACAAAGAGCTGGCGTCCGGTCTCGTCTCGACGCTCATCTGGTACCACGCCTCCGTACACTATCGGCAGCGCACCGGCCCGGAAAAGCCACATATGCGCCATTGTCGAACTCGCCCCGCGATCGGGGAAGGCTGAATGGTTATCGGGCGTCTTCGTCCAAATCGTGGCGAGGGCGTGGTGTTTCACGGCAGGTTCAGCTTTGCCGCACCAACGCTGGTCGCGGCCGGATTACGCCGCTAGGATCGGAACCATGTATTTTACACCGCGCGTGTTGCGCCTGTCGCTCATTGCCTCGCTCCTGCTCGGCCTGTCGCCGACGGTCAGCGGGCAGACCGTTCCTGCCGCCACATCCGGCTCCAACATCGCGAGCCGCGATCCCTGGCTCTACAAGGGCAGCGACATCGTGCCCGATGCCGCCTGGCGCTTCGGCACGCTGACCAATGGACTGCGCTATGCGGTACGGAAGAACGGGGTCCCACCGGGGCAGGTCTCGGTGCGAGTACGGATCGATGCCGGGTCGCTGATGGAGCAGGACAGCGAGCTCGGCTATGCGCATCTGATCGAGCATCTCTCGTTTCGTGGCTCGGAATTCGTGCCGGATGGGGAGACGAAGCGCGTGTGGCAGCGTTTCGGCGCCACCTTCGGCTCCGACAGCAATGCCCAGACCACGCCGACCCAGACCGTCTACAAGCTCGACCTGCCCAGCGCGACCGAGGCGTCGCTCGACGAGAGCCTGAAGATCCTCGCCGGCATGGTCAGCAAGCCCAATATCACCCAGGCAGCGCTCAATGCCGAACGCCCCGCCGTGCTGGCGGAGCAGCGCGAGCAGCCCGGGCCGCAGGTCCGCCTGTCGGATGCGATGAACGCCCTGTTCTTCGCCGGCCAGCCCTTCGCCGACCGCTCGCCGATCGGTCACACCAAGACGCTCGAGGCGGCGACGTCCGATACGGTGAAGGCCTTCCACGATCGCTGGTACCGGCCCGAACGCGCGGTGGTCGTCGTCTCGGGGGATCTCGATCCGGCGGTGTTCGAACGGCTCGTCGCCAAATATTTCGGCGCGTGGCGCGGCACCGGACCGGCACCGGCCGAGCCCGATTTCGGCGTGCCCAGCGCGAAGGAGCCCACCACCAGCGCGATCGTCGAGCCCGGCCTGCCGACCATGGCGATGATGGCCGTGCTGCGCCCGTGGAAGTTCAATGCCGATACGGTGGTCTTCAACCAGAACCGGCTGGTCGACATGGTCGCGACCGCGGTGATCAACCGGCGGCTGGAAACGCGCGCCCGCGCCGGCGGCAGCTATCTCTCGGCGCGGGTCGGGCTTGACGATCCGGCGCGATCGGCCAACGTCACCTTCGTTCAGGTCGCGCCCGTCGGCGACGATTGGGAAGCCGCGCTGAAGGATGTGCGCGCGGTGATCGCTGATGCGCAGGCCGCCCCGCCATCCCAGGCGGAGATCGATCGCGAACTGGCCGAACAGGGTATCGCCTACAAGACGATGGTCGATACCGCGCGCGCCGATGCCGGCAGTAAGCTCGCCGACGACATGGTCCAGGCAGTCGATATCCGCGAGACGACGACCAGCGCGGCAGTGATCCAGAACGTGTTCCTCGAAGCACGGCGCAAGGGCATGTTCTCGCCGGCGCGAATCCTCGCCTCGACGAAGAAGATCTTCGAAGGCACTGCCACCCGAGCGATCGTCAGCGCGCAGAAGCCGGAGAGCGATGCGGCGACCAAGCTCGCGGCGGTGCTCGGCGCCGATGTGAAGGGCGTCGCCGGAATCCGCAGCGCCCAGGCTGCGGTGGATTTCTCGAAGCTCCCGCGGCTCGGGCCGCCGGCCAAGGTGGTCGCACGCAAGAAGATTTCCGAATTCGGGCTTGAACAGGTCCAGTTCTCCAACGGCGTCAGGCTGATGGTCTATTCGACCACGTCGGAGGCCGACCGGGTCTATGTCCGCGTGCGTTTCGGCGGCGGCTTCAACGCGCTGCCGGCCGATCGTGAATCGCCCGCCTGGGCGGCGAACTATGCGCTGATCGCCGGCGGCATCGGCAAGCTCAAGCAGGGGGATATCGACGCGATGGCCGCGGGTCGCCGCATCGGCCTGGATTTCGACGTCGACGACGACGCGTTCCAGCTCGCCGCCATGACCTCGCCGCGCGACCTGTCCGATCAGCTCCGTCTGATGGCCGCGAAGCTTGCCGCGCCCGGCTGGGACCCGAGCCCGCTGGCCCGCGCGAAGACCGCCGTGCTCGCCAATTATGCCGGGCTCGAATCCTCGCCCGACGGCGTGCTCGCGCGCGATCTTGACGGACTGCTCCGCGCCGGCGATCCGCGCTGGGGCACGCCGACCCGTGACGAGATCCGCAACACCACGCCCGAGGCGTTCCGCGCCTTGTGGGAGCCGCTGCTCGCGACCGGCCCGATCGAGGTGCAGGTGTTCGGCGATATCGGCACTGACAAGGCGATCGACGCGGTCGCGCGTACCGTCGGCGCGCTGAAGCCGCGCGCGGCCGAAGCGCAGCCCGTGCCCCCGGTCCGCTTCCCGGCGCACAACGCCACGCCCGTGGTCCGCACGCATGACGGCCCGGAGAACCAGGCGGCGGCGGTGATCGCCTGGCCGACCGGCGGCGGGGTCGACGGGATCGCGGAGAGTCGCCGGCTCGACGTGCTCGCTGCGATCTTCAGCGACCGTTTGTTCGATCGCCTCCGCTCGGAGGCTGGCGCGAGCTATAGCCCCAACGTGTCGAGCAGCTGGCCGATCGGCCTGCCGAGCGGCGGCCGCCTGATCGCGGTGGGCCAGGTCGCGCCGGTCAATCTCCCGCTGTTCTTCAAGCTCTCGCGCGAGATTGCCGCCGATCTGGTCGCCAATCCGGTCAGCGACGACGAGCTGAAGCGGACGATCGGCCCGATGACTCAGGCGCTGATGCGCCAGTCGACCGGCAACCAGTTCTGGATGCTCCAGCTCGAAGGCGCGACCTATGATCCACGCCGCATCGCCGCGTTCCGCAGCGTGCTCAGCGACATATCGACGATGACGTCGGCCCAGCTCCAGGAAACGGCGCGCAAATATCTCCGGCCCGACACTGACTGGACGATGGAGGTCATCCCGAAATCCGCCGCAGGAACGATCGCCTCGACGAAATAGCCTCTTACCCCTCTCCCGGCGGGAGAGGGGAGGGGCCCATCGTGCAACGATGGGAAGGGTGAGGGTGAAAGGTGGGTGCTCAAGTCACCCTCATCCGGCGCTTCGCGCCACCTTCTCCCCGGGGGAGAAGGATTGATCAGCCCTCAGCACCGCCATGCCAAAAGCTCGGCATGGTCTTCACCCCTTGTACAAGGCGTCCAGGCGCGGCCCGTAGACTTCCTTCAGCACGTGCCGCCGGATCTTCAGCGACGGCGTGAGTTGCTCGTTCTCGATCGTGAAATGCTCGTCGGCGAGGATGAAGCGGCGGATTCGCTCGATCACCGACAGGTCCTTGTTGACCCGCTCGACCGCCGCGCCGATCGCCGTGCGGTAGCTGCTATTCTCGGCGAGCCGCGAAAAATCGCAGGCATCGCCGTTCTTCGCGCACCATTCCTGGGTCCATTCGGGGTCGGCGACGAGGACCGCGACCATGTACGGCTTGCGGTCGCCATAGATCATCGCCTGGACGATCTCCGGCTGGAGGGTCAGCATGCCCTCCACCTTTTGCGGCGCGACATTGTCGCCTTTGTCGTTGACGATGATGTCCTTCTTGCGATCGGTGATCTTGATCCGGCCCTTGGGGTCGATCAGCCCGATATCGCCGGTGTGAAGCCAGCCATCCTTCAGCACCCGCGCCGTCTCGGCCTCGTTGCGCCAATAGCCGTGCATGACCAGTTCGCCGCGCACCAGGATCTCGCCGTCCTCGGCGATGCGCACCTCGGTGTTCTTGAGCGGCGGGCCGACCGTGTCCATGCGCAGGCCGACCGACGGGCGGTTGCACGAGATGACCGGGGCCGACTCGGTCTGGCCATAGCCCTGCAGGAAGGTCAGGCCGAGCGACTGGAAGAAGATGCCGACCTCCGGCGTCAGCGGTGCGCCGCCTGACACCATCGCCTTCATCCGCCCGCCGAAGCGCTTCTGGATCTTGGGCTTGAGCGTCGCCTTGAGGAACAGGTTCATCGGCTGGTCGAGCAGCCCCATCTTGCCCTCATATTCCTTGGCGCCGATGTCCTGTGCCTTGCCGAGCAGATAGTTGGAGAATTTGCCCTGCTTCTCCACCGCCTTGGAGATGCGGGTGCGCAGCACCTCGAACAGGCGCGGCACGACGACCATGATGGTCGGGCGCGTCTCCTCGATATTGGAGGCAAGCTTGTCGAGCCCTTCCGCATAATAGATTTCGGCGCCCAGCCCGATCGGGAAATGCTGCCCGCCGGTATGCTCATAGGCGTGCGAGAGCGGCAGGAAGGAGAGGAAGACCTCGTCGTCCCAGCCGAAATCCTCGCTGATGATCGTACAGCAGCCGTCGACATTGTGCAGGATCGCGCCGTGATGCTGCTTCACGCCGCGCGGCGCGCCGCCGGTGCCGCTGGTATAGATGATGCAGGCGGTGTCGTCGCGCGTCGCTGACGAGACGATCGCCGACGGATCGGTCGAATGCTCGGCAATCAGCTTGTGCCAGCTATGGACGCTCAGCGCGCCTGACTGTCCGACACGGATGTCCTCCATGCCGATGACGATCTTCGCATCGGTCGCGCGGATCGCGGCCGGGAGCAGGGTCCTGGCGAGCTTCGCGGTCGAGACGATCACTGCCTTGGCGCCCGAATTCTCGATGATATGGGCGTGGTCGCGCTCGGTATTGGTGGTGTAGGTCGGCACGGTGATGCAGCCTGCCGCCATGATGGCAAGGTCGCTGATGCACCATTCCGGGCGGTTCTCCGCGACCAGCATCACCCGGTCGCCGGGCTCGAGCCCGATCGCGCGTAGCGCGGTGGCGAGGCTCGCGACCTTGTCGGCCGTCTGGCGCCAGCTGGTCGCCACCCATTCATTGTCGGCCTTGTGCCAGAGGAAGGGCTTGTCGCCCTTTTCCCGCGCCCGCGTGAAGAACATCGTGACGAGGTTGGGGAAATGTTCGAGCGTTCGCATGGTCTCTCCCGGGGAGGGGCGCGCCGTGTTCGGCTGCGCGGGTTTCTACTCGCTGAGCGCGGTGCCGACGCTCCTTGGATCCGCCGCGCCGACCCAGCCCTTGGTTGTCAGCTCGGCGGCGTTCGCCTTGAGGCCGAGGCTCGATATGACGACCTGATGGCCCAGCTTCTCGAGCGGTGCCTTCATCGGCTCGAGTGACGTGCCCTTTTCGAGGATCAACGTCCGGCCGCTGAAATAGATCAGTCCCTGGCCGATCGAATCCTGCGCGCTCATGCCCCAGTCGAGATGCGCGATCAGCGCCTTTGCCACTTGCATGATGATCGTCTTGCCGCCCGCCGCGCCGACGGTGAACACTGGCTTGCCCTTCGAATCATAGACGATCGTCGGCGCCATCGAGGACAAGGGCCGCTTGCCGCCCTCGACCCGGTTGGCGACCGGTGCTCCGTCCTTTTCGGGGGCGAAGGTGAAATCGGTCAGCTCGTTGTTGAGGATATAGCCGTTCGCCATCAACTGGCTGCCGAACGGTCCCTCGACGGTCGAGGTCATGCCGACGATGTCGCCGGCCTTGTCGATCGCGATGAAATGGGTCGTGCCGTGAACCTCGTCCTGGACCGCGGCGGTCCGCGCCTGCGCGCCGGGGGGCGTGCCGGCTTCATAGACCGGCAGCGTCGCGGTGGTGGAGATCAGCCTGGAGCGCTGGGCGAGATAGGCCGGATCGATCAGGCCCTTGAGCGGCACCTGCACGAAATCGGTGTCGCCGAGATATTTCTCGCGATCAGCATAGGCCAGTTCCATCGCCTCGCCGATCAGATGCCAGGCGACCGGGGACGCCGGCCCCATCTTCTTCAGGTCGAAATGGCTCAGCATGCCGAGGATCTGGAGCACCGTCACCGCGCCGGACGATGGCGGGGCCATGCCGCAGATCCTGTACGTCCGGTAGGTGCCGCACACCGGCGCCCGCTCCTTGGCCTGATAGGCGGAAAGGTCGGCGAGGGTGATGTCGCTGGTGTTGATCCTGGTACCGGTCGCGGCCGCAACGATCGCCTGCGCATTGTCGCCTGCATAAAAGGCCTCGGGTCCCTCGTCGGCGATCCTGTGCAGGATGGCGGCAAGCGCCGGGTTCTTGAGCGTCGCGCCGACCGCGGGGGCCTGGCCGTCGACCGTATACTGGCTGGCGATCTCCGGGAAATTCTCCCAGATCCGGGACATGCCGGCGATCCGGTCGTTCAGCGGTTTGGTGACCTGGAAACCATCCTCGGCCAGCTTGATCGCGGGCGCGAACAGCGCCTTCCATGGCAGCTTGCCCCATTTCTTGTGGGTCAGCGCCATCAGCCGGATATTGCCAGGAACGCCAATCGACTTGCCGCCCTGGAAAGCGTGGCTAAAGGGCATCGGCTTGCCGTCCTGGCCGAGGAAGCGCTGCGGCGTAGCGGCGGCGGGCGCTGCCTCGCGACCGTCGATCGTCTCCATCTTGCCGGTCTTGCCGTCGTTGCGGATCAGGAAGCCGCCGCCGCCGATGCCGCTCGATTGCGGCTCCACCACGGTCAGCGCCAGCATCATCGCCATCGCCGCGTCGGCTGCGGTGCCGCCTTCCCGCAATATCTGCCGGCCTGCCTCGGTAGCGCGGGGATCGGCCGAGGTGACGACTCCCTGGGCTGATGCGACGGGAGAATAGAGTAGGACGGCGAGCGCGAGCAGGAGCTTCTTCATGGCGCCCATGTGGTAGCGGTGACAGACGTTACGTCAACCGGCCCCGACGGCATCAGCGATATGATCATGCCCATCCCGCTTCAGCAGGAGGGACAGGCCGCGGGCAATGCGCCGCGGCAGGCCGGGGCCTTCATAGACAAGGGCCGTGTAGAGCTGGACGAGGCTCGCCCCGGCGCGGATCCGGGCATAGGCCTCCTCCGCGCTGCCGATCCCGCCGACCGAGATCAGCGGCAGCGCCCCTCCGGTCGCCTTGCGGAAATCGACGAGCCGCTGGCGCGCGAGCGCGGCGAGCGGCGCACCGGAAAGGCCACCGGTTTCGGTCGCGTGGGGCGAGCGCAGGCCGGGGCGGGAGATGGTCGTGTTGCTGACGATCAGCCCGTCGATATGATGGTCGATCGCGGCCCGGGCGATTTCGTCGATCGCGCCGGGCTCAAGGTCGGGAGCGACCTTCAGGAACAACGGGGGGCGCCGCGACGGCAGGCGGCGGGCCTCGTCCGATGCGGCGAGCAGTTCGGCCAGCGCCGCGCCATGCTGGAGATCGCGCAGGCCCGGCGTGTTGGGCGAGCTGATGTTGATCGTGACATAGTCCGCGATCAGGGCCGCCTTTTCCACACCGCCCCGATAGTCGGCGATCCTGTCGGCGGTATCCTTGTTGGCGCCGACATTGATGCCAAGCACGCCACGCCGCCTGGCCGCCGCTGCGCGGGGCAGCGCCGCGTCGAGCCCGCCGTTGTTGAACCCCATCCGGTTGATCACCGCGCGGTCCTCGACCAGCCGGAACAGGCGCGGCCTGGGATTGCCCGGCTGCGGCACCGGCGTGAGCGTGCCGATCTCGACCGAACCCAGCCCGAGGGCGAAGAACCCGTCGATCGCCCGGCCGTCCTTGTCGACCCCGGCGGCCAGCCCGACCGGACTGGAGAAGTCCAGCCCGGCCACGGTCGTGCGAAGGCACGGGTCGGCTGTTTCGGTGGCGAACGGCGTGCCAGCCTGCCCCCAGGCTTCAAGCATCCTTATCGTCAGCCCATGGGCACGCTCCGCTTCGATGCTGAACAGGGCGGGGCGGAGAAGGAAGAAGGTCATCCGGGCGCTTTGGCAGCGCGGCACGCCCGGGTCAAAAATCATTCGACCTGCGACGAGATTGCGACGGATATGACCGATGTGGCGCTTTCATCCAATACAGTAGAACCCGCCACTGTTCTAACAACCTTGCGACCCGAAGAGCTCCCAACAGGGGTCTCTTTCACTTGGGCCCGGCCGGCTTGCCGGCCGGGCCTCTTTTCATTGGGCGCAGAGCGGGTTACGCCTCTCCCATAAAAAGGGGCGCAACAGTGGCGGATATCCAGCTGGACTACGCGGTCCCGGCCGCGGACCTCACCGAGTACATCACGCTTTTCTATCACTTTCGTGCGGATGTCCCGCTGTTCGAGGACATGGAGCGCGCGGATCATGCGCAGTTCCGTTTCCGCCTGTCGCCGGGTGGTTCGGACTATCGCTTCCCGGACGGGACATTACAGGAGGCGACCGACATCCACATCATCGGCCCGACCAGCGGCGCGATGCGGGTCAGGTGCGAGGGGCCGGTATTGGTGCTTGGCATGGGCGTGACCGCGAGCGGATGGGCGGCGCTGGTCGGCAACGATGCCTCGAGCATGCTCAACCGGGTGATCGATGCGACCGGCCTGTTCGGCGGGCCAAGGCTGCGCGCCGCCGCCAACGCGTTGCGCGACGCGCCCGATATCCCGGCGCGGGTGGCGATCGCCGAGCAGTTGATCCGGGAACTGGTGCGCGGCTGCGATCGCAGCGCGACCGCGTTCGTGCGGCATGTCGATACCTGGCTCGCCGCCAGCCCGTCGCCCGAGATGGAGGATCTGGTGGCGGCGACGAAGCTCTCCCGCCGCCAGGTCGAGCGCAAGTGCAAGGCGCTGTACGGCGCGCCGCCGAAGCTGCTCGCGCGTAAATATCGCGCCCTTCGCGCCGCGGTGGCCCTGGTATCGGAAAGCCAGTCGGTGGACGACCTGATCGCGCGGGGCTTCTACGATCAGTCCCACTTGATCCGCGAGGTCAAGCAGTTCACTGGCTACACGCCGCGGCAGATCAAGGCTGAGCCCAGCCTGTTGTCGCAACTGACGATCAGCCAGCGAGTCGCGCTTGGCGGCCAGGTGAGCCCGCTGATCAGCGATACGTGATTCTACCCGCCCCGGGCCGGGGAGGAACAGGGTTGACCTTCGGGCTTGAGGCTCCCACATGGCCAATCGGAACGAATCAATCCGATTGGACCAGATGCGCCTTTCCAGCCTTGCAGATTACGCGGTCGTGATGATGTCCGCCGCTGCCCGCCATTGCGGCGGCGCGGCGCGGCTCAACGCGACCCTGCTGGCGGAAGAAACGGGGCTGCCCTTGCCGACCGTGCAGAAGCTGGTCAGCCGGCTTTCCGCCGCGGGCTTGATTGAGAGTGCGCGGGGCACCGGGGGCGGCTTCCGCCTCGCGCGCCCGGCCGCGGCGATCAGCCTGGCCGATATCGTCGAGGCGATCGAGGGGCCGATCGCGATGACGGCCTGTGTTGACCAGGGCAGTCATGATTGCTGCATCGAGGAGAATTGTCGGGTGAAGCCGCACTGGAACGTCGTCAACGGAGCGGTGAAGGGCGCGCTCGCGGGCGTCAGCCTCGCCAGCCTGTCGCAGGTGCCGGCATAATGGCCACGAAGAACGCAGAAGCGCATGCCGCCGCGAACAAGACGTACGAATGGGGTTTCCATTCGGACATCGAGCAGGAATTCGCGCCAAAGGGCCTGAGCGAGGACACAGTCCGTTTCATCTCGGCCAAGAAGAATGAGCCCGAATGGATGCTCGACTGGCGGCTCAAGGCGTACCGCCTGTGGCTGACCATGACGCCGCCCGACTGGGCCAAGCTCAACGTCCCGCCGATCGATTACCAGGACGCCTATTATTACGCCGAGCCCAAGGCCAAGCCCAAGGTCGGCAGCCTCGACGAGGTCGATCCCGAGATTCTGCGCGTCTACGAAAAGCTCGGCATCCCGATCGAGGAGCAGAAGATGCTCGCCGGGGTCGAGGGCGCGCGCAAGGTCGCGGTCGATGCGGTGTTCGACAGCGTCTCGGTCGCGACGACCTTCCGCAAGGAACTGGAGGCGGCGGGTGTGATCTTCCGCTCGATCAGCGAGGCGATCCGCGAATATCCCGATCTCGTCCGCAAATGGCTCGGCAAGGTCGTGCCGCAGCATGACAATTATTTCGCCGCGCTCAACTGCGCCGTCTTCTCCGACGGCACCTTCGTCTACATCCCGGAAGGGGTTCGCTGCCCGATGGAGCTCAGCACCTATTTCCGTATCAATGCCGAGAATACCGGCCAGTTCGAACGCACGCTGATCGTCGCCGACAAGGGGGCGTATGTTTCGTACCTCGAAGGCTGCACCGCGCCGATGCGCGACGAGAACCAGCTTCATGCGGCCGTGGTCGAGCTGGTCGCGCTCGACGATGCCGAGATCAAATATTCGACCGTGCAGAACTGGTATCCCGGCGACGCCGAGGGCAAGGGCGGCATCTACAATTTCGTCACCAAGCGCGCGCTCTGCCAGGGGAAGAACAGCAAGGTAAGCTGGACTCAGGTCGAGACCGGCAGCGCGATCACCTGGAAATATCCGAGCTGCGTGCTGCGCCGGCGAGAACAGCGTCGGCGAATTCTATTCGGTGGCGGTGACCAACAACCGCCAGCAGGCCGATACCGGCACCAAGATGATCCATCTCGGCAAGGGCAGCCGCTCGACCATCGTGTCGAAGGGCATCAGCGCTGGTCATTCCGACAACACCTATCGCGGCCTGGTGCGCGTGGCGCCGACGGCGGAGGGCGTGCGCAACTTCACCCAGTGCGATTCGCTGCTGCTGGGCGACCAGTGCGGCGCGCACACCGTGCCCTATATCGAGGTGCGCAACCCTTCGGCGCAGATCGAGCATGAGGCAACCACCTCGAAGATCAGCGAAGACCAGATGTTCTACGCAATGCAGCGCGGCCTCGATTCCGAGGCGGCGGTGGCGCTGATCGTCAACGGCTTCGCGCGCGAGGTGCTGCAGCAGCTCCCGATGGAATTCGCGGTCGAGGCGCAGAAGCTGCTGGGGATTTCGCTCGAGGGGAGCGTGGGGTGATGATGCTCGCCTTGGCGTTGCAACTCGCTGGCCCGGCTGTGCCGCCGGAAGAACCGATCGAAGACATCGTCGTGCTCGGCCAGCGGCTCAAGCGGGTCGGGGTGAGCATGAAGATCGACCGCAAGGGGCGGTTGCGGGTGTGCCGGGTTACCCATTCGGTTGGCGATGCTGAACTGGACAGGTTCTGGTGCGATGCAGGTGTGGCGTGCGCCGCGACCAGGCCGAAGGATGCGGCGGCGCTGACCGCCTGTATCGAGGCCCGCAAGGATGAGTATCTGGGACGCGTGATTGCGATGCGCTCCACCAAGAGGCAGAATTGATGTTGAAGATTGAAAACCTCCGCGCCGAAATCGATGGCAAGGAAATCCTCAAGGGCCTCTCGCTTAGCGTGAACGCGGGCGAAGTGCATGCGATCATGGGGCCGAACGGCGCGGGCAAGTCGACGCTTGGCTATGTGCTCGGCGGGCGGCCCGGTTACGAGGTCACGTCCGGCACTGTCAGCTTTGCGGGTGAGGACCTGCTGGAAATGGCGCCGCACGAGCGCGCCGCCGCGGGCCTGTTCCTCGGCTTCCAATATCCGGTCGAAATCCCCGGCGTGTCCAACGTCCAGTTCCTGCGCGAGGCGCTGAACGCGCAGCGCAAGGTGCGCGGCG
This sequence comes from Candidatus Sphingomonas phytovorans, assembly GCA_029202385.1. Taxonomy (NCBI): domain Bacteria; kingdom Pseudomonadati; phylum Pseudomonadota; class Alphaproteobacteria; order Sphingomonadales; family Sphingomonadaceae; genus Sphingomonas; species Candidatus Sphingomonas phytovorans. The sequence goes on from CP119314.1 coordinate 5,390,473, forward strand.
AGGCGCCACTGTCGGGCGGCGAGTTCCTGAAGCTCGCCCGCGCCCAGGCCGACCTGCTGTCGATGGACCAGGACATGCTCAAGCGTCCGGTCAATGTCGGTTTCTCCGGCGGCGAGAAGAAGCGCAACGAGATGGTCCAGATGGGCATCATCGGCCCGAGGCTGGCGATCCTCGACGAGACCGATTCCGGGCTCGACATTGACGCGCTGCGCGTCGTCGGCGACGGCATCAACCGTATCATGCGCGCGCCCGACAAGGCGGTGCTGCTGATCACGCATTACCAGCGGCTGCTTGACTATGTGAAGCCGGACTTCGTGCATGTGCTGGCGGACGGCCGGATCGTGCGCTCGGGCGGTCCCGAGCTGGCGCTCGAGCTCGAAGCCGAGGGCTATGGAGCGATGGCAGCGTGAGCGCCGCAGGCATTTCCCTTTTCCTTCGCGTCTTCGCGTCTTCGCGTGAATCCAATGACGTGTTCACGCGGAGACGCGAAGGCGCGACGATGGGGCGTGCGCTATGACCTCGCTCGCTATCCCCACCCGCCGCGACGAAGCGTGGCGCTATAGCGATCTCGACGCCGTCGCGACCGTTTGGCCGGTGGCAGCCCCGGAGACGATCCATGTCGCACCCGGTGAGGAGATCACGCGCGTCATCGTGCAGGATGCTGACACGGATACGGTGGCGATCCGCGATTATGCCGTCACCCTCGCGGCGGGCGCGCGGGCGACGTTCCATGTGCTCAACACCGGCGGCAAGCTCGGCCGGGTGGCGATCGACGTGACATTGCACGACGGCGCGCATTTCGAGCTGGGCGGGGCGATGCTCGGCGGCGGCGAGCAGACGCTGGAGATCGTGACCACGATGCGCCACATCGAGCCGAACGCGACCAGCAACCAGGTCGTCCGCTCGGTGCTCGGCGCGCGCGCGACCGGCAGCTATCTCGGCAAGGTCGCGGTCGCACGCGATGCGCAGAAGACCGATGCGAGCCAGTCGGTGAAGGCGATGCTGCTGACGCGCACCGCGACCGCCAATGCCAAGCCCGAGCTCGAAATCTATGCCGACGACGTGAAGTGCGCGCATGGCGCGACCGTCGGTGAACTCGACGCGATGGCGCTCTTCTACCTCGCCAGCCGCGGCATCGCCCCGGCCGAGGCCAAGGCGCTGCTGCTGCGCGCGTTCATCGGATCGGTCTTCGACGACGTCGCCGATGCGGGCGAGCGCGAGGCGCTGGAAACGGCGGCGCAGGCTGCGCTGGAGCGGATGCTGTGAGGCGCGCGCATCTTTTCTCCCTCTCCCGGCGGGAGAGGGAAGGGGCCCATCGCGTGAGCGATGGGAAGGGTGAGGGCGATTGCAATGGCTAGTCACCCTCACCCTTCCGTCGCTTCGCTCCTCCCTCCCTCTCCCGATGGGAGAGGGAATGCGGCCACCCGCCTCCTCGACCTGCTCGCCGACTTCCCGGCGATCCCGCGGGGCTGGGCCTATCTCGACACCGCGGCGACGGCGCAGAAGCCGCAGCCCGTGATCGACGCGATCGACCGCGCCTATGCCGAAACCTACGCCACCGTGCATCGCGGCGTGTACCAGCGCTCGGCCGACATGACGCTTGCCTATGAGGCGGCGCGCAAGAAGGTGGCGCGCTTCATCGGCGCTGGCAGCGCCGACGAGATCGTGTTCGTGCGCGGCGCGACCGAGGGCATCAACCTCGTCGCCCAATGCTGGGCGCGTGAGCAGTTGAAGGCGGGCGACCGAATCCTGCTCTCGACGCTTGAGCATCACTCCAACATCGTCCCGTGGCAGATGGCCGCGGAGCGTGTCGGTGCCGCGATCGACGTCATCCCACTGACCCCCGATCACCGTATCGATCTCGACGCGATGGCCGCGATGATCACGCCTGCCCACAAGCTGGTCGCGCTGGCGCATGTCTCGAACGTGCTCGGGTCGCTGCTCGATGCGCGGCGTGCCGCCGATATCGCCCATTCGGTCGGCGCGAAGATCCTGCTCGACGGCTGCCAGGCGGTACCGCGCATGGCGGTGGACGTCGCGGCGCTCGACTGCGATTTCTACGTCTTCTCCGGGCACAAGCTCTACGGCCCGACCGGCATTGGCGTGCTGTGGGCGCGGCCGGAACTGCTCGAGGCGATGCCGCCCTATCAGGGCGGCGGATCGATGATCGACCGGGTCACCTTCGCGAAGACGACCTACGCCCCGCCACCGGGCCGTTTCGAGGCGGGGACGCCGCACATCGTCGGTGCGCTCGGCCTCCATGCCGCGATCGACTATGTCGAGCGCATTGGCCTCGACGCGATCCACGCGCACGAAACGGCGCTGGTCGCGAAGACGCGCGAGGCGCTGTTGCAGATCAACTCGGTCACGCTCTACGGCCCCGAGGATTCGGCCGGCATCGTCAGTTTCTCGATCGAGGGGGTGCATCCGCATGACATCGGCACCATCTTGGACGAGGAGCGGGTCGCGATCCGCGCCGGGCATCATTGCGCTCAGCCGTTGATGGAGGCGCTGGGCGTGCCGGCGACGGCACGGGCGAGCTTCGGGGTCTACAACGGCGCGGCTGACGTGGATGCGCTGGTGCGCGGGATCGAGCGGGTAACACGGATTTTCGGGTAGGGTTCGCATGAACGAAGAGCGGAAGATTGTGGTTGAAGAGGTCGCCTCGGTCGAGGCGCCGCCCAAGGCGCGCGTCGATGGCGGGGTGACCGAAACGTTCGAGCGCAAGCGCGATTATCTCGAAGGTTTCCTGGCACAGAAGCCCGAGGCGCTTTCCACCGGCGAGCCGGGCGGCGCGCTGTACGAGGCGGTGGTCGATGCGCTGAAGGAAATCTACGATCCCGAGATTCCGGTGAACATCTACGATCTCGGCCTGATCTACGGCGTCGAGGTAACCGATGAAGGCCATGCCTCGGTGACGATGACGCTCACCACGCCGCATTGCCCGGTCGCTGAATCCATGCCCGCCGAGGTGGAACTGCGCGTCGGATCCGTGCCGGGCGTCGGTACCGCGGACGTCAACCTCGTCTGGGATCCGCCTTGGGATCCGCAGAAGATGAGCGACGACGCCAAGCTCGAACTGGGGATGCTGTGATGGCGACGACCACGCGCGTGCGCCCCGCGGCGCTGATCCTGACGCCGACCGCCGAGGCGCGGATCGCCGAGCTGATGGGCAAGTCCCCGGAAGGCGCGATCGGCGTCAAGCTGTCCACGCCGCGTCGCGGCTGTTCCGGGCTCGCTTACTCGGTCGACTATGTCACTGAGGCCAAGCCGTTCGACGAGCGTATCGAGACGCCGGGCGGGACGCTGTTCGTCGATGGCGGCTCGATCCTCTACCTGATCGGATCGACCATGAACTGGGTCGAGGACGATTTCACCGCCGGCTTCGTGTTCCAGAACCCCAACGCCAAGGGCGAATGCGGCTGCGGGGAAAGCTTCACGGTCTGAAACGATCCGATCTCCCCGCCGCGCGTGCGGGGAAGATGCCGCATGATCACGGCATTCCGAGAAAGCCTCGAAGCTCGGCGTCGCTGAGGAAACCGTCCGCGTTCGTATCGGCTGCCTTGAAACGATCGGGCACGGCCGCGAGGAAAGCATCCTTGGAGACATAGCCTTCGGCGTCCGCCTTCGTGCTCGCGAAGGAAGGCTGCATGAAGTCGGGCAGGGTATCCTTCTTGATCTTTCCCGCGTTCGACTGATCGACGAAGGTCCAGCCCTGTGCGGAAAAAGCAGTCGCCTCGGCCAGGCTCACCTTGCCGTCGGCGTTGGTGTCGGCCAACGCCATCGGATCGAAATCCTGAGCATGGGCCGGCAAGGCCGGGGTCGCAAAGATCAGCATAGCGGCGGCTGCGTAGCCAGGCTTCATGATTGTCCTCCTCTGATGGTCGATCATCGTTCGATTGCGGTCGGGATTGGTCATTCTCTTCGTGTCGGCAACTTCAACGGCCCTTCTCGAAGACGAGATTGCGACTGAAGAACGGGATCACCTGATCCTGAAACCGGATTGCGACATTGTTGGTGTGGTCGCCTGGATAGATTTCGAAGCCGTTGGCGATGGCATAGCTGTCGAGCACGGTGTGGAGCTTCTCCGCGTCGACTTTCAGTCCGTCCCTGTCTCCGACATCGATCGAGATCGCACGATATTGCCGCAGGTTGCCGATATACTGGTCGACAATGGCGAGCGGCGCATTGGCCGCCCATCGCGCGAGGACGTCCGGCTGGGCGACGCCGTCCTTCACCGGCAGGTCGAGATAGAGCGGCGGGTTCTTCGGGTTGGGCGACCATGCCGCGGCGCTCGCCAGCTGCGCTCTCAGCCCGAACGGCAGCTTTGCCGAATCTGTCGGCACCTTCACGGCCGCAAGCGCCGCTGTCGCCTCCGCATTGAACTGGCCGCCCTGGCGCGCGGACAGGCAACATGGGCTCATCATATAGAGCGCGCCGAACACCTCGGGATGTTTCATGCCGATCCGGCTGGTGCCATATCCGCCCATCGAATGGCCCGCCAGCCCGCGGCTCTCCCGCCGCGCCAGCGTCCGATAATGGGCATCGATATAGGCGACCAGATCGCGCGCCACGAAGGCCTCGAAGTCCCCGGTCGTCGCCGAGCTTGAATACATCGATCCGTTGTGGATGGTCTTGCTGTCGGGAAAGACCAGGATCATGTCCTTCGCGCCCTTGGCGAAGCCACCCTCGATCGTCTGCGGAACATGGATTTCCCTGGTCCATTGGTCAGCGCCGATCGAATAGCCGTGAAGGGCATAGACGACGGGATAGCGGCGGCGAGGGCTCTTCGCGTAGCTCGGCGGCAGCACCACGATCACGTCGCGGTCAGCGGTCTCGCCTTCCAGATTGCCCATGATGGCCGCCGAATGGATCTTGATTCGCTCGATCGTTACCGGCAGCGCGCCGGCGACGGGCGGGGGCGCGTTCGTCGTCACTTGAGCGCCGCCAGGGCTCGCCACGAACATCAGGATTGCGGCACCCAGGCAGTAGGCCGATTTCATCTTCAGGCTCCCCTCGCGATATCGTCCGTTCTTGGGGAAGGGGATAGCTGCGGCGGCCGCGCCGTTCGACGCGCGCCCGCCACAGGGATCCTCCCCGGATCACAAACCACCCGCGCCGATCGTTGGTCTTTCTCTCGCGCCGTGCATTTGTCTGTGTATTTATTTCCGATGTCAACGACCAGACTGCTTTGTCGGGAGCTTCCCTCCCGCGCCGGTGCCGGGGATGGAGCTGTCGACGCCATTTCCGAAGGATTAAAGGGAGTAAAGCGATCAGCGCTTGGCACCAGACGCATCGAGATGCGCGCTGGATTAGGTAGGAGTTATTCTGGCTGCGTGCTGACGCAGATGGTCAGACGGGGTCACTCCCTCGGCGATGCTGTCCCCGGTAACCGGAGGGGATCGATTCAATCGCGGCGTGAAAAGGATAACGATCATGCCGGGGTGAAACCTAAAGCTTCACCGCGCTCATTCTCATCGCTGGCCACTGAATTTGCCTGTTCCGGGCGGAGATTTCCCTGTTATGCCCGGAAGAATTCCCTGTTCCTGCATAACAGGGAAATCTATTCAAATATATGAACTTGTAGAATAATTTGGACGAAATGGCGATTTTCGATCCAGGAAAAAACAAAATTCCCTGTTGTCGACGCAGGAACAGGGAAATTCAGGCCGGCTTCTTCCGCATCAGCGCGGTCCTGAGGCAGGAACAGACCTCCTCGTCCCGCTGGTTCAACATCCGGTGGCGGAACGTCACCAGCCCGGCATCGGGCCGCGACTTGCTGGCGCGCAACTCAACCACCTCGGTCTCGCCGCGCAGCGTGTCGCCGATGAACACGGGCTTGGGCATCACCAGCTTGTCGTAACCGAGATTGGCCACCAGCGTGCCAAGTGTCGTGTCCCCGACCGACACGCCGATCATCAGCGCAAAGGTGAAGGTGCCGTTGACGACGATCCGCCCGAACTCGGTCCCGCCGGCATAGTCGGCGTCGAGATGCAACGGCTGCGGATTATGGGTAAGGGTGGAGATCAGCAGATTGTCGGTCTCGGTCACTGTGCGCCGGATCTCGTGGACGATCCGGTCGCCCACCTGCCATTCGTCATAATATCTGCCGGCCATCAACCGATTCCTCCAAGACTGCGCCCTGCTGTCCAGCCGCCATCGGCCGGTAGCACGACGCCCGATACATAGCGGGCGTAGGGCGAGGCAAGGAACAGGCAGACATCGGCGACATCATCCACCGTGCCCATCCGCCCGAGCGGCACCGCTTTGGCGGAGCGTGCCTTGGCCTCGGGCGTGGGGGCAAGCCGTTCCATGCCTTCGGTGCCGGCGATCGGGCCGGGCGAGACCGAGTTCACGCGCACGCCTTCCGGCCCCCATTCGATCGCCAGCGTCTTGGTGATCATGTCGACTCCGGCCTTGGCCGCGCAGACATGGACCTGCATCGGTGTCGCGATGAAGGCTTGCGGCGCGGAGATGTTGATGATGCTCGCGCCCGGCTTGGTCAGGTGCTCATAAGCGGCGCGCATCACATGGAAGGTGCCGAGCGTGTCGATCTCGGCGACCGCCTTGAAGCCGTTGGAACTCAGCATCGCCGCCGGCACGGGGAAATTGCCGGCCGCGCCCGACACCAGCACGTCGATCGTGCCGCGCTGGGCACGGAAATCGTCGATCGCCGCCTTCACCGCCTCATAGTCACGTACGTCGAGGCTGTAGCCGAGCGCGGGTGTGTTATCCGACAGCGCCGCGACCGCGGCGTCGACCTTGTCCTGGCTGCGGCTGGCGACACCCAGCTTCGCCCCGCGTCGCGCAAAGGACTTGGCGATGCCCAGGTTGATGCCGCTGGTCCCGCCAAAGACCATCACTGTCTTGCCGGTGAAATCGAAGCCCTCGGCCATATCCAACTCCCTTGCCTTGTTTCTTCAGAGCTTCAGCTTGAACCCTGCATGGCTCTTCTTCCAGCCCATGGTCTCATAGAAGCGGTGGGCATCGATACGCGTCGACATCGAGGTAAGCTGCGCCATGCCGCAACCCCGCTCGCGGAAACGCTCGACCGCCCATTCGATCATCTGCTGCCCCAGTCCCTGGCCCCGCAGGCTGCTGGCGATACGGACCGCTTCGATCTGCCCGCGCCAGCTGCCGCGAAAGGCGATGCCGGGCAGGAAACTCAGCTGCATCGTGCCGACAACTTCACCGTCGAGTTCGGCGACGACCTGCATCTGGTTCGGATCGGCGGCGATCGCCTCGAACGCGGCAAAATAGCGCTGGTCGAGCGGCAGGCTCGGGTCCTCGCGGCCCTTGCTGTGCTCGTCATCGTCAAGCAGTGCGACGATGGCGGGAAGGTCGTCGGCGGTGGCCGCGCGGAAGGTGATGCCGCTCATGGCGCGATAAGGGATTTGATCAAGATCAGCCCTCGCAACCCGTGGCACGCGCGGACCAGGTAATGTTGACGATCTTCCAGGTGCCCGTGTCGCGGGCCAGGTCGAAATGGTCCACGCCGCAATGATGCGCCTTGCCGTCGATGAAGAACGTATAGGGCGCCCAGACCATCGCAATATCGCCGTCGATCTCGATCGCCGGATTGCTGATGCGCTCTTCATATTTCTCCGGGCCGGGTTTGACGCTCGCGGCGAACTCGGTCCAGCTCATATGGCGGACCGTGCGCACGCCGTTGGGCGCTTCATTGGCGACGGTGGCGCCGCCGTCCGGGCGAAGCTGCGCGAGGATCGCGGCGGAATCTCGTGCGGCGAGGCCGGCGAGCATCGCGTTGATCGGTGCCATCACCGCGCCTTCGTCGGTGCCGGGCGGCGGAAGGCCGGTGCCCTTGGGCATCGGCTGGACTGGAGTGACCTGGGCGAGAAAGGCAAGGATCAGGGACATTGGGTATCTCCTGGAAGTTCCTCCCCGGAAGCGGGAGGAACAGAAGCACTCCGTTCGTCATCACATTCTGAAGACGCCAGACTGCAGGAAGGGCGGGCCGGGATCGAGCAGCCGCTCCACCAACCCTCGGTCGTGCACCGCATTCGCCCGGAACGCCTCGTTCTCAGGCGATACCCTGCTCTCCAATGCCGGTGCGCTCATGCTTTCATCCTCATCCCGCGCTCCTGACTAGACAGCGACCGCGCGAATGGGAAGCGACGCTCGCGATATAAGGCTGCGCCGTACGGCGGGCATCTGCGCGGGTGGTATCTGGTGTAACCGAAATCTCAGGTGTACTCCTCACGCCATACACCTTTGGAGAGGTTTGTCTCATGAAGCGTCCCACGATCTTTCTCGCCGCCCTGCTTGCCACCACCGCCTGCACCCAGAGCGCGCCCGCGCCGGTCGCTGGAACGGCAATCGGCATCGATGTGGCCGGAGTCGACAAGGCGTTGAAGCCGGGCGACGATTTCGATGCTTATGCCAATGGCGTCTGGCGCGCGAAGACAGAGATCCCGGCCGACCGGTCGAGCACTGGCATCTTCCTTCAGGTGTTCAACGTTGCGGAAGGGCGCAACGCGCAACTGATCGCAGAGGCCGCCAAGGCGAATGCCGCGGCCGGGACCGATCAGCGCAAGATCGCCGATTTCTACAATGCCTATCTTGATACCGCCGGCATCGAGAAGCGCGGCCTTGCCCCGATCAAGCCGGAGCTAGATGCGATCGCGGCGATCGCCGACAAGGCTGAACTGGCCCGGGCGCTGGGCGCCGATCTGCGCGCCGATGTCGATCCGCTCAACGCAACCAATTTCCGCACCGAGCATCTGTTCGGCCTGTTCGTTACCCAGGCGCTCGACAACCCGGGCCAGACGGTGCCCTATCTGCTGCAGGGCGGCATCGGCATGCCGGAGCGCGATTATTATGTGTCGGCCAAGCCGGAGATGGCGCAGCTCCGTACCGCCTATAAGGCGTATATCACGAAGGTCTTCGGCCTGGCCGGGATGAGCGATCCGACCGCCCGTGCCGATCGGGTGATGGCGCTGGAAACGAAGATCGCCAGTGCGCATGCGGGCTATGTCGATAGCCAGGATGTCCACAAGGCGAACAATGCATGGAAGCAGGCTGATTTCGCGAAGAAGGCGCCGGGGATCGACTGGAACGCATTCTTCGCCGCCGCGGGCCTGTCCGGTCAGCAGGACTTCATCGTCTGGCATCCGGCCCCGACCACGAAGCTTTCCGCCCTGGTGGCAAGCGAACCGCTCGACGCGTGGCGGGACTGGCTTGCCTTTCATCATCTCAACACCGTCACGGCGGTGCTGCCCAAGGCGTTTGACGACGCCTCGTTCGATTTCTTCGGCAAGACCTTGAGCGGCACACAGCAGCCGCGCCCGCGCGACAAACGGGCGATCGCTGCCGTGAACAATAATCTGGGCGATGCGGTCGGCCAGATCTACGTCGCCAAATTCTTCCCGGCCTCGTCCAAAACCGACATCCAGGGCATGGTGAAGAACATCCTCGCCGCGTTCGACAAGCGTGTCGAGAACCTGACCTGGATGGCGCCCGCGACCAAGGCCGAGGCACGCAAGAAGATCCAGACGATGCGTGTCGGCGTCGGCTATCCCGATACGTGGCGCAATTACGGGTCGCTTGAGATCAAGGCTGACGATCCGCTGGGCAATCTCGAGCGCGCGCGGCTGGCTGAATACAGGCATCAGCTTGCCAAGATCGGCAAGGCGCCGGACAAGGGCGAGTGGTGGATGACGCCGCAGACGGTCAACGCGGTCAACCTGCCGTTGCAGAATGCGCTCAACTTCCCGGCGGCGATCCTCGAAGCGCCCTTCTATGATCCGAAGGCTGACGCGGCGGCGAATTATGGATCGATTGGCGCCACGATCGGCCATGAGATCAGCCACAGCTTCGACAATACCGGCGCCGAGTTCGATTCGAGCGGCAAGCTCCGCAATTGGTGGACCCCTGCGGACTTCGCCCATTTCAAGCAGCAGAGCGCGACCCTGGCGAAGCAATATGATGCCTATGAGCCGCTCCCCGGGCTTCACCTCAATGGCGAGCAGACGCTTGGCGAGAACATCGCCGACGTGGCTGGCCTGACGGCAGCCTACGAGGCATATCGCGCCTCGCTCGAGGGCAAGGAGGCACCGGTGATCGACGGCTTGACCGGCGATCAGCGCTTCCTGCTGGCCTTTGCGCAAAGCTGGCGCGAGAAGACCCGCGAGAAGGCGATGCGCCAGCAGGTCGCGACCGACGGGCACTCGCCGGGCAGGTTCCGTGCGCAGACGGTGCGCAACCTCGATGCGTGGTACAAGGCGTTCGATGTGCAGCCTGGCCAGAAGCTGTACCTTGCGCCGGATGCCCGCGTGAGGGTCTGGTAAGTAGAAGGGAAGGGCGGACCATGCTGTTGATCGGACAATATGATTCGCCCTTCGTCCGGCGCGTCGCGGTGACGTTGAAGCTCTACGATCTGCCCTATCGCCACGCGCCGCTTTCGGCCTTCGGCGATGTGGAGGAGATTGCGCGCTATAATCCGCTGCGGCGCGTGCCGACCCTGGTGTTCGACGACGGTATCTCGCTGACGGACAGCAGCGCGATCGTCGACGCGATCGATGAGATGGTCGGTGTGGATCGGGCGTTCCTCTCGCGCCGCGGCGATGATCGCCGGGCGATGCTCCGTACCTGCGCCTTCGCGGCCGGGGTCGCGGAGAAGGCGGTCAGTCTTGTCTATGAGCGGGCCTTTCGCGATGGACTGAAGATGTGGGTCGAGCGCTGCCGTGCCCAGGTGATCGACACGCTCGACCTGCTTGAGCGCGAGCGCGCCGCGGCAAAACGCGATTGGCTGTTGGGCGACACGATGAGCCACGCCGACGTGCTGCTCGCGACGATGCACCGGTTCGTCAGCGAGGCGCTGGCCGACCAGTTCGTCATGGACGGTTGGGTCGCGCTCGCGGACCACGCCGCGCGGTGCGAGGCGCTGCCCGAATTCGCCGATGCCTATCAGCTCTTCAGGCTGACGCTGCCCGACTAGATCGCCTGGAATCCGAACTGCCGGATCTTGTCCAGCAGGTCGCGGTTCCGCGGAAGCTGGCTCGTCATCCTGCCGGTGATCCGGGCATTTTCCTCGCGAAGCCGCGCCGCCATTCGTTCGGTGGTGGCGGTGTCGAGCGTGTCGACCTCCGTCCTGTAGCCCATGCCGTACAGGACATATTGATAGCTTGCCGCAGGGAAGACCTCGTCGAGCCGGTCGAATTCCTCGAAGAACCAGGGCGGCTGGTATTTCCACAGGTGAAGCAGGTTCCGCAGTCGTTCCGGGATCGTCGCCGGATCGACATTGTCGATCCAGAACGCTGAATCGCGCCGCTTGGTCAGCACATAATGGAGCTTCAGAAAGTCGATGATACGCCCCCACCGATAGGAGGTCGTCTCGTTGAAGCGCCGCGCGACGATGTCCATCACCTCGCGATTGGCCGGCATCTGTTCGGCGATCAGCTTGGCCGACAGCTCGATCAGCACGATCGCCGACGCCTCGAGCGGTTCGAGGAAGCCGGCGGCGAGCCCGACCGCGACGCAATTCCGCTTCCAGAAGGTCTCGCGATGGCCGCCGCGGATCGGGATCTTGCGGATCGACAATTTGTCGGCCGCCGGGCCGATATAGGCACGCAGCTCGCGTTCGGCGCTCTCGTCGTCGGTGTGGGAGGTCGAATAGACATAGCCGATGCCGCGGCGCGTCGGCAGGCCGATGTCCCAGATCCAGCCGGCCGATTGGGCGGTGGAAATGGTATGGGAGGCAAGCGCTTCCTCAGGCGTATCGAACGGCACCTGGACCGCCAGCGCGGCATCGCAGAACAGCACGTCCTTGCAGTCGCGGAACGGCACGCCGAGGGCCTTGCCCAGTAGCAGCGACGCGAAGCCGGTGCAGTCGACGAACAGGTCGCCGGCAATGTCGCCGGCCTGCTCGGTGGAGACGCTGACGATGTCGCCGTCCTCGGCCTGGTTGACGCTCGTTACGTCGGCCAGCACGTGGCGCACGCCCAGCTTCGTCGTGCAATGCTTCTGCAGGAACGGGGCGAATTTCCCCGCATCAAGATGGTAGGCGTAGTTGGCGACCGCATCATATTCGGGCGTGGTGATCATCTTGGGCGCCAGCCCCGCGTCGCAGATCGCCCCCTGGGGGGATACCGCGTCGCAGAAGGACCGGCCCTGTTCGTCGTGAAGCCAGTGCGGCACCATGTTCAGCTCGCTGAATCCGTGCGGCAGCATCAGCGGATGATAATAGGCGTCGTCCTCCGCCCCCGTGGTCCATTTGGCGAATTTAGCGCCCTGTTTGAAGGCGGCGTCGCATTCGCGGAAGAAATCCGTCTCGGAGACACCCATCTTCTGGAGCGTCGTACGCAACGTCGGCCAGGTGCCTTCGCCCACGCCGATGATCTTCACATTGGGCGATTCGACCAGGGTTACGGTGAAGCCGCCCGCCATCCGGCCCTGGTGCCGCGCGGCGATGACGCCGGCGGTAAGCCAGCCGGCAGTGCCGCCGCCGACGATGACGATATTGCGGACCGGACTGACCATATCGGGCGGCTACTCTATTCGGCGTGGTGGCGACGCTGCCTAGCATGAAGGAAAGAGGGGCCGCCAACCATGGTCGGCGGCCCCGGGGAATGTGGTCCCCTCAGTAGTGAAAACGCACACCAGCCGTGATGCGTCGTCCGTAGCCGAACGCACTGAGCAGCTGATTCTTGTACCGGCCGCGGGTGCTGTACGTTTCGTTGGTCAGGTTCAGCGCTTCGCCGAAGATGGTGAACTGCTTCGTGATGTCATAGCTCGTGCTGAAGTCGATCTGCGTGCTCTGGTTCACGAAGGTCGGTTCGGCGCCGAACTTGCCGTTGTTCTGGGCCTGCCCGAACTGAAGCAGATAGTCGTCGCGCCAGTTGACGGCCATTCGGGCCTGGAAGCCGTTCTTGTCGTAGAAACCGACGAAGTTCGCCGAATTGGCAAGCCCGGTGACGGCGAAGCCGGTCTGGGTGAAGTCATCCGGGTTATAGGGCTTGTTGGTATTGACGAAGGTTCCGTTCGCCGAGAAGCCGAAGCCGCTGTTGCCGAAGACCTGCTGCCAGGCGATTTCGATACCGCGCACCGTCGCGTCAGGACCGTTCACCCGCGCCGATACCGAGAATTGCGCGGGCAGGCCGGTCGTCGGATCGATGACGTTGTTGATCGGCTGGCGCGTCACGCCGGCAACGATGAAGTTGCTGACATTCTTCACGAACAGGTCGACGGCGAAGTATGAGTTGCGCTGGTAATACCATTCCGCCGTCAGATCGAAGTTATCGGACAGATAGGGACGGAGGTTGGGATTGCCGCCGGTTGCGGTGAAGGCCCCGATGCGCTGGCCGCTGCCCACGTTCAGGACGGGCGTCAGGAAGCTCAGATTGGGCCGCGTCAGCGTCCGGGACGCATCGAACCTGATGTCGAACTTGTCAGTGATGTTGAGCTTCATGTCGATGCTGGGCAGGAAGTAGGCGTAGCTGCTCTTCGTCGACACCGGCTGGCTGGGGGAGAATCCGACCGACAACAAGGTCGGGTCGCCGATGCCCTGAGTCAGCGTCAGGGGCACCTGACCGATGCCGTTCGACGTGATGTGCGTGACTTCTTCGCGTGCGCCTGCGTTGAAGTTGAACTTCATGCCGGCGATCTCGGTCTGGAAGCTCGCACGGACGAACGCCGCCCACGTCTTTTCGGTGATGACCTGCACGCTTGCGGGGTTCAGCTTGACGTCGAATGTGCCGGTGAAGTTCGGACCGACCTGAGGGTCGAGATAGTTGAATCCCGGAATTCGTTTCGTCTGCGGGTTGCCGAGGCTGGTCAGGTACGCCTGATAGTCGGCTGCGCTGTATTTCAGCAGGGGCGAGGGCAGGTTGCCTGAATAGCCGGGCAGGAAGTTCGCCGTGCTGACCTGGCCCGTGAACAGGCTTGCCGGGAGCAGAACGCCCGTCGTGCCACCCGAGGGCGGACCGTAACCCGCATAGGCCTGCCAGAAATTGTTGGCGAAGGTGTCGCTGGTCTGCAGCTTGAACTGGTCTTCGAGATATGACCCGCCGAACTTGATCGAGAAATCGTCCTGCTTCCACTGGCCGGAAAGGCGCGCCTGCTTGATGACGTCGGTGTTCTTGTTGGCGGTGTTCACCGTCACGTGCGATCCGATGACCGACGTGTCGGCCCAGCGGGACTCGTCGCCGTTCACGCCATAGTTGTTGAGCGTCGGAATCTTGTTCTTGCTGTCGCCGTCGATGACGATGCCGAGCGACGGGCCGATGCCGAAGCCATAGCCAACGTCACCATTCTTGCTGTTGATGCGGCCGTCGGGGTTGCGCCAGCTCTTCGAATAGCTGCCGTCCGCCTCGACGCTGAAATTGTCGGAGACGTCCCATTTCACGTTCAGGCCGGTTTGGTTGGTCTGCAGGACGTTGCTGTTCGTCGTGGCATTGAAGTCGGTCTGGGTGCCGGCCTGGGTGAAATTGGTCGGCACGCCGTTGCCGTCCAGCACGACGTTGCGCAGGCTGCCCTGGTTGAACCAGATGCCGAACCCGAACGAATCCTGGTTGACCGTCTGGCGCGAGAAATTGTTGTCGAGGGTCACCATGACTGCGTCGGACGGGTGCCATTGCAGCGCGAGGCGCCCGTCGATCCGTTCGTCCTTGGTGTAGAGCTGGTTCAGGCCATATTGCTGCTCGAACGCGCCGCGGACGGTGGTCTGTTGAGAAGCGGGGGCGGCGGTATTGGTCGTCGGGCTGCAGGTCGCGGCCGTGCTTCCCGCCAGCTGGCAGGGCGCGAAATAGCCGAAGCCGAAACCGTTGATATAGGCCTGGTTCGTCTGGGTGTCGTGACGCGCATAGGCGACATCGGCCAGGATGCCGAAGGTATCGTCGGCGAAGGTGTCGCTGAACAGGATTCCGCCGGTCGGAACGACCTTCTTGGCGTCTTCCTGCCAGGAGCCCGACACGGTGGCGGCAAGCCGCATGCCGGGGTGATCGAACGGCTTGGGGAACAGGATGTTGACGGTCGCGCCGATCGAGTTGGCGCCGACGGTGACGTCAGGCGTCTTCATCACGTTCAACTGGCCGACGAAATCGGCGCCGACGGTGCTGAAGTCGACCGAACGGCCACCGGTCGCCGTCGATATGCGCCGACTGTCAAAAAGGGTTTCGTTGAAGTCGCCGCCGAAGCCGCGGACCGTGATGCCGGTCGCTTCGCCACGCGCGCCGTCGCGCTGGATCGACACGCCGGGCAGGCGCTGCAGCGAGGCCGCGACGTTCGAGTCCGGGAATTTGCCGATGTCTTCCGCCGAAATGGCATCCACGACACCGATCGAATCACGCTTGATGTCCAGGTTGCGCTGGAGCGATCCGCGGATGCCGGTAACGACGATGTCCTCTTCGGCTGTCGAGGGTGCAGCCTGCGCCGCGTCCTGTGCATGAGCCGGCGCAGCGATAATCGTCAAACTCGAGGCGCCGATCAGGAGGAGGCTGCGCAGCCGCCGTCCCTCCGCGCGATTCGATTGTGTCCCCGCCCTGTTCATTTTCATTTGTCTCTCTCCGTGTCAGATCGCTTGTTCACCTGGCGCCGGCACGTCCGACCGATCGGCGCCGCCTTCTGAGGCGGTCAGCTCTGACCGCGCTCCCTGCCGCGCTGAATCGCACCCGATTCAACGTCGCATCGCTTTGGAATGACGGCTGGCGCCCCCAAACATCCTCCTCCCGGCGAGGTCGCGTCGTTGCGCGCCCCGCCAATCCCCATATCTTATATGCGGCTCCGCATATTCTATATCATATATTGGTAGCGTGAACATTTTTGTTCGGCAAGCGTCATATTTGCCACATTTATGGTGCTAATCGTCCCGTGATGGAGTATTTTAGATGCAGCGTGGAACTCCGACGCGGCGGGATTGAAGGTTTTGTGTGTGCGCTATCATGTAGCGTTGGCTTAGCGGACGGCGGTGGCTATCATCGATCCGATGGTAGGATTCCCATGCTCGGCGCGTGGTGATCGTCTATCGCGGCAACACCATGCCAAGCCGGCGAGAGACCGGCGCGGCCGGGAAGGGACGGGGTGACTGGATGAGCAATGTCGTACCACTGGATACGGTCGCGCACCGAGACCTGCGCGTCGACGGCACGGCGTCGCGGCAGCTGGGAGACGGCGTCAAGCTGGTGTCAGTCGTGCTGCGCGAATTCGCCCTGCTCGCGCTCGACTATCCGATCCTGTTCGGCAAGCAATCCGATACCGGCGCCTTCTTCTGCGCGGCGATGCTCGGCTTCGATGAGGAGGAGAATCTGTTCCTCAGGCCGGGCGGGGGAATGGACGGCTATCGGCCGCTGAATATGGAACGGATCCCCTTCTTCGCGACTGAAACCGGCCTCGCGATCGATCTCGACAGCCCCAGAGTGGGAGGTCCCGGCGGGGAGCGGCTGTTCGACGACGCGGGAGAACCGTCGCCCTATCTGCAGCGTATCATTTCCATCTTTCGCGAACTGCGCCCCGGCATGGAAGAGACGCGCGCGTTCATCCGGACGATGCTCGACCTGAAGCTGGTCGAGCCAGTCGATATCTCGGTGAGCTTCGACGACGGCGTCCGGCGCAGCGTTGAGGGTGCCTACACCATCAATCGCGACGCGCTGGCTAACCTCGACGATGCGCGGGTGGTCGACCTGTTTCGGCGCGGTTATCTGCATGCGGCGTCGCTGATGATCGGGTCGCTGAACCAGGTCACCTCGCTGGCGCGTCGTCGCAACGAGCGGCTGACCGCGCCGATCCCGGTCGGCGCCTTGCAGGGCTGAATCCACCATGCCCGACGTCGCGGAATATCCGGCCGAACGCGTCGCCGATCCGCTTACGTTCCGGGAGGAGATTGTCGGGCAGTGCCGCCCGGTCGTCTTGCGCGGCCTGGTGCGCGACTGGCCGGCAATCGCCGCCGCGCGCGAATCCCCTGCTGCGTTCGCGCGGTACCTGGCGCCTTTCGACGCGGGCCGTGAGCTTGAGGCCTTTTTTGGGGCGCCACGCATCGCCGGCAAATATTATTATGACGAGGCGCTTCAGGGTTTCAATTTCGAACGGCGCCGGATGCGTTTCCGGGAGGCGCTCGAGGCGATCCTCGCCGGTCTCGATCATGCCGATGCCGGGAGCATCTATGCCGGTTCGCTGGCGGCGGAGGATTATCTGCCCGGGCTTGCCGGACAGAACCCGCTGCCCATGTTGCCGGGCGTTCGACCGCGCATCTGGATCGGGCATGCCTCCAACGTCTCGGCGCATTATGATACGATGGACAATCTCGCCTGCGTCGCCGCCGGTCGCCGGCGGTTCACGCTGTATGATCCCCGTCTGATCGACAGCCTCTATGTCGGTCCGATCGACCATACCATGGCCGGTCAGCCGGTCAGCCTCGCCGCGGCAGCGGCGCCCGGCGATGCCCGCTATCCGCGTTTCGCGGCAGTGCGCGATCAGGCGCTGGTCGCCGAGCTCGAGCCCGGCGACGCGCTCTATCTTCCCAAGCTCTGGTGGCACCAGGTCGAATCGACCGCGCCCTTCAACGTGCTCGTCAACTATTGGTGGGACGCATTCAACGCGGGTCCTGACGCTCCTCATACGACGCTGCTGCTCGCGATGATCGCCATCGCCGAGCGGCCGCCGGGGGAACGCGCCGCCTGGAAAGCGCTGTTCGACCATTATGTCTTTCGAGAGAACGGCCATCCGCTTGCCCATCTGCCACCCGAAAGGCACGGGATATTGGGCCCGCTGCGCGACAATTACGGCCGGATCCGCGCCTATGTCATGCAGATGCTGCGCGGCGGCTGACGGCGCCATGATCGCGATGGGGTGAATATGCGACGGGGGCTTTCGTGGTCGATTGACTCGGGGCTGGCGCTCGCTCAGGGACGAACCGTCGCACGGGAGAGATCGGCCTTGGCCGGCGCCGAAGGAGCAACCGCCCCGGAAACTCTCAGGCAGAAGGACCGCGCGACACAGACACTCTGGAGAGTGGTGCCCCGGCACCCGCCGACGGGATAACGATCTCAGGCAAACGGACAGAGGGGGCATGCCGCGGCGCTCGCGCCGCCAGACGGAGCATGCCCCAGTGACGTCAACTCTCGTGACCTCGACTCTTCCGGACCCGCGCCATCGTCCGATCAGCATCGCCGAGATGTTCACTATCGGCATTGGCCCGTCCAGTTCCCATACGGTCGGCCCGATGCGCGCGGCGGCGGATTTCGCGCGGACGATTCTCGCTTTGCCCGAACGTGCGACCAGGGTTGGTTGCGCCCTGTACGGTTCGCTTGCCCTGACCGGCATCGGCCATGGCACCGATGTGGCGGTCCTGCTTGGGCTTGCTGGCTGGGAGCCTGAAACCGTCGATCCCGAAGCCGCCACGGCGATGGTCGCCGGGTTCCGCGCGGAGAACGCCCTGTCGCTTGGGCAAGGTGGTGGCGATGGCGGATACCGGATCGAGCTGGAGGGGCAGGGAGGAATCGATTTTCATCCCGAGCGTTTCGAGCCGGAGCACCCCAATGCCCTCGATCTGACTGCCTGGTTCCCGGACGGAACAAGTCACGTCCAGCGCTACTACTCGGTCGGCGGCGGAACGATCCGGCGCGGCGGGGAGCGGCCCGAACTGGGCAATGTCGCGGTGCGCCATCCCTTCACCTCGGGCAACGAGCTCCTGGCCGCGGCTGCGCTCGAGCGGATATCGATCAGCGAGCTGGTGCGCCGCAACGACACCGCATGGCGCACCGCCGCCGAGACTGATGCGCTACTCGACGGCGTCGCCGATGCGATGCGCGGTTGCATCGATCGGGGGATGCTGAAGGACGGTATCCTGCCCGGCGGCCTCAGCGTCCGTCGCCGCGCGAAGGGGCTGCATGAAGCGCTGATTTCCCGGTCGGAACGCGGTGCGCCGTCGCACACGATCCAGTGGGTCAGCCTCTGGGCGCTCGCGGTGAATGAGGAGAATGCAGCGGGTGGCCGCGTGGTCACCGCGCCGACCAACGGCGCCGCCGGGATCATCCCCGCGGTGATCCGCTATTACGAGACCTTCGAGGGGCCGGCGACGCGTGAGGGCGTCAGGATCTTCCTGTCGACCGCGGCGGCGATCGGCATGCTCTACAAGACGCGCGCGTCGATCTCGGCGGCCGAGATGGGGTGCCAGGGCGAAGTCGGCGTCGCCTGCTCGATGGCCGCCGCCGGTCTCGCGGCGGTGCTCGGCGCGACCAATGCGCAGATCGAAAATGCGGCTGAAATCGGGATCGAGCATAATCTGGGGCTCACCTGCGATCCGATCGGCGGGCTCGTCCAGGTTCCCTGCATCGAACGCAACGCAATGGGCGCGGTGAAGGCGATCAACGCCGCCTATCTCGCGCTCGACGGTGATGGCACGCATATCGTCAGCCTCGACCAGGCGATCGAGACGATGCGTCAGACCGGCGAGGACATGCGCTCCAAATACAAGGAAACCAGCCTGGGCGGCCTCGCCGTGAACGTGGTCGAATGCTGATCGGCCGGGGGGCGTAACGGAAGCCTGGATGAAGCAGGGATAGGGCCTGCATTTTTTCCGGCGCGGCGCCCTTGCATCGGGATTGCCGCGATCCTATTAGTTGCCGAAGCAACCATTGCTGGAGCAACGATGTGCCGGTGTATACCCGCGAGGAGTTCAATCCCGATGTCTCGGTCGGTTACCTGACCAAGCGCATCTACCAGTCTGCGCTGGTCGGGCTTGAGCCGATCTTCGTGGAAGAAGGCATCTCCCATCTGCAATGGTCGGCGCTCGTGTCGATCTGGTATGATCGCGGTCCGAACTGCCGCGCGCTCGCGCATGACCTGGGCCATGACAAGGGCGCCACGACTCGCCTGGTCGATACGCTCGAGGAGCGGGGCTTCGTGGCACGCGATCGCGACGCGGACGACCGGCGCGTGGTCAATCTCGTCCTGACCGACAAGGGGCGGGATATCGCCGAGCGGTGCATGCATGGGGTGGTCGACCGGTGGAACGGCTGGCTCGACGGCTGGTCGACCGAGGACGCGGGACAGTTCATCAACCATCTGCAGCGGTTGCGAACCTCGCTCGAGGCCAGCGTCGGAGACGATTCATGCGCCTGACCGCTCTCGCTCTCGCCACCACTGCCTTGCTTGCCGGCTGTGCCATCCCGGCGTCGCGGCCCGAGGTCGTGCCGATTGCGGATTCAGCGCTTGGCCTGTCCGGCGGCGCTGATTCCACTACCCCGGTGATCGCGGACGGCTGGTGGCGCTCGTTTGGCGATCCCCAGCTCGATCGGCTGGTCGCCGATGCGCAGGCGGGCAATCCCTCGCTTGAGGCGGCGCTTGCCCGCGTGCGCCAGGCAAGTGCGATCCTGTCGAGCCAGCGTGCGGAAAACGGGCCCAACGCGGTATTCGACGGCCAGGCGCAAGTCGCACGCCTGAGCGGTCAATATCAGATCCCGCCGCCCTTTGCCGGCACCACGCGCTTCATCGGCCAGGCCCAGGCAAGCCTTGACTGGAATCTCGACCTGTTCGGGCGGCAAAAGGCGGTGATCGCGGGTGCCCGTGCCTCGACCCGTGCCGCCGCGCTCGATGTGACCGCGGCGCGGCTCGCGCTCGTCGGGTCAGTCGTGCAGACCTATATCGAGCTGGCGCGCGCGGAGCGGCTGGCGGCGCTCGCCGGGCGGACGATCGCGACACGCGAAGGGTCGCTGCGGCTGGTACAGGCCCGCATCCGCAACAAGTTGGCGAGCGATCTCGACGCACAGGCTGCCCACACCTTGCTTGCGCAGGCGCAACAGGCGCTGGTGCGCGCAACGGCGCAGCGGGTCCTGGCGGCGAACGCGCTGGCGGCATTGGCCGGGCGCGGCCTTGATTATCCCGCAACCATCGCGCCCGCGACCTTGCAGCTTGATGCCGCCTTGCCATTGCCGGCGACCATCCCGGCGGATCTGCTGGCGCGACGGGCTGACGTCGCTGCGTCGCTGGCGCGTATCGATGCGGCGTCGCAGGGACGGCTCGCTGCCCGGCGTGCCTTCTATCCGGACGTGAACCTCTCGGCACTGGCCGGACTGCAGGCGATCGGGGTCGGCAATTTCTTCAACGCCGATGCCGGCACTGCCGGTGCCGGCGCTGCGATCCACCTCCCGATCTTCGACAATGGCCGGCTCAAGGCGGGTCTTGAGGGCGCGACCGCCGGGGTCGATCTCGCCATTGCCGATTACAATGGGAAGGTCGTTGGCGCGGTACACGAAGCTGCCGATGCGCTCGCCCGCATCAGGAGTTCGGCGGAAGATCGCGCCCGTCAGGCAGAGGTCGTGCGGGGTCTTTCCGAAACAGGAAGGCTCAACACGATCCGCGTGTCGAGCGGGCTCGAATCCCGCCTGGGCCTTGTCGACAATGACGTGCGGCTGCTCGACGCGCAGCAGGCCGATGCCAATCTCGCGGCCGACGCCGCCAGCCAGCGCGTCGCGCTGGTCCTGGCGCTGGGCGGCGGTTTCGATCCGAAGGACGTGAAATGACCAAGATGGAAAAGATCGAGGCGACCGAGGCGCAGGCCGCTCCCGCGCAGGACACGCCCCCCGCCGCGCCCGTGCGCGGAAATCCGGGCGCGCGGCGGCGGGGGCTGAGCATCCTTGCGGTGATCGTCCTCATCGCGGCGATCGTGTGGGCGGTGTTCCACTTCCTCCTCGCCGCACCGGAGCAGGAGACCGACGACGCCTATGTCGCCGGCGACGTCGTGGCGATCACGGCGCGCGATCCGGGCACGATCCTCGCGATTCATGCCGACAACACCCAGACGGTACGCGCCGGCCAGCCCCTGCTTGATCTCGATCCCGCCACGGTTGATGTCGGGCTCGCCGCGGCCGAGGCGGAACTGGCACGGGCGGTCCGCGCGACCCGGTCCGATTTCTCCAAGCTCAACGAGACCGGTGCGGCAGTGGTTCAGGCCCAGGCCGAACTTGCGCGTGCACAGAACGACCTTGCGCGGCGGCGCGGCGCTGCGGCCGAAGGCGCCGTTTCGGGCGAGGAGCTTAGCCATGCCGCCGACGCGGTGAAGGTCGCCTCGGCGAACCTGGCGCTCGCGCGCAGCCAGCAGGCCCAGTCGCGCACCGGGGTGCAGGGCACGACCGTCTCGACCAATCCAGCCGTGCTCGCCGCGATCGCCGCCTATCGCCGCGCGGCGATCGTGCGCAGCCATATGCACATCACCGCGCCGATCGACGGCGTGGTCGCCCAGCGCACGGTCCAGCTCGGCCAACAGGTTGCTGCTGGCACGCCGCTGATGGCGGTCGTCCCGCTCGACCGGGTGTGGGTCGACGCCAATTTCCGCGAGACCCAGCTCAAGGATATCCGCATCGGCCAGCGTGCGACGGTGACGGCTGACATGTATGGCAGCGGCATCGTCTATCACGGTCATGTCATCGGCCTTGGCGCCGGGAGCGGCAACGCCTTCGCACTGCTCCCGCCGCAGAATGCCAGCGGAAACTGGATCAAGGTGGTCCAGCGCCTCCCGGTGCGGATCGCGATCGACAGCGCCGACCTGCAACGCAACCCGCTCCGCGTGGGCCTGTCGGTCAACGCGACGGTCGATACCGCCGATACGTCCGGTGCCCGGGTCGGTGCGCCCGCGCGGCAGGCCTATCGTGATGGCACGTCCGACGGCGGCGATCCGAAGGTGGAAGCGCGCATCGCGCAGATCATCGCGGCGAACCGCTGATGGCCAGCGCCGCCCCGGCGCCGCTCCGGGGCGGCGCGCTAGCTCTTACCGCGTTCGCGCTGGCACTCGGCACCTTCATGCAGGTGCTCGACTCGACCATTGCCAATGTCTCCTTGCCGACGATCGCTGGCAACCTTGGCGTCAGCAGCGACAATTCGACCTGGATCGTCACTGCCTTTGCGGTGGCCAACGGCGTGGCGGTGCCGCTGACCGGCTGGCTGATGGGCCGTTTCGGCGTCGTGAAGACCTTCAGCGTTTCAGTGCTGCTGTTCACGCTCGCGTCGTTCCTGTGCGGTATCGCCTGGGACCTGCCGTCGCTGATCGGCTTCCGCATCCTGCAGGGTGCGGTGTCCGGTCCGATGATCCCGGGCAGCCAGGCGCTGCTGATCGCGATCTTCCCCTCGGACAAACGGTCCACCGCGCTCGGCATCTGGTCGATCACAACGCTGGTCGCGCCGATCATGGGGCCGATCCTCGGCGGCTATATCTCCGACAATTATCACTGGAGCTGGATCTTCCTGATCAACGTGCCGGTCGGTCTGTTCTGCGCCGCGGTCTGCTGGCGGAGCCTGCGCACCCGCGAGACGCCGACGCGCAAGCTGCCGATCGATCAGGTCGGGCTGATCCTGCTCGTGCTGTGGGTCGGGTCGCTTCAGATGATGCTCGATCTCGGCAAGAACGACGACTGGTTCAACTCGACGCGGATCGTGGTGATGGCGGTGATCGCCGCGATCGGTTTCGTCGCCTGGGTCATCTGGGAACTGACCGACGCCAACCCGACCGTCGACCTGACCCTGTTCAAGAGCCGTAATTTCCTGTTCGGGTCGATCGCCTTCTGCCTCGGCTATGCGGTGTTCTTCGCCAACACGCTGATCCTGCCGCTGTGGCTCCAGACCCAGCTTGGATATACCGCCACCTGGGCCGGCCTGGTCGCTGCGCCAAGTGGTGCGGTGGCGGTCATCCTGACGCCGTTCATCGCGCGCGCCTCCGGCAAGGTCGACGCGCGCATCCTCGCGTCGATCGCGTTCATTGCGTTCGGCATCTCCTATTACATGCGGTCGGGCTACACGACGGGCGCCAGCGCGTGGGATTTCATGCTGCCGATGCTTGTTCAGGGCGTGGCGATGAGCACCTTCTTCCTGGCGATGGTGACCATCTCGCTTGACGGCATTCCGCCGGAACGCATCCCCTCGGCGACGGGCATATCCAACTTTGCGCGCATCACCGCGGGCAGTTTCGCCGCGTCGATCATCACCACCGCATGGGACAGGCGCGAGGCACTGCACCAGAGCCATCTTTCCGAAGCGGTAGGGACCGGATCGCCGCTGCAGGCGGCGCGCTCGGCGCTTGGGCACCTTGGCCTGACCGACCTGCAGGCGGCGGGGGCGATCTCCCGGCAGATGGTGGGGCAGGCCTATCTGCTCGCCTCGACCGATCTGTTCCGCGTCTCGGCCTGGCTCTGCGCGATCCTGGTCGGCATTGTGTGGCTGACCCGTCGCCCGCAGCCTCCCAAGGGGCCGATCGCCGCTGACTGAGCTTCCCGCTGGAATGTGACGTCGATCAGTCGGCCATTCCGGGCTTGTCCCGGCATGACCGATGGCGGGTGGCGAAACCGGTTGGTACGCGGAATCTGGTGGCGCCAAATCCGGGATGATGGGTCAAGCTGGACTGGTCAGGCCCTGGTCGCTCAGGCGAAAGCCCACTTCGCTACACCCCTTATAAGGGCCGCCAGCGGCGCCGATCAGGACGGCACGGTCTTCGTCCTGGGCAAAGGCGACATGGTCGGAACCGTAGCGGACGCCCTGCGATGCCGGGCGCCGTACCAGATCGTAGCGGCGTTCGCCCGTGTCGATCCGCACCTGCCCGTTCGAGAATTGGGCGGAGAAGGAACTGCCTGAATCGCAGTCATATCGCCGCTCGTCGGTGGTCACGGCGCTTTTGTCATGGGGTGCGCACGCGCCGGTCGCCAGGCAGGTCAACAGCCCGATCAGTGCCGGCGCGATACGCGGATGGGGGCAGCGAAACAGATCAGCCGCCATTGTTCCCGATCACGATCGACACGGCGCGCCGGTTGGCGGCGTAGGACGTCTCGTCGGAACCGAGCGCCTCGGGGCGTTCCTTGCCGTAGGAGATGGTCCTGATCCGCATCGGCGAGATGCCTTCGGCGGCGAGGAGGGCAGCCGCGGCCCGGGCGCGACGATCGCCCAGCGCGAGATTGTAGTCACGCGTGCCGCGTTCGTCGCAATGGCCTTCGATGGAGAAGGCGACGTCGGGGTGCCGGCGCAGCCACTCGGCCTGGCGAACCAGCGTCTGGCGCGCTTCCTGGGTGAGAGTGAAGGAATCATAGCCGAACAATACGCGGTCGCTGCCGGCCGACGCGGCGAGATCGGCCTGCAGGCTTGCCAGCGTATTCTCCGCGACGGGGGTCTCGCCCGCGCCGGGCGCATAGCTGTTGCCATCGACCGGCAGGCGCTTGCTCGCGCAACCCGTCAGCATCGCGGCGCCGATCACGGCGGTCAGGACCAGTTTGTTCATCATTCGCTCCAGGGGAGTTGAGTCGTGCAATGCCTAGGACGGAGCGGGGGAGGGGTGTTACTATAGGTTTTTTATGCATGGACTGATCGGCCGGCGTGCCCCTATCCCGATTTGGCGAGCCCCTCCGTTGCGGCCCCTCCGCACGGTCTTTCCTCCCCCCGGAGGAGGCGCTCCATCACCACGGCGGTGGGCAGCCCGATGCTCCCCTCCCAAGAGCTAGCGCCCGCCGTCGTGGACCATCAGGGTGTGGATCGAAGGCAGGGAAAACCGGATAATCGATGACGGATGGCCGCACCTCGTTGTTCGACACCATGCGCGGGGTGAAACTGCATCTGAGTCCCCGGCAGTTCCTGCTGACGATCTTCCTGGTCGTCCTGTCAGCCACTGGTTCCTTCGCTGCCTCCCAGGTCAGCGAGGTCGCGGCGGCGCTCGTCTTCGTGCTCGGGATCACGGTGGCGGGCGCGCTGTGCGGCCTTGCCTCGGCCCTGATCGCCGCGCTCGTCGGCTTCCTGATCTACAATTTCTACCTGACCGAGCCGGTGCTCACCTTCCGGCTTGCGACGGGCAGCGACGCCGCGCCACTGGTCGTCTTCAATCTCTGCGCGCTCGTGTCCGGGGTGCTTGCCGGGCGGCTCAAGGACCATGCGGAGGCTGCGCGCGTCAGCAACCTGCAGCTCAACAGCCTGCTCGAGCTGAGCCGGGCGCTGCAATCCGCGCTTCGCTTGCAGGATGTCGTCGCAACGGTCGGCAAGGCCGCGCAGGACATTCTCGGGGCGCGCGTGTCGCTTTTCCGTGCCGAGGGAACCGATCTGGTCTCGCTCGACCAGATCCCGCACGATACGCGATGGCGCGCATTCGCCGCGACGGTGCTGTCCAGTCCGACGCCGATGCTTCGGGATGGGGGTCTGCTCGGTCGCCGCCTGGAACGCGGAACCGAGGCACCGATCGCGATGGTCGTCGAACCCTTTCGCCCTCGCGGCATCGAACCCGCCTTCGTCAATGCACTCGGCAATATGGTCGCGCTCGCGCTCGAACGCGCGGCACTCTCCGAACAGATGACCGAACGGAACGCTTCGGCACGCGCGGAGGAATTGAAGAGCGCGCTGCTCGCGTCCGTCAGCCATGATTTCCGTACGCCGCTCGCGGCGATCAGTGCGTCGGCGTCGAGCCTGATTACCTATGGCGAAAAA
This sequence comes from Candidatus Sphingomonas phytovorans, assembly GCA_029202385.1. Taxonomy (NCBI): domain Bacteria; kingdom Pseudomonadati; phylum Pseudomonadota; class Alphaproteobacteria; order Sphingomonadales; family Sphingomonadaceae; genus Sphingomonas; species Candidatus Sphingomonas phytovorans. The sequence goes on from CP119314.1 coordinate 5,416,870, forward strand.
CTCGATCCCGAGACCTCGATGCGCCTGTTGCGGGGCATCGTCGACGAAGGCGAGCGGCTCAACCGCTATACCGCGAACCTGCTCGAGATGAGCCGGCTTGAAACGGGTGGCGGCCCTGCGCCGCTGCAGGTCCTCAGCGTTTCCGAGATGGTCGCTGCGGCCGTTCAGCGCGTACGGTCGCGGGCGGGCGCGCGCGCGATCATGATGCGCGATCGCGAATCCGATCTGTTGATCGCGGCGAACCCGGCCTTGTTCGAACTCGTCCTGATCAACATCCTCGACAACGCGATCACCTATAGCGACGACGGCACCCGCATCCGGATCGAGATAGCCCGCGCCGACGGCCTTTGCCGCATCGCCATCACCGACGAAGGCTATGGCATTCCCGAACAGGATGCGAAGCGTGTGTTCGATCGCTTCTACCGCGTCGCGCGAAGCGAAGCCTCCCCGCGCGGCAGCGGGCTCGGGCTCGCGATCGCCAAGGGTTTTGTCGAGGCGCTCGGCGGGACCATCGGGGCGACCGTTCCGGGCATCGAGGGCCGCGGCACTCTCATCACCATCTGCCTGCCGCTTGCCGAAGGAACCCGGGCGCCATGACCCATATCCTGCTTGTCGATGACGAGCCCTCGCTTGTCGCCGTGCTCCAGCCCGTGCTGGGGGCAGCCGGCTATCAGGTCAGCGTGGCCTCGGACGGGAACGGCGCGTCCAGCCTTGCCCTGTCGGCACGGCCGGATGTCGTCCTGCTCGACCTCGGCCTGCCCGACATGGACGGCAAGGACGTCATCAAGCGCATCCGTGCCGCCAGCGAAGTGCCGATCATCGTGATCTCGGCGCGCCATCAGGAGGCTGAGAAGATCACGGCGCTGGACAATGGCGCAGACGACTATGTCAACAAGCCGTTCGAGATCGGCGAACTCATGGCGCGCATCCGTGCCGCGATCCGGCGCGGCAATAGCCTTGAAAGCGAGCCCGAGGCCTATCGCGGCGGGCCGCTCGAAATCGATTTTGTCGGGCGCCACGTCCGGCTCGACGGGGAACCGGTCAGGCTCTCGCGCAAGGAATATGATCTGCTGCGTGCCCTCGCGCTCAGTGCGGGGCAGGTGGTCACGCACAAGCGACTGCTTGCCGCCGGTTGGGGGTCGGAGGGCGCGGACAGCCAGTATCTGCGCGTCTATGTCGGCCTGTTGCGGCAGAAGATCGAGGAGGATCCGAGCGATCCGCGGCTGCTGATCACTGAGCCCGGCGTTGGCTACCGCCTCACCCCCGGGGTGAGGGAGGGATGATCGAACTGCGCGCCCGCGACGAACTGGGTCTCACGCGACTTGCCGGGCTGGAGGCGTTGCATCATTTCTCCTTCGGGCAATATCAGGATGCGGCGCGGGGCCATTGGGGTGCCCTGACGACGCTGAACCATAACCTCCTCGAACCGCGTACTGATATGCCGCCTCACCCGATCGACGGCGTCGATATCCTGACGATCGTGCGCAAGGGAGTGATCGCGCACCGGGTCAACATGGATGCCGTCGACCGGACGCTCGCGGGGGAAGTGCAACTGCTCTGCCCCGGCCGCGGGATCGTCCACGCCCAAAGCAATCCTGGCGCGAAGCTGGCGGAATTCGTCGAGATCCGGCTGCGCATGGAAACGGTGCCGGAGCGCGTGCAGCGGCGCGTCGTGAAGTTTCCGAGCCGCGGCCACACCGGACGCCTCGCGCTACTGGCGAGCGGCTTTTCGGAGGACAGGCCGGCGATGCTGCTGCATTCGCGCGCCCGCGTGTTCGGTGCCCGCATGCCCGCCCGGGGCGCGTTCGATTATGTCCTGGCTCGGGGGCGGCGGGCCTATGTGATGGCGCTCGGCGGTAGCGTGGAGGTCAATGGACAGGCGGTCGGACCGCTTGAAGGCGCCGCCATCGCGAGCGAAAGGGAGATCCGGATCGAATCCCGCAAGTTCGCCGAAATCCTCCTGATCGATGTTCGCTAGGGCCGTATTCTCCGGGACCGTGCCGGAAAACGGAACCGTTCGCAGGAGAATGGCCGGATCGATTCAACCCTGCCGAAATACGCACATGATGTTGCCCGACCGGAGGCTCTCCGCCGGGCACTCGCCGAGCTCTTTCGCATGACCGGAGACGAAAAGGGGCATCCCCTGTTACGCCGCATGTCGTGCCCGTCATGCGGGTGCGGCGCCCCTGTTATGCGCGGTTTTTTCCCCTGTTCCGCATAACAGGGAATAGGTCGGATAAGTCATTGATATCTTGATAGAAAAATCGCGGCAAAATCCAACATAACAGGGGAAGAATTTTTATTTCCTGTTTGCTTCCCTGTTAACCGTGCGGGACGGGGAAAAGCCTATGGTGTTCGCCGTAGTGCCGACCGCACGGCCGGCAAGGTCCTGCGCACCACGATCGCGACGCCTTTCGCATTGGGGTGAAGGCCATCAGCCTGGATGAGGGTGCGGTTGCCCGCCACGCCGTCCAGGAAAAACGGATAGAGCTGAACGCCGTGGCGTCTGGCGAGACGCGGATAGATGCTCTCGAAGGCATCGCGATACGCAGTGCCGAGGTTGGGCGCGGCGCGCATGCCCATCACCAGCACCGGAATCTCCCGCCGCTTCAGCTCCGTCAGGATCCTGTCGAGGTTGCTCGCGACCTGGTCGGTCGGCAGGCCGCGCAGCATGTCGTTCGCGCCGAGCTCAAGCAGGACGAGATCCGGCTTCCGCCCCAGCCCGCGCAGGCCCCACAGCAGGCGCGCCCGGCCCTGAGCCGCGGTGTCGCCCGATACGCCGCCGTTGCGCACCTCGGCATTGATACCGGCACGCCGGAGCGCGCGTTCCAGTTGCGGCACATATCCCTGGTCGGGCGGCAGGCCGAGACCGGCTGTCAGGCTGTCGCCGAACGCCCAGATCAGCGGCTTGGGCGGCGCTGGGGCGGCCGCCGTCAGTGCGAAGAGCAAGCCGAGTTGGACAAGTCGGCGAAGCACGCCATATCGCAGGAATCGTGGCATCATCATCTTCCTCCGCATCGGCCGGCATTCCGGATAACCCCGTACCTTCCGAAAGCAACGTGATCGTTGCCAAAGGGGTCACGCTCGCCCTGGGCCAGCCGCCCGCCCGGGTGCAGATCCTGCACGGGATAGACCTGTCGGTCGCGACCGGGGACAGCGTCGCGCTCCTCGGGCCGTCGGGGTCTGGCAAGTCGTCGCTGATGGCGATCCTGGCGGGGCTTGAGCGGCCGGGCAGCGGTGCCGTCGGCGTGGCCGGCCTGGATTTCGCCGCGCTCGATGAGGATGCGCTGGCCGTAGCGCGTCGCGGGCGCATCGGCATCGTCCTTCAGGCCTTCCACCTGCTTCCCACCATGACCGCGCTGGAAAATGTCGCCGTGCCGCTGGAACTGGCCGGCGTGCAGGATGCCTTCCAGCGCGCCGCGGCCGAACTGCGGGGCGTCGGCCTTGGCCACCGGCTCGATCACTATCCGGCCCAGCTCTCCGGCGGCGAGCAGCAGCGCGTCGCCATCGCCCGGGCGCTCGCGCCGCGCCCGGCTTTGCTGTTCGCCGACGAGCCCACCGGCAATCTCGATACCGCGACGGGCGCCGCGATCATGGACCTGCTGTTCGCGCGCCACCGCGAGACCGGTGCGACATTGTTCGTCATCACGCACGATCCCGCGCTGGCGGCGCGCTGCGCCCGGGTGATCGAGCTTGCCGACGGCCGTATCGTCGCCGACCGGCGCCACGCGTGAGGCTCGCTTGGCGGCTGGCGCTGCGGGATCTCCGGCGCGGCGGGCGTGGCCTGTTGCTGCTCGCGCTGTGCCTCTTCCTCGGCACGGCCGCGCTGGCCGGGATCGGCAGCCTTTCCGCGAGTATCCTCGCCGCGCTGGAGGGACAGAGCAGGGCGATGCTGGGCGGAGACCTGCAACTGCGCATCTCGCAGCGCCGCGCGACCGTCGAGGAGAGCGCCGTCTTCGCCGCGCGAGGGCGGCTGTCGGAGACGGTCGGGATGCGCGCGATGGTGCAGACCGACACTGGCGCGACGCCGACCCTGGTCGACCTGAAGGGGGTCGACAATCGCTGGCCGCTCGTCGGCGCGTTCAGGCTTGCCCCGGGTGCGCTTGCCTCGCGCCCGCATGGCCGGCAGGCGGCGATCGCGCCAGCGCTCGCTGATCGGCTTGGGCTGAAGGTCGGCGACCATATCCGGATCGGCACGGCACGCCTTGCGGTGATCGGCCTCATTGCCGAGGAACCCGATGCGCTCGGCGACGGGTTCAGCTTCGGCCCGCGCGTGATCGTCGATATGGCCGGGCTTGATGCGACCAACGCGGTGCAGCCGGGAAGCCTGTACGAGGGCCGCTATCGCCTGACACTTCCGCCAGGCACTGATGCCGAGGCATTGGGCAATCGGCTGGTGGCGCGTTTCCCGGGTGCTGGCTGGTCGGAGCGCACTGCCGATCGCGCCGCGAGCGGGCTCCGGCGCGGCATCGCCCAGCTTGGCCAGTTCCTGCTGCTCGTCGGGCTCGCCGCGCTCGCCATCGCCGGGGTCGGGGTGGGAAGCGGCGTGAGCGCCTATCTCGCCGGCAAGACGCCGATCATCGCGACCCTGAAGGTGCTCGGCGCCAGGTCGCGCACCATCGCCGCGATGTTCCTGATCCAGCTCGGGCTGGTCGCCGGCGCGGGGATCGGTGGCGGATTGATCCTCGGCGCGATGGTGCCGGCGATCGTTGCCGCGGTGGCCGGCGACGCCCTGCCGGTGCCACCCCGCCTCGCGCTCTATCCGGTGCCGCTGCTGAGCGCGGCGGTACTCGGGTTGATCGTCGGCATCCTGTTCGCTCTTCCCGCGCTCGCCCGCGCGCGCAGTGTGCCTGCCGCGACGTTGCTGCGCGGCGCGGTCGCACGGCGCCGGTGGCCGTCGTGGCGGGTGATCGCGGCAATGGTCGGGTTGCTCGCCGTGCTGATCGCGCTCGCCGTGCTGACGGCGTCGGACCAGATCCTGGCGCTTGGCTTTGTCGGCGCGATCGCGGTGCTGATCCTCGCGCTATGGCTGATCGGGCTGGCGATCCGACGCGGCATGGCGAAACTGCCGCGCCCGCGCCGGCCGTTGTTGCGCATGGCGCTCGCCAACCTGCACCGGCCGGGTGCGCAGACCGACCGGCTGGTGGTCGCGCTGGGGCTTGGCTTCTCGCTGTTCGTCGCGCTGGCGACGATCGATACCAGCCTGTCGAGCGAGATGACCAACGCCGCGCCCGCAAAGGCGCCGCGCTTCTTCGCCATCGACCTTCAGCCTGAAGATACCGGGGCCTTCCGCGCTGCGGTCCTGCGCGCCGCCCCCGGTGCCCGGTTCGAGGCGACGCCGTCGCTGCGCGGATCGATCGTCGCGCTCAGGGGGCAGCGAGTGGCTGACATGAAGAACCTGCCCGAGGATGCCTGGGTGTTGCGCGGTGACCGCACCATCACCTGGGCGGCGACCCTGCCGGCGCGGAACACGATCAGCGCCGGGAAATGGTGGCCGTCGGACTATCGCGGGCCGCCTCTCGTATCGATCGAGGACAAGGCGGCCGCCTCGCTCGGGCTGAAGATTGGCGACGAGATCACCGTGGCCGTGCTCGGCGTCGACGTGCCGGCGCGGATCGCGGCGCTGCGGACGATCGACTGGAGCGGGCTCGGCCTGAATTTCGCGATCGTCTTCTCGCCGGGCCTGATCGAGGAAGCACCGCACAGCCTGCTCGCCAGCGTCTACTCCCCCGCCGATCGGGACGGACCGATCGCGCGAGAGGTAGGTGCCGCCCTGCCTTCGGTCACGCTGATCCGGGTGGGTGACGTGATCGGCCAGATCGGCGAACTGCTCGGCCGTATCGCTTTCGCCGTCCGCGCGGCGGCGGCCGTCACCGTCGCCGCCGGGATCGCCGTGCTGGTCGGCGCGGTCGCCGCCTCGGCGCGCGCCCGGCGTCTCGACGCCGTCATCCTTAAGCTGCTCGGCGGCAGCCGGGCGCAGATCCTTGCCGTTCAGGCGATGGAATATGCCATGCTCGGGCTGTTGCTGGCGGCTGTCGCGCTGGCGATCGGGGCTGGCGCCGGATGGTATGTCATCGTGCAGGTGTTCACTCTGCCCTGGGCGCCTGACTGGGGTGTCGTTGCCATGACGCTGGCGGCATCGATCGTCATGACGCTTGGCATTGGCGTGCTTGGGAGCCTGCCTGTACTGAATGTGCGACCAGCGCTGGCGTTGCGCGAGGACTGAGTTCCGGACTTCGCGACGCCGCCGGCTCGTCAGTCCAGCGCGTGAACCACGCCGGGCGAAACCTCGTGCCAGCCCCGTCTTGCTGTCTTGTCCATCACTGTTCGGTTGATCGCCTCGACGTCGGCGATGCGCGCCCGCATCCTTCCGGCCTTGATCGCGATCTCCAGGACGTTCCTGCCACCGCCGAGCGCCGCTATCCAGCGCGCCTTGCCGTCTTCTCCGGCCTCCGTCGTATTCCTGCCGAGGGCCCGCATCTCGCCGGCCACCCGATCGGCGATCGGGCCGAGTACGACCTGCACCGCGTTGCCCCCCGGACGCACCACCCCGCGCGCGCCCAGCGCCTTGAGGCGGGCCTCATCCACCTTCGCCGGATCGGCCAGCACCAGCCGCAAGCGAGTCGTGCAGGCGTCGATCGACCGCAGATTGCCGGTCCCGCCCAGGGCGTGCACCAGCCCCGCCGCCAGATCCTCGGGCGCGTTGGCGCTTGCTGGCTTGTCCGCAATCTCCGGTTCGCGCCCGGGCGTCTTCAGGTCGAAACGAAGGATGCAGAACCGGAAGGTCGCATAATAGATGCCGAAATAGACGGCGCCGACGGGGAACAGCAGCAGCGGTCGCGTCGCGAGGCCGTAGTTCAGGACATAGTCGAACAGCCCGGCCGAGAAACCGAAGCCAAGCCTGACGTCGAGCAGGTCCATGATCACCATGGCGAGGCCGGTCAGCACGGCATGCACTGCGTAGAGCAGGGGCGCGAGGAACATGAAGGTGAACTCGATCGGCTCGGTGACGCCGGTCAGCAGCGAGGTGAGGGCGAGGCTGAGCAGCATGCCGCCGACCGCCTTGCGCCGTCCCGGCAGGGCCGAACGATACATGGCGAGGCAGGCGGCGGGCAGGCCGAACATCATCACCGGGAAGAAGCCGCTCATGAACGCGCCGGCGCTCGGGTCGCCGGCGAAATAGCGTTTCAGGTCGCCGGTTGCGCCATGGAAATCGCCGAGGAAGAACCAGGCGATGTTGTTCAAGATATGGTGGAGGCCGGTGACGATCAGCAGTCGGTTGAGCGTGCCGTAGATGAACAGGCCGACCGGGCCGGCGTTCACGACCCAGCGGCTCAGCGTGTCGATGGCGGTCTCAAGGACAGGGAAGCCGAGACCGAACACCGCTGCCCCGACCAGGCCGGCGAACCCCGCGGCGATCGGCACGAAGCGGCGGCCGCCGAAAAAGGCGAGATAGTCGGGCAGCTTTATCCCCGAATAGCGGTTGTAGAGCCAGCCGGAGACAAGGCCGGAGAGAATTCCGGCAGGCACGCTCAGCTTGGCGAGTTCCTTCGCCTTCCATGCTGCTGTGGCCAGGTCGCGGGCGGCCTGGTCGGCAAAGGCGGCGGTCACGGCCGGTGGTACCGCGAGCAGCGCCTTGCCGCCCTCGATGGTCACGAGAAAGGCGATCGCACCGGCGAGGCCGGCTGCGCCGTTATTCTCGCGCGCAAGGCCGACCGCGACGCCGATCGCGAAGATCAGCCCGAGATTGGAGAAGATCGCTTCGCCCGCCGCGGCGATGAAGGTGATGTCGAGCATGTCCGGTTGCCCGAGGCGAAGCAGCAGCCCGGCGCCCGGCAGCACCGCGATCGGCAGCATGAGTGCGCGACCAAGTGGCTGAAAGGCGTCTATCCGCATGCGCATCATTCGGTTCCTTCGAGCAGCGCGCGCACCTCGGCGGCGGTCGCGGCGGACAGCGCCTTTGCAGCGAGCGTGCGGCATGTCGGCATGTCGAGTGTCCGGACGGCCGCCTTCAGCGCCGGGATCGCGGCGGGTGTCGCCGAGAGTTCGGTTACGCCGAGCCCGATCAGGATCGGCGCGGCGGCGGGATCGGAGGCTATTCCGCCGCACACTCCGAGCCAGCGTGCATGCGTGCGTGCGCCTTCCGCCGCCCGCGCGATGAGATGGAGTACCGCCGGGTGTAGCGCGTCGACCATTGCCGCCACGGCGGGATTGCCGCGATCGGCGGCCAGCACATATTGAGTAAGGTCGTTGCTGCCGATCGACAGGAAATCGGCGTCGCGCGCGAGGCTCGTGGCGAGAAGGGCCGCTGCCGGCGTCTCGATCATCACGCCGAGCGGAACCGGGGTTTCGATACCAAGGTCGGCTCGTGCCTGGTCGAGGATCGTGCGGGTGGCGGCGAGCTCCCCCGCGTCGACCACCATCGGCAGCATGATGCGGCATTGCACAGCGGGCACCCCGCGCAGGATCGCGCGGAACTGTGTGGCGAGCAGGCCCGGGTTGGAGAGCGAGAAACGGATGCCCCGCGCGCCGAGCGCCGGATTCTCCTCATGCGGAAAGGGCAGATAGGCGACCGGCTTGTCGCCGCCGATATCCAGCGTGCGGACGATCAGCGGACGGCCTGCCAATCCCTCGGCGACTGCCGCATAGGCGGCGCATTGTTCGTCCTCGTCAGGGGCGGACATGCGGTCGTGAAAAAGGAACTCGGTGCGCAGCAGGCCGCAGCCCTCGGCGCCCAGCGATACCGCCGGGGCCGCTTCCGTGCTCGCCGCCAGGTTGGCGAAGATCTCGATCCGGGTGCCGTCGGCCATGACGCAATCCTGCCGCGCGGCGCTCGCGTCCGCAGCGTTGCGGTCGCGCAGATGAATCAGCCGCGCCGCGGCCGCTTCCCGGGCAGCGGTCCTGGGTGCCGGGTCGAGCATGGCGCGATCCGCGTCGAGCACGACATCATCGCCGTCCGGCAGGTCGAGCACGCCGGAGCCTGCCGCGACCAGCATCGGAATTCCGGCCGACGCTGCGAGGATGGCGGCGTGCGCGGTTGGGCCGCCAAAGGCAGTGCAGATACCTGCGACTTGCGCTGCGGCAATCGGTGCGAAGTGAGAGGGAAGCAACTCGTCGGTGATCAGGATCGCGCCGGGCGGCGGCAGCGGCATGGCCGTATCGGCGCCGACGAGCAGTGCGATCATCTGGCGCTCGATGTCCTTCAGATCGGCGATCCGCTCGATCAGCAACCGGTCGCCGGTCGCGCGGATTGCGTTTGCATGGCTGTGGATCGCGCCGCGCCAGGCAAAGGCGGCGCTCTTGCCTTCGACGATGAGGTGCTCGGCGGCGGAGAGAAGCTCCGGGTCGTCGATCAGGGTGTGGTGGGCCGCCGCGATGTCGGCGCCGGGTCCTGTGCTGTCCTCGGTAATGGCCAGCAGCCGCTGGCGTGCCGCGGCAAGGGCGGCGCTTTCGGCGGCCGGGCCATTGCCTTGCTCCGTCAGGGCAATGTCGGAGGCGCGGAACTGGAAGACGCGGCCGATTGCCAGGCCCGGCGCTGCGCGGACACCGTGGATGAGGCCATCGGCGGCTGGCACCGCGACGGGCGCGGGAGATTGATGCGCTTCCTCACCCATGCCCTGTTCGATCAGCGCGGCGATCGCAGCGGTGGCGGCGCGGGCATCCGGCCCGCGACCGGCAATCTCGATCTCGTCGCCATGGCGGATCCCGGCGGAAAGCAGGGCGACGATGCTGCGCGCATTGGCGGTCTTGCCGTGCGCAGAGAGAGTCATCTCGGCCGCGAACGGCTTGAGCGCGGCGACGATCCGCGCGGCCGGGCGGGCATGGATGCCGCTGGGCAGCGGGACGCGGATCGTGCAACGCGCCGTGTCCTCGCCGAGATCGCTGGCTGTCTCGGCGGCTGCAAGTGGCGCGACCTCAGCGAGCGGGTCGCCTGCCTTCACACGGGTATCGGTCCCGTGCACCGTGACGGCAAATCCTTCGCTGGTCACGGTGATAGGGGTGACCAAGCTCTTGGCCCGCGCCGCGACGGGATCGAGATCGACCTCCAGCAGCACCTGGCCAAGGACGACTGGCTCCCCATCGCTCACCCTGGCGGTGAAACCGTCCCCGGCCAGTGCGACCGTCTCGAGCCCGACATGGATGAGCAGGTCGGCCCCGTTCGCCAGCTTCAGCGTGATCGAGTGACGGGTCGGGGCGACGGCGATGACGGTGGCGTCGCACGGCGCCCGGATCACCCCGTCGAGCGGGTCGATGGCGAAACCTTCCCCCATCATGCGGTCGGCGAAGACCGGGTCGGGCACCTGTCCAAGGTCGAGTGCCCAGCCTGCCATCGGCGCGTGAAGCCGAACGATCACGGCGCGGTCACGAGTTGCACTGCGCTGACCGCCCAGAGCGGATTCACGCCCCTGGCCGTATAGGTGATGCAGAGATCATGAGCGCCCGTGACGGGGGCGATCGGCGCGGTCAGCCGGGTCACTCCGGGTTGGTGGACGGCGGGGGCGAGCGGCAAGGTGGCTAGGCGTGGGCCAGTGCAACCGTCGCGCACTTCCATCTCTCCCGCAGGAGTGACGGGCGGGCGGAATGTGATCTTGTCCACGTCCCGGCCGATCTGGAAGTTGAAGGGAAGCTGTCCGACCGAAATCGCGATCGAGCGCACCCCTTCCATCGGCGCGGCGTCGTAGATCCAGCAGGGGTTCGCGATGTCGAGCAGGAATGCCGCGCGGGGACCGGTCGCCGGGGCATCGTCGGTCAGTCGCAAGGGGATGCCTTCGGAGCAGAGCCTGAGCTGCGTATCGTCGCGGTGGCGGACGGTAGCGGGAGTCAGGGCGAGGTCGATGGCGCCCGGCATCGCCCTGCCGTCGAGGATGGTCGCGACGCGCAGGCGTGCCGGCATCGGAAGCGCCAGGGGGCCGGCGTAAAGCGTGGACGTCGGGCCAGGCAGGGTACCATCGGTCGTGTAGCGCAGAGGCAATCCGGACTGGCCGGTGATCGTCACCTGCGCCTTGGTGCCGACCGGGGATAGCGTTGCCACCGGGCGGAACAGTGCTTCGCTCGGTTCAATGCCGAGTTTCGTCAGGCGCTGCATCTGCGGCGCCAGGCGACGAACGAAATTGCCGAAGTCCCGCGGGCCCGCCGGCGACCAGCCCAGTTCGGCCACCGCCGTGGCGCGGGGGAACATGGCCGCTGCCACGGCGGCTTCAGTCCGCATGTGCTCGGTCCAGACATTACCCTGCAGGCCCAGGATATGGCGTTGCTGGTCGGCCGGGATCGAGGGTGGGGCGGGATCGAAACTGTAGACGTCGGCGAGCGTCATGAGTTTGCCTCGACCAGTGCCCTCCGCGGCCGAGACGCCTTGGCGATAATTGAGGTAGAGAACCGGCTCGGGACTGAGGACAGCGTCATGGCCAGCTTTTGCGGCGGCGACCGCGCCATCGAGCCCGCGCCACGACATGACGGTCGCATCCGGCGTAATGCCGCCGTCGAGGATTTCGTCCCAGCCTATCAGCCGTCGATCATGCGCGGCGAGATAGCGGCCGATGCGCTGCACGAACCAGCTCTGCAGCTTGTCCTCGGACGTGATGCCGAGGGCTTTCATTTTCGCCTGGATCACGGGTGACGCGGCCCATTGGTCCTTTACTGCCTCGTCGCCACCGACATGGATGTAGCGCGAGGGAAACAGGCTCATCACTTCGTCGAGCACGTCCTGCAGGAAACCGAAGGTCGCCTCGTCGGTATTGTAGAGCCACGGGAACACGCCCCAGTCGCTCTCCGTCCCAGGCGGGATCGGGACGCCCATGCCCAGGCGTGGGTAGGCACGGATGGCGCTCAGCGCATGACCGGGCATCTCGATCTCGGGCACGATGGTGACGCCACGTTTCGTTGCATAGGCGACGATATCGCGGATCTGCGCGCCGGTGTAGAAGCCGCCGGTGCGGGGCAGGGAGGGGGCCCCCGGCGCGGTGGCGGGGAAGCGCCAGCCACCGACACTCGTCAGTCTTGGATATTTCGGGATCTCGATACGCCAGCCCTGATCGTCGACCAGATGCCAGTGCAGCGTGTTGAGCTTGTTCGCGGCCATCGCGTCGATCACGCGCTTGACGAAGTCGGGCGATTGAAAATGCCGCGCGCTGTCGAGCATGAGCCCGCGCCATTTGAAACGGGGGGCGTCGTCGATCGTGACGGCAGGGACGAAGACGCCGTGCTTCTGCGGCCGGGCGAGCTGCCAGAGCGTCACCGCGCCGTAGAACAGGCCGGCATCGTCACTCGCGCTGATCGTGGCGCCGGTCGCGGAGGTGGTGAGGCGATACCCCTCGGCCGGAATATTCGCCACGCGTTCGAGCCGGACGATACCGCCGGCGCCGATCAAGGGCCTGGGGCCGCCGGTGCGGGAGAGCAGCTCCGCCAGCCGCTCTGCTGCGTTGCGCGCGCCGCTATCACCTGCCGGAACGGAGATCCCGCTCGTCGCGGTCAGCGTGAAGCCGCCTTCCGCAACGCTCAGCGACTTTGGTGCTGGCAGGAGCGCGGCGGGCTCTGCGATCGCGGCGGAAGAGAACAGGGCCCCGGCAAACAAGGGGACGGCCCTGCGGAAGATCTGAATGCTCGACACGCCGGGCACCTTTACGAACCTAGGATAGCGGGCCGGCATGGCCGGCCCGCCTATTCAGATCAGAACTTGAAGCGCGCGCCAACGTAGAACTGACGTCCGTTGTCGTAGATCGCCCGCACGCGGTCGCGCGTGCCCGAATATTGCACGATCTTCTTGTTGGTCAGGTTCACCGCATCAGCCGTCAGCGTGACATTCTTGGTCACGTTGATACCGAGCGACGCATCGAGCGAGGACAGCGCGGCCTGGTTGAGCGGTGCCGCACGATCGATGTCGATGAAGAAGGCCGACCGATAGCTGTACGAGACCCGGGCGCTGAGCAGATCATTCTCGTAATAACCAGTCAGATTCACCGAATGCTTGCTGTTTCCGGGGATCTGGTCGCCGTTGCTCGCCTTTGCGTCCGAGTAGGTATAGTTGGCGATCGCGCCGAAGCCGCCCCAGATCGGCCGCGAAACCTGGAATTCGAAGCCCTGGTTCCGGCCGCCGGTGCCGTTGGACCGGCGGTTGATCTGGTATGGGCAATTGAACAGGTTCGGATTGCTGCCTGGCGCAAGCGTGCAGGAAGCAGGCTGGGTGCCGGGAACGAACTGTCCTGGCAGGATTTCCGTCGACGTCCGGTTGACGATGTACGACTGGATGTCCTTGTAGAATGCAGCCAGTGCCACGATCGTTTCGGCATCCGGATACCATTCGAGCGACACGTCATACTGGTTGGCGCGGTAAGGCTGCAGGTTGGGATCGCCGCCCTGCCCGGTCAGCAGCGTGCCATTGAGGTCGATGCCCGGTGTGATATCGACAAAGTCGGGCCGCGTGACCGTCTTGCCCGCGGCGAAGCGCAGCACGACCTTGCGCGAGAGATCGATCGACAGGTTCGCGCTTGGCAGCACATCGGTATAGGATCGACTCGACGTGATCGGCGTGAAGCCGCCAAACGGATTGGTGAACTGCGGATTCGCGCCGCCGATCAGGCTGCCGGTCGATATCTGGTCGGTCTTGACCACCCGGACGCCGACATTGCCGCGCCAGCCATCGCCGCCGAACTTGGCCATGGCATAGCCGCCATAGGTCTTTTCGTTGATCGAATAGGTGTTGCCGGGGACGATGAACTTCGCGGTCAACGCCGCCGCCTGCGATCCATAGATCTGGGCAAGGCGGGTCGGATCCACGGTCCAGTAGTTCTTCAGGGTTCCCGGGGCCGCGATATTGTCGAGGAAATCGTCAGGCGTCCCCTGGCCGCTCGCAAAACTGGCGGCGGTGCACGGCGCACCGCCACAGACCAGCCCTGGTGTCAGCACGCCGCCATTGGTGGCGAGACGAAGGGCCGAACGGTCGTGATCGGTATATTTCACGCCGACCTTCAGCGCGCTCATCGGGCCCCAGTCGACCTGCTGTTCCAGATCGAGATAGGCGTATTTTTCCTTGTCGTCGTTGGTCACTGACTGGATGCGCGCGAAATCGATGAGCGCATTCGCCGGCGAGGTCGGATTGGGCGAGGTGAAAGTCACCTGAGGGGCCTTGCCGCGCAGATCGTAGCTGAACGAGCCGGTGGACGCGGTCTCGAGGAAGTTCTCGTTCGAGGTTGCGCCGGTCGCCTTGGTCCACCCTGCCTTGAGGTGGACGGTCAGCTGCTCGGTGGGTTTGTAGATCAAGTCGAGATCGGCCGAATAGGTTTCAGCGAACGCCTTGCGGTCGATCGCGTCGAAGACCATGGCGCGCGCGCCGCTGGCGGCGTTGTTGGTCGACGTGACGGTGCCGGCGACCGCGAGGCCGTTCTGGACGGTCGCGTTGGTGATCGTTCCCCCGGTGCCGAGCGCCCGCTCGGCCCAGGCGATGTAGTTCTGGTTGAAATTGTTCGCGCCGAAACGAGAATAGAGACCGGTGACATTGATCTCCAGCGTGTCCGACGGACGGAACTGCACGCCGATATTGCCGCCGTAGCGTTCGCGATCCTGCTTGAAGATAGTCGAGCCGATGAGTGTCGGCACGTTCGCCGTCCCGCCGTTGACCGCGAAGGGGGCGTAGCCGAAGACCTCGATACCGTCGCGCCGTGTCTGCCGCTTCTGGTAGATGCCGCCGATCAGGATGCCGAACGTCTCGTCGGCATTCTTCCAGCTCACAAGGCCGGAAATCTGGGGATCGAATTTCCCCGACCGGTCGGAATAGACGCCCTGTACCGATGCCGACAGGGTGAGCGGCTTCAGGTCGAGAGGATTGCGCGTGTGGACGTTGATCGTCCCGCCGACGCCGCCTTCCTCCACATCCGCCTGCGGGCTCTTGTACACTTCGAGCTGGCCGACGATCTCCGCAGGCAGCGTCAGATAGTTGAAGCTGCGCGTCGAGGCGACCTGGTCGAGAATGAACCAGTCGGCGGTGGCGATCGAATGGCCGTTGACCAGCGTTTTGGTCAGGTTCGGCGCGGTGCCGCGAAGCGACACGCGCTCGCCTTCGCCGAACTCGCGGTTGATGACGATGCCGGGAATGCGCTGCAGCGCCTCGGCGACGTTCTTGTCGGGGAATTTGCCGATGTCTTCGGCGGTGAGGACGTCGGAAATGACGCTCGAGTCGCGCTTGGCGGTGATCGATGCCTGGATCGATCCGCGAATGCCGGTGACGATGATGTCAGCCTCGCTGCCCGGATCGTTCTGCGCTGTCTGGGTTGCACCCGACGGCGCTGTGTTGCTGGGAGCATTGGTGCTCTGCGCGTGCGCAGTGGCGGCCAATGCCAACGAACTCACGGATGCAGCCAGAAGTCGTATTGCGGTCATTGCCGTTCTCCCCATTTTATTTCTGTTGGCCTGTCAGTTGATGACCAATCACATACCAATTTGTGAAACATGTGTCATACCAATCGCAGCGTCAAGCGGGTTTTTTGCAAGTCCAGTCGAGTTGGTGCAATTTTCTTGTGGAAAATGGTATTTGATTGGTCTTATAGAGGTCGTGCCGGCTCCGGTCGGCGCTGAGAACAGGGATGCACGGATGACCAACCTGACCGACAAGATCGGTATGCTCGACGGCAATGCGCGCGCCCCGCTCTATCAACAGATGCAGGATGCGTTGCGGCGCGGAATCGAGGGAGGTGCGTTGCGCCCGCAAGAGGCGCTGCCGCCCGAGCGCGATATCGCCAAGGAGTTCGGTATCTCGCGCATTACGGTGCGCAAGGCGGTAGACGGGTTGGTGGCCGATGGCATGCTGACCCGGCGGCAGGGCGCCGGCACGTTCGTGGGTGGACGGGTCGAAAAGCAGTTCTCGAAGCTTACCTCCTTTACCGAGGACATGGCCGCGCGGGGTCGTACCGCGCGCAGCGAATGGATCACCCAGATCGAGAGCTCGGTGAACCCGGACGAATCGCTGACCCTGGGCCTTAGCCCCGGCTCACGCGTGTTTCGCTTTCACCGCATCCGGTACGCCGACGACCAGCCCATGGCGCTCGAATATTCGACGATCCCCGGGTTCGGCCTGCCGGGGCTGGAGGCGGTCGGCGCGTCGCTCTACGAAGCGTTGGACGCTGCCGGCCATCGACCGGTGCGCGCGTTGCAGCGCCTGCGGGCGGTGCTGTTCGATAAGGAGCAAGCGAAACTGCTCGACATCGAGGCTGGTGCACCCGGGCTGTTCATCGAACGCCGGGGCTTTCTGGAAGACGGACGCGCGATCGAGATGACTCATAGCTGGTATCGTGGCGATACATATGATTTCGTTGCAGAATTGAACGCGCTCGCATGAGCATTGCCCCCGAATCCACGCTGATGTTCGCCGAGGCCGCGGAAGCCGCAGACGTCATCGCGCGTCAGCGCACCGCGAACCGAGCCCTGGTCGAGTCGCTTGCCGTGCGATTGCGCGATGCACCGCCGCGTGCCGTGTCGACCTGTGCTCGCGGCTCCTCGGATCATGCAGCGACGTTCGCCAAATATCTGATCGAAACCGTGATCGGCGTACCGGTGAGTTCAGCCGCACCGTCGGTTGCCTCGGTCTATCACGCTGCCGCACGGCTCGACGACACGCTGCTGCTGGCAATCTCGCAGTCGGGCCGCAGTCCGGATCTGCTGAGCGTGGTCCAGGCGGGCCGGGCGGGCGGCGCGTATCTTGCCGCGATGGTCAACGATGCCGAGTCGCCGCTGGCCGACATGGCCGATTCGACCCTCCCGCTTCGTGCCGGCGCGGAGAAGAGCGTCGCCGCGACGAAGAGCTATATCGCTTCCCTGGCGGCGATCCTTGGCCTGGTCGCTGCCTGGGCGCAGGATGAGGCGCTGTCCGTCGCGCTGGACGAAGCGCCGGCGCTGCTCGCCCGATCCTGGGAGGTGGACTGGAGTCCTCTGGTTGAGGGGCTTGCCAATGCGCGCGGGCTATATGTCATCGGGCGCGGCCTCGGTCTGGGAGTCGCACAGGAAGCTGCGTTGAAGTTCAAGGAAACCTGCGGTCTTCATGCCGAGGCATTCAGCGCGGCCGAGGTGAGGCACGGGCCGATGGCCCTGATCGGGCCGGATTTCCCGGTCCTCGTGTTTCGCCAGGACGATGAAACGGCCGCAGGTGTCGATTCGCTGGTCAGCGAGGCACTGGGGCAGGGGGGCGTCGTCTATTGCGCCGGCAGTGCGATTCCCGGTGCGGTGACGTTGCCGACGATCGACGCATCGTCCGCGATCCAGCCGATGTTGCAGATCCAGTCCTTCTACCGCGCGGTCAACGCGCTATCCGTGCGGCGGGGGTTCGATCCCGATTCGCCGCCCCACCTGCGCAAAGTGACCGAAACCGTCTGATGCCAACCGCACTCTTCAACTGCCGCACGTTGCTTGACGACGCGCTGGTCGATGGCATGGCCGTGATCCTCGACGGCACGACCATCGCCGCCGTCCTGCCTGAGGCGGAAATCCCTTCGTCGGCCGGACGACTCGACCTGAAGGGCGCGATCCTGGCGCCGGGATTCATCGATACCCAGGTCAATGGCGGCGGCGGCGTGCTGTTCAACGACGCGCCGACGGTCGAAACCATTGCGACCATCGGCGCGGCGCATCGCCGATTCGGCACGACCGGGTTCCTGCCCACACTGATCAGTGACGACCTGGCAACGGTACGGGCGGGTATCGCGGCCGTGGACGAGGCGATCGAACGAGGCGTTCCCGGCGTTCTCGGCATTCACATCGAAGGGCCGTTCCTCAATATCGATCGCAAGGGCATCCACGATCCCGACAAGATCATCACGCTCGACGATGAAGGCTATGCGGCCGTCATTGGTTTGAAGCGCGGTCGCACGCTCGTCACCCTGGCGCCCGAAAAGACCAGTGCGGCGATGGTTGCGCGGCTTGTCGCCGCCGGCGTGATCGTCGCCGCCGGCCATACCGATGGCAGCTACGAGGCCATCCGGGGCGCTCTGGACGTCGGGATGACCGGTTTCACCCACCTGTTCAACGCGATGTCCCCGCTTGCATCGCGAGAGCCTGGCGCCGTCGGCGCCGCACTTGAGGATCGGGGCAGCTGGTGCGGGCTGATCGTGGACGGGCGGCACGTCCATCCAGCGACGATGCGCGTGGCGCTGAATGCCAAGGGCGATCGCATCATGCTCGTCACCGATGCGATGCCGAGCGTCGGGCAGAGCGAGAAGAGCTTCATGCTGCAGGGGCACCGGGTCGACGTGGTCGACGGTGTCTGCGTCAACGAGGACGGCACGCTCGCCGGGTCGGACCTCGACATGGCGCAGGCGGTGCGCAACGCGGAAACCATGCTGGGCGTATCGCAGGCACGGGCACTGAACATGGCTGGCCGCCACCCGGCATGTTTCCTTCGGCTGGAAGGCAGCCATGGTCGCATTGCTCCAGGCTGGAGTGCCGACCTGGTAACCCTCGATTCGAGCGGGCGGACGCTGGCGACCTGGATCCGGGGTTCTCGCGAGAAGGGTTGACGCGCGGCGTAATCGTCGCGCGATCGGTCTGTCGCCCGCGCGGCTTTGCCTGCGGCTTCATCAGGCAAGGCGAAGAGTGGTCGCCAGTGGCCGCCGGCGGGGCGCTGCATCGGATTGTCGCCGCACCAGCCGGAAGCCAAGCTGGAGGTGTCGCGCTGCCTGACGGTGCCCGGCGCGACGATCGAGGATCTCCTTCATCAACAGGTCGACGGCGGCGAGGGACATGTCGGTGATGGGCTGGTGGATGGTGGTGAGTTCGGGCCAGATGGTGGTGGCGAGGGCGGTGTCGTCGAAGCCGCAGACGGTGAGGTCGTTGGGGACGTCGAGGCCGTGCCGGTGGGCGACGGCGACGGTGGCGGCGGCCATGTCGTCGTTGCTGGCGAAGATGGCGGAAGGCGGGTTGGCAAGGTCGAGCAGCTGCTCGGCGACGTCGAGGCCGGAGCGATAGGTGAACAGCCCTTGGGCGACGAGGTCGGCGTCATAGGGCAGGCCGACCGCGTCGAGCGCGTCGCGATATCCGGCGAGGCGGCGTTCGCTGGCGGTCTGGTCGGGATTGCCGATGATGAAGCCGATGCGCTGGTGGCCGAGCGCGGCGATGTGTCGGGTCATCTCGAAGGCGGCGCGGTGATCGTCGATGCTGACGGCGGAGAAGCCCGGGGCGGGATGGCCGCTGGCGACGGTGACGGCCAGGCCATTGGCCTCGCGCAGGGCCTCGAGCAGGGTCAACGAATCGCACAGGGGCGGTGGCAGCACGATCCCTTCGACGCCGCCGCGCAGCAGGCGGGTGGCGGCTTCCTGCGCCTGTTCGGGCCCATCGCATTTTTCGACGATGATCTGGATGTTGGCGCGGCTGGCATAGTCGAGGCTGCCGACGAGGAACTCGCTGAGATAGGCGGCGCTGGGGTTGCTGTAGAGCAGGCCGATCCGCACCGGTGCGGCACCGGAGAGGCTGCGCGCTGCGGCATTGGGAGTGTAGCTGAGCGCCGTGATCGCGGCGTTGACCGCCTCGCGGGTCGTCGGGTGTACATTATGTTTCGCGTTGAGCACCCGGGATACCGTCATCGGGGATACGCCGGCCTTGCGGGCGACATCCTTGATGGTGGCGGCGTTTCGTTGCCGCCGCGACCGTTGCTGGTTCACGCGTCATGCTCCTGTCCCTGGCCGTCTCCGGGTTCGGATCGTCGGATTGCGATCCCGATGCGGGGGCGTGCCATATAGTCGATCAGCCGTGCCGGGGCGGTGCCGTGGAGCTGCGCAGCACCAGCGTCGCCGGGACCGCGACCGGCATATCGGGAACATCGCGCCCGGCCTGGTCAGCGATGATCAGTTCGACGGCTCGCGCGACGACGTCGGCGATGGGCTGCACCACAGCGGTCAGCGGTGGGTGCGTGAAGCGAACGATCGGTGTATCGTCGAAGCTCACCAGCGACAGGTCGCGCGGCACATCGATGCCGCGCTCGCGACCCGTTTCGAGCGTCGCCAGCGCCATCTGATCGTTGCTTGCGATGATCGCGGTGGGCGGAATGCCCAGATCGAACAGGCGGATTGCCGCGCTCCTGCCCGAGACGTAGCTGAAATCGCCTTCGGCGAGCAGGTCGGCGGTTTCCAGGCCTGCCTCTTCCATCGCAGCACGCCAGCCATGGACGCGCCAGGCACTGAGTTCATATTCGAGCGAACCGGCGATGAAGCCGATCCGGCGGTGGCCAAGCCCGATCAGATGCTCGGTTGCCATGCGTGCGGCGCGCTCGTCGTCCATCGTCAGGGCGAAGCCCGGTCCCTCCGTCAGTGAGCCGATCCGGGCGAAGCTGATCTTCTGTGCGTCGAGAAGATTGGTGATGAGGGGGTTCTGCGAATGGGGTGGCGTCAGGATCACGCCATCGGGTTGAAGCGCGGCGATCGCGCCGAGCAGCTCGCGCTCGATATGGTCGCTATGCGTATCGACCAGTTCGACGATCATGCGATAGCCATATTCGGCGCAGGTGAGCATGCCGCCGAGCAGCATCTGATCGACCCAGTCTGTGCCCTCGCGCTTCCGCCAGTCGGCGATGGTGCGCTCGCGGTCGTTGAGGGCGAGGATGAGATAGGAACGCGACCCGCTCATCCTTTGCGCAGCGATTGAGGGCACATAGCCGAGCTTGTCGATCGAGGCCTGTACCCGGAGCGTCATCTCGGGCCGGACGTTGGGTTCCTTGTTGATCACCCGGCTGACCGTCTGCAGCGAAACGCCGGCATCGGCCGCAACGTGCTTGATCGTGACGGCCTGCCGTCGCCGTGCCATCCTGCTCAGCCCCGTGTCGTCGGAGTCGCCGCGGCGCAATAGCGGGCGACATAGGCACCGTGCTGAGGCAGCGACGCGACGGTGCGGGACACATTGTCGCGGATCGTGCCGAGCAGCTTGTCGACCTCGTCGTCGCGCAGCTTCTCGGCGATCGGATGATAGGTCCGGGGCGTGATGCCCTGACCCATCATCACCTGAACCCAGCTGTTCTCGGCGAACAGCTCCTCATTCTTGCGGAAGACGCGGCCGGTCTCGCGGAAAAGCTCGATCTTCTGGGCGAGGGTGTCGGGGATCGGCATCGCCGCGCACTGGCGCCAGAAGGGGCTGTCGCGGCGCTCGGTAGCCTTGTAGTGCAGGATCAGGAAATCGCGGATCTGCCGCGTATCCTCGTCCTGCTGGTCGTTGAATTCGGCCACGTCGCGGGCGCTGATATCCCCCATTGGCATCATCCGGATCAGCCGCAGTACGGCACGCTGGATCAGGTGGATGCTGGTCGATTCGAGCGGCTCCATGAAGCCGCCCGACAGGCCGATGGCGATGCAGTTGCGGTACCATTGGCGCCGCCTGGAACCGGTGGTGAAGCGGAGGAAATTGGGCTCCGTCAGCACCTCGCCCTCGACATTGCCGAGCAGCCGTTCGAGCGCATCGTCGTGCGAGAGATAGCGGCTGCAATAGACGAGGCCGTTGCCGCTGCGATGCTGGAGCGGGATGCGCCATTGCCAGCCCGCGTCGTGCGCCATCGCGCGCGTATAGGGCACAGGCGGGCGGACATTTTCGGTCTGGAGCGCGATGGCGCTGTCGCACGGCAGGTAGTGAGTCCAGTCGTCGAAGCCCGCGTGCAACGCCTGCTCGATCAGCACCGCGCGAAAACCCGTGCAATCGAGAAACAGGTCGCCTTCGATGCGCATGCCCGATTCAAGCACCAGTGCCGCGATATTCCCGCTCTCGCCGTCGAGATCGACCCGAGCGATCTTGCCCTCGACGCGCTTCGTGCCGTCGCCCTCGGCCATGGTGCGGAGGAACTTCGCATAGAGGGTGGAATCGAGCTGGTAGGCGTAGTTCATCCCGTCGTCCGGGAGATGCGCGAACTTGCCCTGAAGCGCTGCGATCAGCTCAAGGCAATAGTCGTCATAGGATTGGTCATGCCCCCTGGTGCGTCCGTACAACCAGAAATGCTGGAAGCCGGCAGACCAGTGGTCCTTGCCGGTCGCCCCGAACGAATGGAAATAGCGATCGCCGACCTGCTTCCAGTCGTCGAACAAGATGCCCAGCTTGAAGGTCGCCTGGGTTGCCCGCATGAACTCGGCTTCGTTGATACCGAGCAGGCGATTGTAGACGACGAGCGGCGGGATGGTGGATTCGCCGACGCCGATCGTGCCGATCGCATCGGATTCGACCAGGGTCAGATCGGCTGTCCGCCCCAGGGTACGTGCAATGGCCGCGGCAGCCATCCAGCCGGCGGTGCCGCCGCCGGCGATGACGATACGTCGTGGGTGCGGGATGCCATCGGTCATTGGCTTAATTGCCTCAGCAGGAAGGCGCGGATACGGCCGGCGCTTTCGGGGGTCAACGGGGCGAGGATACTGCGCCCTTCTTCGGGAATATGCGCGGCGACGTCGTCGGCACTGCCGAACACATAATAGTCGAACAGGTCGCGCCAATAGACCTTCTGGTCGTCGGGCAGGTCGCGGATCGACATCATTGCATGGTTGAGCGCATCCTGCGGCTGGCCGAGCCAGCGCGGCGTTTCGCGCCACCAGTAATTGACCAGCACGTTGAACGGCTCGAGCCCCTCGACATGATGCCACCACAGCGCCGGGATGTAGAGAGCGTCGCCCGCGTCGAGCTCGGCGACCTGGGCGTGGGGCAGTGCTTCGCGGAAACGGGGGAAACGATCGAAATCGGGGGCGTGGAAATCGACCATGCTGATCGCACGGCCGGCGGGCGTATTGTCGATCGGGCCGAGATAGAGGTTGCGGAACTGCTCGCGCGGGAAGAGCGTGAAGCGCCGCCGGCCGACTGCGACACAAGCGAGGTTGTGCGGAAGGTCATTATGCGCCGCGATCCGCGTAGGTGTACCGATCCAGATGCTGGCGATCGGCGAGCGGTCGCCGAGATCGACATGATTCTCCTCGTGCAGGCCGCTAAAGAACTGATGAACGTCAACCGAGCCGAGATAGATCGGCGGCGCGTCGGTACGGCCTTCGTTGGCCTCCATCTTTGCAAAAATCTCGGGCAATCGGGCGCGCAGGGTATGGAAGTTCATCCCCATCGCCTCGTCGTAGAATAGTCGCCCCCCCGATGCCGGGGAACCCACCGATACCGTGAAGGGAACGTCGCGGTGCCGGCCAAGCAGATAGGCACGCGCGTCCCTGCTCGATCGCCGGCCGGCCTGCACCAGCGGCCAATCAGCGACCAGCCCCCGCACCAGGAAAGGACGATCGGCGTCGCGTAGCAGCGAGTCCAGCGCCGCCGTGTCGGCGACCGTGACTTCGGGCACGGTCGCCAGCGCTTCGAAGATCGCGGGATCGGCTTCAGCCATGCCCGATCCGGCGGTTCTTGCGCGCGATCAGTTCGCTCAATCGGCCGAGCGAGGCAATCGCCATGAAGATCGGCATCAGATGATCGTCGGCGTGCAACTCGCCCAATGTGGTTGCGTCGAGCTCGCGCAGCCGATCCTCGTCGATACCGTGGAAACCGACCAGGCGATTGGTCGATCCGTCGTCGAGCGTGATCTCCAGCGTCAGCGGTTCGAGCAGCTTGTGGCGCTCAAGCGCAGAGAAAAAGCTTTCGGACGCCTGATAGCCTTCATCAAGCGCGCCCAGTTTTTCGCTGATCGATTCAAGATAGGGGCTCGGCCGCCCGTCCTCGTCGAACAATCGAACACCGTCCGCGCCAATGCGCGGGCTGGCGAGGTCGATATGCACCTGCTTGTCGCCGTGCCCGGACGGCGACCCGCCGATCAGGAAGGGCTGGATGTCGACTGCCAGCGGCAGGTAGCGCGCGTCCCAGTTGCCGTTGTCGAGGAACAGGTTCTCGCCTGTCTCGAACCCGAACATCGCCAGCGCGGTGAAGCGGTCGCGCTCGTCGTTGAGGCGGAACAGGATCGGATATTCGTCCTGCACCCGGCGGAACTCGCCCGGCACTGCGATGCTGCACATCACTGCATCGCCCAGTTCGGCATCGCGCCCGGTGCGTACACGTAGCTCGCGATGATCTTCGGTGGTGAGAAGCGCGTGTTCGGACATATCAGCGAGTGTTTTCCATGGATGGCGCCATATCCGGATGCGCGCGGAGTGCATCGAGATAGGCGCGGTTGGTGGGCAGGCTGGCGGCGAGCACGCGCGCCCGCTGCTCCACCTGGCGAAGCTGGTGCGTCACGCCATCTCCGGGCGCGCCCCGGATCTGGCCGATGGGCGGGGCAGGGAAGCCCATGCCGTAAAGTACATATTGATAGCTCGCCGCCGGGAAGATCTCCTCTGCCGACGGCAGGTCGGCGCGCGATGGCGGCTGGTCGCGCCAGAGGCGCAGCAGTTCGGCCAGCCGCGGCGGAATCGATGCGGGATCGCGATGGTCGCGCCAATAGGGTTCGTCACGCTCGCTCAGCACATAATGGAGCTTGAGGAACTCGACGATCCGGTCCCAGCGATAGCGGAACAATGTGTTGAAGCGACCCGCATGGATGTCCATCACTTCGCGGGTCGCAGGGAAATTGTCGAGCAGCGCCTCAAGCGACAGCTCGACCAGCACGATCGCCGATGCTTCGAGCGGTTCGAGGAAGCCCGCCGACAGCCCGATCGCTAGGCAGTTGCGTTCCCAGAAACGTTCGCGATGGCCCGAGCGGAACGTCAGGCGGCGGAACGAGAGGCCCTGGGTATCGGCTCCAGGCAGGGCGTGGCGCAGATAGGCGGCGAGGGTCGCTTCGGCCGCCTCGTCGCTCGCATGCCGCGAGGAGTAGACGCAGCCGACGCCGCGCCGGGTCGGCAGGCCGATATCCCATATCCAACCGGCGCCGTGCGCGGTGGCATTGGTCTGCGATGCGATCGGGCTGTCGGGCGCGACCGGCACTTGCACCGCCAGCGCTCGATCATTGAACAGCTCGCGGCTTCGATCGAGGAAATCGACGCCATATTGCTCGCCGATCAGTAGCGCGGCGTGTCCGGTGCAATCGATGAACAGGTCGCCCGCGATGTCGTCCGAGGTGCGCGTATGGACCGCCGCGATATCCCCGTCCTCCGTCCGATCGACGCCGACCACGTGGTCTCGCACATGGCGCACGCCGAGCCGCTCGGTCGCGTGCCGGGCGAGCAAGATCGCCAGCTTCGCTGCGTCGAGGTGATAGGCATAGTTGAGCGCGCCCGCATAGTCGGGCATCGTCCTTTGGCGCGGGGCCAGGTCGAGCCTGCATGGACGTGCCTGGGGCGTGACCATCTCGGCGAAGCGAAGGTCGGGGCCCTGGTCGCGCCATGCCGCCACCACGTCGCGCGGATCACCGTCGATCGGAGCGACGAAGGGGTGGAGATAGTCGTCGCCCGCGCCGCCGGTGCGCCAGCCGACGAAGCGGGAACCCTGTTTGAACGAGGCATCGCAGGCGACAAGGAACTCGGCTTCGCTGATCCCGATCCGTTCGAGCGTCCGCCGCATCGTCGGCCAGGTGCCTTCGCCGACGCCGATGGTCGGAATATCCGGCGATTCGATCAGCGTCACCGTAATGGGCGCCCGGGTTGCCGGATTGGCGCGAGCAGCGATGAGGCAAGCCGCCAGCCAGCCGGCGGTGCCGCCGCCGACGATCACGATGCTGGAGACAGCCTTGTCCACGCTACGCGCCTTCATTCACAACCGGCAGCTTGCCGTGCGGGAAGAGGAAAAGCCACCCTCGTTGGAGGGTGGCTTTTCCGTCGTCTACAGTCTTCCGGCGGGCCCGGATCAGAACGCCGCTCGAACGCCGACCGCGTAACGGGCGAACCCCGGCGAGACGAGGGTGACGTTGCGATCGGACCGCTGATGCTGGCGCCGACCTGCGCCGGTCAGGTTGATGGCCTCGGCGAAGACGCTCATCCCCTTCCTGAACTCGTAGCTCGCGCTCGCGTCCACCTGGCCATAGGCCTCGGTATAGGTCGGGTTGGGGCCCGTCGCCTGCAGGAATTCGCCGCGCCAGTTGTACGCGACACGCGCCTGTATGCCGTATTTGTCGAAGAACGCGACCGCGTTCGCGCTGTTGCTGAGGCCGGTCAGCGCGAACTGTGTGACGGTGGCAGGCTTGCTGTTGTCGTACTTCGCGCTGCCGTCGACGATCGTGTAGTTCAGGATCGCGCCGAAGCCGGTATCCCAGAAGCTGTGCTGGACGGCGAATTCCCAGCCATGGATCGAAGCGGTCTGATCGCTGTTCACCGGCGTGGTGATCTGGAAGTTGAGCGCCGGATCCTCGGGCAGGGCGTAGATCAGGCCCTGCGCCGCGTTCGACGATTGCGGGTAATGGGCGAAGATATACTGGCGGATCTGGGTGGCCGTCGCATTCGCCCCGAGTGCAGCGAGCGCCGCATTGTAGCGCGGACCGCCCACGGGGGTGGTCAGGCCGAACGCGGTGGTATCGACGCGAGTGGTCGAAATGAAGTTCGCGACGTTCTTGTGGAAGTAGCCAATCGAAATATAGCTGTCGCGACCATAATACCACTCGGCCGACAGATCGATATTCTTCGACTTGTACGGGATCAGGCCCGGATTGCCTTGCGCGCCGGTGCCTCCGCCGACACGGAACAGTCCGTCCAGCGTTCGCCCGCCCTGCATGACGTCATAGGCGGCGCGAGTGATCGTGTGGCTGTACGATGCGCGCAGTTTGACGTTGTGAAGTGGCGAGATATCGAAATCGACCGACGGCAGCCAGTTTTGGTACTGGCCCCGGAACTGGGTGAAGGTGCTGTCGCCTGAGAGGACGACGTTGAACTCGTTGTCCGACACCCACTGGGTGCGTGATGGCACCGGCACCAGCGCCGAGGACGAGACGTTGGTCGTCTCGTAGCGCAGGCCGGCGACGATGTGCGCCGGATTGTCGAACGCGTCGAACTTGGTCGCTACCTGCAGATAGGGTGCGATCGTCTTTTCGGTGATGCGCCGGTCTGTATTGAAATCCGCAAGGCAGGTGCCGGGAGCGGCAGTACCCGATCGCGGCTTGCTGCACGCCTGGAACTTCGATTCAAGCAGATCGACCATCTGCTCGAAATTGAAGGTGTAGAATTTCTGGGCCATGCCCGACTGCGCAAGGCCTGGGAACAGGTTCGGCAGCGTCGCGAGCGAGAGCATGTTGTCGGGAAGCGAGGACGCAGGGCCGATGCCGCCCCAGGTGTCGTTCTGGATGGTGCCGAAGGCCGAACGTACCTTGTTCTGCACATAGGAGACGCCGAAATCGAGGCTGTCGAGGAAGCCGCCCTGATGATCATAGTGGCTGCTCAACTGGACCTGGTTGATCTCGTCCCTGAAATAGGCGTTGCGGAAAGCACTGCCGGTTGGCGTGACCAGCGCGGCGTTGAGCGGATCGATGCCGGGGGCCATATTGTACGAGATGACCGGCAGGTCATGGTCGAAGTTGATCGTCTGGTTCTGGACGCCGAAGATCGCCGTGCCGACCGACATGTTCGAGCCGTATTTGTTGGTCGGCTTCACTTCCGCGGTCGAGTGATGCGCATCGAGCGTCACCGTCATCCCGCCCGGCGCTTTCCACACCAGGTTGCCGCCGAGCGACTTGTTCTCCGCGCGGTTGGCGGTGAGCGACCCGCTATAGGAAAGGTCCTTGCCGACGTTGCAGGTCGTCGACGGCGCCACGCAGCCGGCATCCGGCGCGGCGAAGCGCTCGGTATAGAAGACCGGGCCGGCAACTGGACCATTGGTCCAGGAACTCGACGTGTCGTCATGGTTGAACCAGATGCCGACATTGCTGTTGCGGGTTTCGACGGTATTGCGTGAATAGGTATAGTCGATCGTCGCGGTCAGCGCATCGGTCGGGCGGAATTGCAGGACCGCCTGGCCGTTGATGCGCTCGCGATTGATGTTGTTGAACTCATACGACGCATTCTGCGGGACCTGATAGACGTCGGTCGGGCCCGGCCGGTTGGTGATGTTCGCGGCGCGCGGCGTTCCCGGCGGCGCCAGCGAGCCCCAGTTGTTCTCGTTGCCGAGATAGCCGTCACGCCAGCCGACGATCGCCTGGTTCGTGCTCGCCTTGCGCTTCTGATAGGAGCCGATGACCGCAAAGCCGATACGGTCGTCAGCCAGGGTCGTGCTGAAGATGCCCGAGACTTCCGGCGTGACGTCGTTCTTGCCGTTCTGGGAGGTATCCATCACGCCCTTGACGGCGAGGCTGCCGCGGGTGCCCGGCCGGTCGAACGGGCGCGGGGTACGGATATTGATGGTCGAGCCGATGCCGCCCGATTCGATCGACGCGCGGCCGCTCTTGTAGACCTCGACCGCTGCGACGCCCTCGGAGGCAAGGTTGGCGAAGTCGAACGAACGTGACGACGGCGCGCTGCCGCCGTCGCCGATCAGCGCGGTCGGCATCTGGCGGCCGTTGAGCGTCACCAGGTTGAATTCAGGGCCGAAGCCGCGAACGGTGACGAGCGAGCCCTCGCCGTTGGAGCGGTCGATCGACACGCCGGTGATGCGCTGGAGCGATTCGGCGAGGTTGGTATCGGGGAATTTACCGATCTCCTCGGCCGAGATGGCATCGACGACGCCCTGCGAGTCCCGTTTGATATCGAGCGACTGGCGCAAGCTGGCGCGGATGCCGGTGACGACGATATCGCCCTCCGGTGCATCTGCCTGGATTCGCGATTCGCCGGCTGCCGATGCTTCCTGCGCCGCTGCCGCATATGGCACGGCCGCAATCCCGATTGCCGAAACACTCACCAAAAGCCGCGAAAGCGAGCTGGCATTGAAGCTGCGCATCGATCCTCCCCCATTTTTGTCAACGTTGTCACGCCGACTTGTTGTAACGCGATTCAGTTCGCGTTTGATTTGAGAACGTTCTCATGACTCGTCGGACAATTCGTGTCAAGTCAGTTGAGAACGTTCTCAAACTG
Source organism: Candidatus Sphingomonas phytovorans (assembly GCA_029202385.1). Lineage (NCBI taxonomy): Bacteria > Pseudomonadati > Pseudomonadota > Alphaproteobacteria > Sphingomonadales > Sphingomonadaceae > Sphingomonas > Candidatus Sphingomonas phytovorans. The sequence continues at coordinate 5,445,717 of CP119314.1, forward strand.
TGCTGTTGGTGGTCGATCGACGCATAGGCGTGAGCGGAATGTTGACGATGGATCGGTCCGATCCCCTGTCGGCGGGCCGGTAAAAGGAGGAGAGAGATGATGTCGAAACGTATCGCCGTGGCGCTGCTCAGCGTGTCGCTTGCTGCAATGGCGAGCGCGCAATCGGTGCCGTCTCGTACCTCGGCATCCGCACCCTCGCATGATGCGCGGGCCCGTGCCCGGAGCATCGTCGCCCGGATGACCCTCGACGAGAAGATCGGGCTTGTCCACGGGTTGTTCCCACCCATGGCCAAGGGCAAGACGGCCAATGAGCTGATCCCCTCGGCCGGCCATATCGACGGTATCCAGCGACTCGGCGTTCCGCTGATCCGCGAGAGCGATGCCTCTCTGGGCGTCGCCAACCAGGTCGAGCAGCGCAAGGGCGATGTCGCGACGGCGCTGCCGTCGAGCCTGGCGACGGCGGCGAGCTTCGACCCGGATATTGCCCATGCCGGCGGCGCCATGATCGGGGCCGAGGCACGTGCCAAGCGTTTCAGCGTGCTGCTCGCCGGCGGCGTCAACCTGACACGCGATCCCTGGAACGGGCGCAATTTCGAATATCTGGGCGAGGATCCGCTGCTGTCGGGCGAGATGGCTGGCGCTCATATCGCCGGGGTTCAGTCGAACCGCATCGTCTCGACGGTCAAGCATTTCGCGCTCAATGCGCAGGAGACCGGGCGGATGGTCGTCGATGCGCGGATCGACGAGGCCAGCCTGCGGCAGAGCGACCTGCTCGCTTTCCAGATCGCGATCGAGCGGGGGAAGCCCGGGTCGGTCATGTGCTCGTACAACAAGGTCAATGGCGACTGGGCGTGCGAGAATGATTTCCTGCTGAACCATGTGCTGAAGCGCGACTGGGGCTATCGCGGCTGGGTGATGAGCGACTGGGGCGGAGTCCATTCGACCGCCAAGGCAGCCAATGCGGGGCTCGACCAGGAATCGGGCCAGGAGCTGGATAGCGAGATCTTCTTCAGCGACCGGCTCAAGGTCGATGTCGAATCGGGCAAGGTGCCGGCGACCCGGCTCGACGATATGGTCGTGCGCTATCTAACCGGGCTGATCGAGACTGGCCTGTACGATTCACCAGTGCCGGACAAGGTACAGGCGATCCCTTATGAGCAGCATGCCGATGTGGCGCAGCGCGCGGCCGAGGCAGGCATCGTCCTGCTCAAGAATGAGGGTGGCCTGTTGCCACTCGCGGCCACGGCCAGGCGCATTGTGCTGATTGGCGGACATGCCGATGTCGGCGTGCTGTCCGGTGGCGGGTCGAGCCAGGTGCGCTCGGTTGGCGGGGCGCCGATCGAGATCCCGCTGACCTCGGGTGCGGCGATGTCCTTCGCTCGCCTTACCTACCACGCTTCCTCACCGCTCAACGCACTGCGCGCCGCCATGCCGCAGGCGCAGATCAGCTTCGTCGACGGAAAGGATGCTGCCGCCGCGGCAGCGGCGGCACGTGCCGCCGACATCGCGATCGTGTTCGGGACTCAATGGACGACCGAGGCCCAGGATGTCCCGAACCTTTCCCTGCCGGACGGGCAGGATGCGTTGATCGCGGCCGTGGCCGCGGCGCAGCCCAGGACCATTGCGGTGCTGGAAACCGGCGGGCCTGTGCTGATGCCCTGGATTCAGTCCGTGCCGGCGGTTGTCCAGGCCTGGTATCCCGGGCAGCGTGGTGGCGAGGCGATTGCCAATATCCTGAGCGGCCGGGTCAACCCGTCCGGCCGCTTGCCGATCACCTTCCTTGCCGCTGCGTCACAGGCGCCGCGCCCGGCGCCGGTCGGGCTGGATACGCTGACCTCGCTCGAGGCGCAGGCCGCGGCCGATCCCGCCAGCGCAGGCAAGTATCGGCTCAGCAGCTTCCCGGTCGATTATGTCGAAGGGGCCGATGTCGGGTATCGCTGGTACGAGAAGAAGGGCCAGCAGCCCCTGTTCGCGTTCGGGCATGGGCTCAGCTACACCAGTTTCACGTATCGCCACCCGGTCGTGACCGGTGGCAAGGTGCTGAGCATCTCGTTCGACGTGGTCAATACCGGTCGCAGCGCCGGTACGGACGTGCCGCAGATATATGTCACGCGCGACGGATCGAATGCGCCGATGCGGCTTGCTGCGTTCAAGCGTGTCACACTGAAGCCGGGGGAATCGCGTCGCGTGACTTTGACCGCGGAGCCTCGTGTCGTCGCCGATTATGATCTGAAGCTGCCGGGCTGGCGGATCGCCGGCGGCCGCTACCGTGTCGCGCTGGCGCGTGACGCGACCGATCGCTCGATGGTCTCGACCGCGACACTCGAACCGGCGACGATGAAGCCGTGACCTGAAGGCATCGCGCGTGTTGCCGATCGCCGTTGGCGGGCGCAATAAACGGCGATAGCCGATGCCTTTCCCCTTGCTCTCCTCGCTTGCGGGCCGACCGCGCGATGGCCATCGCGCGGTCGGCTTCCTGCTGATCTACGCGATCGCCCATGTCGGCGGGGTGATGGGCTATTTGCCGCTCCTCAGCCTGTTGCTGCCGATGAAGATCGAGGCGGTGGCGGGCGATGCGAGGCTTGGTGTGTTCACCGCGACGGTGACCAGCGGCGCGATCGCGGCGAGCCTGTCGAGCATCTTGTTCGGCTGGCTCAGCGATGGCTCGGTGGCGGCGGGGAAGGGGCGTCGCAAGTGGGTGGCCGGCGGCCTGGTCGCGACGGCCATGTCCTATGCACTGATCGATGCCGCGTCGACGCCCTGCGCGATCATCGTGGCGACGATCGTTTTCCAGACTGCGCTCAACGCGATGCTGGGGCCGCTCGCGGCAATCATGGCGGACGAGATACCTGACGCCCAGAAGGGTTTTACCGGCGGCCTGCTTGCGTTGGCCAACCCGTCGGCATCGGCCGTGCTCGCGATCGTGGTGAGTGTCGGCACGCTCGGCCAGGCAGCGCAACTCGCGATCGTGGTGCTGGCGATCGCCGTATGCGTGACGCCGCTGCTGTTCGCTCGCGCACGCCCGGTTCCGATTGTGATCGAGCCGGGCCGGTTGGCTATTTCCCAACGCCATGACCTTGCCGCCGCGTGGGGTGCGCGGCTCTTCATGCAAATCGCCGGCGTGGTCCTCTCGCTGTACCTGCTCTATTATTTCGAGAGCGTCACCCCGAACGAACCGCATCGCGACCTCGCGTTGCGCGTCGGCCATCTGTTGACGATATCGTTCATCCTGCCGCTGCCGATCGCCGTGCTGGCCGGTCGCCTGTCCGACCGACTTGATCGTCGCAAGCCGTTTCTGGTCGCGGCCGCCGTCGTCGCTGCCATCGGCCTCCTCGGCATGGCGTTCGCGCGCGACTGGGGGACGGGTGCGCTGGCGTTCGGCGTCTATGCGGTCGGTTCCGGCGTGTTCCTGCCGTTGCACGCGGCTTTCTCGATGCAGTTGCTGCCGGACCCGCAGCATCGCGGTCGCGACCTGGGGCTGATCAATTTGACGAACACGCTTCCATCGTTGCTTGGCCCATTGCTTACCTGGTGGCTGGCGACACCGCATGATTTCAGCGCCGTCATGCTTGCGCTGGTGGTACTGACCTTGTGCGGCGGCCTCTGCGTTCTCGGGGTGCGCGGCCGGCGTTAGGGATGGGGTGGATAGCTGACGAGCGTCTGCCTGATCGCTCCGGGCCGCGCTGCCTCGCCAGCCTCGTTGACCAGATGCGCGATCGTTCCCTTGCCGCCGCCGAGTGAGATCGTCGTGACGCTGGAGAAGCGGACGCCCGGCTTGCGCGGCGCCTCGATCGCGCTTTCCACGACGATGCCGGGGTCGGCGGTGAAGTTTGCGTAGATGCCCAGCGCAACGGCTTCATGATCGTCGACCCTGTCGGCAACCTTGTAGGCGGCCCAGCCGCGCGTCGTGCCGGCCATGTAGGCGGACTGGTTCGGCGGATCATAGGGCAGCTCGTTCTGATAGAACCAGGTCCGCCCGCGTTCTCCGTTCCAGAGCGTGTTGTAGCGACGGAAATGCTCCACGAAGAGCGCACACATCGTCACATCATCGCCGTTCACCACCAGCCCCTGATTGCCGACGCTCTCATCCCAGCCGACATGGACTCGGCCGCTTGCCCGGTCGCCATGATCGGCACGCCAGATCCACAGATGATCGCCGATCACATGGTGACTGTTGATCTCCAGGCAGGTCTCGGCATTGCCGGTGCTCGCTCCGCCGACGCGGAAGAAAAGGTCGGACAGAAGCGTAGGATTGGCGCGGTGATCGTGTGAGGCGCCCCTGGGGCCTATCTCCACCAGCACCGGGGAGAGGATCGGTCCGGCATCGATCATCAGTCCCGCGATCGTGACGCCCGGCACATCCGCCACGACGATCGCCTTGCTGCCGCCTTCCGCCAGCAAGGTCGCGAGGCCGAGCCCTAGGATGATGGTGTCCGCGCGATCGATCCTGAGTGGCGTGTCGAGGTGATAGACTCCGGGCGTCAGCAACAGATTCCGCCCGAGCGCCAGGGCAGCATTGATCTGCCGTGCCGGCATGTCGGGACGAGCGATGAAAAAGCGCGACAGCGGAATGGACCTGCCTTCGGGTTTCCGGTCCCCCCAACTGACGCCTCGTGCCGCCCGCCGCAGGGCCGGTGCGAACACCTTCCACTCACCAGTCGTGTCGATGTGGAGGAAGGGCTTGTCTCGAATGACGGGAACGGCCGGGATGGTCGTATAGGGTGGTTCTGGAAAGCTCGTCGCCGGGGCACCGTCGACGCCCATGAACATCATGTTCCAGTTCGCGCCATTCCAGCCCCGTATCTCGCTGTTGCGGGTGAACCATTGCTGCTGGCTTCCCGAGCGGATGGTGCCGTCGATCCGGCAGTCGGCGATGAAGCCTCCGCTCGACCAGCCGCCATCGTCCAGCGCGAGGTCTCCGCCCAGATGGACCCGGCGATACGGTGCCGCCTGCGACACCGCCCAGCGGTCGGCGCCGTCGGGCGGGCGGACCTCCAGATTCTCGACGCCACGCCAGAAGTTCACCAGCGCCATGCCTTTTGCCCAGTCGGCTTCGGCATGGACGTGCCCGTCGATCGCGACGTCGCCGGGCATCGCGCCGAGACCGGCGACCTGGGTGAAGAAGCCGACATTGACGTCAACATCATATCGACCGGGTTTGAACAGGATCGCGTGGCGAGCGTCGGTGAAATGGGCGCGTTCCATCGACTGGAAGATGGCATCGACCCGCTGCTGGAGGACGGCGCGCGGCATGGACGGATCGGCGATCAGGACATTCGGCCCGAGATCTGGATCCGACGAGCGGGCAGGGCGGGCCGCAGCGCCCGCCGTCACCGCGGCGACCGCCGCTCCACTTAGTCCCGCCACTACCGACCGGCGCGTTGGCTGATATGCGTCCATCAGCGCGTCTCCTCTTGTTCGATCGACAGGAACGCCGTGATCGTCAGCCGGCCGCTGGCCGGATCGGGCGACAACAGGGCGCCTGGCGAGATCGCGCCGCTGTGCAGTAGATAGCTTCGATAGATCAGCGCGCGATTGTAGCGCGCCTCCACCAGCATCGTGCGCTCGAACAGGGGAGTGTCTCCGGCGACATAGGCGAGGGGTGGTTCCCCGCCGTAACGGATTTCGGCGCTGAGCTGATCGAAATAGATCGGCGCGCGGGCCTGGTCGACCGTCTCGAATCCGGTGGACCGGTGGCGGAAAAAGGCGGTGCCATCGCTTCCTTCGGGCGAGAGATAATGCAGGAGCGCGATCCGTTCGACGGCGAAGGCATCGCAATGGGGCAGGCGCTGGGTGACCGACAGGGCGGCAGGTTCCGATGTGACCATCGAAAAGCTGGCGTCGATCACCTGGGCAAGGCCGGTTTGGCCGAAGGCATCGGCGACGATGGTCGCGATGATCGGCTGTTGCCCTGATATATATCCCGCCGGAAGCGGCGCGCGGATGCCCGGATAATAATGCTCGGCCGGGCTGAAGCGGGCGGCGACGGCGGCAGCACGGAGTGCGTCGGGGTCGGGCGCGAAATTGTCGATGACGACGAGCGGCTGCTTCTCGCGGCCCAGATGGTGCACCGTGATATCGGGCGTGCTCATTATTGCGGCGCCCTGCGCCAGTAGCGTACATAGTCGATCGTCATCCGTTGCGGGAGCGCGGCGTCGTCAACGCCCTTCGCGCCACCCCAGTCGCCGCCGATCGCGAGGTTGAGGATCAGGTTATAGGGGCGGGTGAACGGCCACGCCGCCTTGCCGCCCGCCTGGTCGTTCCTGACCTGCATATAAACGCGGTCGTCGACCCCGATGGTGATCGCATCCGGGCGCCAGTCGAGCTGGTAGCGATGAAATGCCGAACAGCTTGTCGGCACATGTTTTGCGGCGCCGCGCTGAGTCCTTAGGCGATGGTTGAACGCGCCGGAATGGAGCGTTGCGTGAACCACCTCCGGTTGCCAGCCGACCATTTCCATCATGTCGATCTCGCCTTCATCTGGCCATGTCCCGCCAGACGGCAGCAACCAGATCGCGGGCCAGGTGCCGCGTGCGCAGGGCAGCTTCGCACGAACCTCGTAGAAGCCATAGCCTCGCGCTGTCCGGGTCACGAGCTTCGCCGAGCTATAGGCTTGTCCGCCCCAGTCGTGCTGCGCCCGTAACGTCTCGTGGCGAGCCTCGATCAACAGCGCGCCGTGTTCGATCCGCGCATTCTCGGGCCGGGTGGCGGCATAATATTGAAGCTCGTGATTGAACCAGCCCTGCGCATTGCGCTCCGTGTCGTATCGCCATGCGTCGGGATCGATCCGCGTGCCGTCGAACTCGTCGGCCCAGCTTGGTGGCGAGGAAGGGCGCTGCATCGGCGCGTCGACCGCGTAGTTGGTCGCCGCCAGGCTCGTCGCCTGCGCAGTCATCAGGACGAGTTGACTCATCATGCGACACTCCTCTCCCGACCAAAGCCGGCGTCTGCTAATTCTCTTGTAAAGCCGATCTTGTGAACGTTATCATCAAGCATAATAGGGGAGAAGCTGAAATGCAGCGACGCAGCGCGTTGGCGACGATCGTCCTGGGGCTGGCCACGCCGCGGAGTGCCTGGGCACGCGAACCCGTCGGGGCAGCGGCCTTCACCCTCGATCATATGCGGATCGATGCAGCGCTTCGTCAAATGGTCGCCGGGGGACGAGCGGCGGGTGCATCGGCGCTGATCTGGCAGCAGGGGGTAGAACGCTATTTCGGCGCGGCGGGAGAGGCCGATCGCGAGGCCCATCGGCCGATGAAACGCGACACGCTTGTCCAGATCTTCTCGATGACCAAGCCGGTGACCGGCGTTGCCCTGATGCAGCTCTGGGAACAGGGCAAGTTTGGCCTCGATGATCCGCTGGCCCGCTACTTGCCGGCCTTTGGAGAGGCCAAGGTGATCGATGGCACGAGCGCCGGCGGCAACCCCGTCCTCCGCGCTCCGGCACGACCGATCACGATCCGCGATATCATGCGGCATACGGCCGGCTTCTCCTATGGCATGCGCGACACTGCCGCGGATGTCATCTTCCATCAGATCAATCCGCTCGCGCTGACCAACAGTCTCGAGGAGATGGGCGACAAGCTGGCGCACGTGCCGCTGCTGTTCGATCCCGGCGCGGAGTGGAGCTACAGTGCGGGCGTCGATGTCCAGGCCTTGCTCGTCGAGCGTCTGACGGGTGAGCCGTTCGAGCAGCATGTCAGGCGCACCATCCTTGATCCACTCAGCATGCACGACACCGGCTGGACTCAGCCCCCGGAGCGCCTTGCTCGATTCGCCGCGAGCTATGTGAGACAGGCGGATGGTACGCTCGTCCGGCAACCGGACGAGAAGACGCGCGCCCTCAATTTCGGTCCGCGCCGCTTGACGATGGGTGGGGCAGGGCTGGCCTCGACACTCGACGATTACATGCGCTTTGCCCGCATGCTGCTCGGTCGCGGCACGCTGGATGGAATACGCATCCTCGCGCCGTCGACGATTCGGCTGATGTCGACGGACCAACTCGATCCGCGAATCACCCGACGGTTCTTCCTGCCGGGGAAGGGAGCGGTCGGTTTCGGTCTCGATGTCGCCGTGCGGACGGCGCAACCCCGCACGGCCGCAGAGAATCGCGGCTCCGTCGGCGAATTCTTCTGGGATGGTGCAGAAACGACCCTGTTCTGGGTCGATCCCGCCAACGATATGGCCGTGGTGTTCTTCGTCCAGGTCAGGCCCTTCGACGGGTCATTGCATCACGATATTCGCGATGCCGTCTATGGGCCTGATTATATTGGCGTGCCGGGAGACTGAGAGCCGGTCTTCGAACTGGCGGCAGTTTCTATGTCATTACTGACGGCCCCGGCGAATCCCCCGCAATGGCGCGTGGCCTAGTCTGGACTCACCCGGCAGAAGGCGCTGCAGGCCCGTAAGTCAAGGAAAACAGACGTTTTT